>NZ_JAOPWY010000006.1 GCF_025965415.1 Nocardioides sp.
AGTCGATGCCGGCGATGTCCAGGCCGATCATCCGGGCCGCCTCCTCGGCGATCTCGACGTTCTCCGGGTGCGCCTCGAACGTGCGGTCGATGGAGATGCCGCCGGTCGACATGTTGCCGGTGAGGGCCAGCTTGACCATCAGGCCCTCGGGGGGGACGTCGGTCATCTCGAAGCCCTGCTCGCGGACGAGCCCGGTCGCGGCCTCGTCGACCTTGATCCGGGTGAGCACCTTCTCGTGGCCGACGCCGCGGCGCGGGTCGGCGTTCGCCGTGTCGACCAGCTGCTCGACCGTGCTGGTGCCGTCGCCGGTGACCGAGGCCGGCACCCGCTCCGCGATGGCGGCCACCCGGCCGTCGATGATCAGGCACCGGTAGTCCTTGCCGATGACCAGCGACTCCACGATGATCCAGCCGCCCCGGGACTCACCCTTGGCGATCTCGAACGCCTCGCGAACCTCGTCGTCGTCCTGGAGGTCCAGGCAGACCCCGCGACCGTGGTTGCCGTCGAGGGGCTTGACCACGACCGGGTAGCCGATCCGGTTCGCCGCGCGCACGCACTGGTCCGCCGTACGCACGGACTCCTGTTTGGGGACCGGCAGGCCCGCCGCACCGAGCAGGCGGGTCGTGAGGTCCTTGTCGGAGGCGATGTCGACGGCGATCGCGCTGGTCTCCGAGGTCATCGTGGCGCGGATCCGCTTGGCGTGGACGCCCTGGCCCAGCTGCACGAGCGAGTGCTGGTTCAGCCGGATCCACGGGATGTCGCGCGAGACGGCCTCGTCGACGATCGCCTGCGTGGACGGGCCGAAGGCGGTGCGCTCGGCGCGGCGGATGAAGTCGTCGCGCTCGGTCTCCCAGTCGAAGTCCGGGTCGCCCTCGACGAGGTGGTTGACCAGGCGTACGGCGAGGCGCCCGGCGCTGAGGCCGACGTTCTCGTCGACGTAGCCGTAGATGATGTTGTAGCGGCCGGGTTGCCCCTTCACCTGGCGCGTCTTGCCGCGGCGGATGTCGTGGCCGACCAGCTGCTGCAGCGCGAGCGCGGCGTGCTCCGCGACGTGGCCGAGCCAGGTGCCCTCGTTGAGCCGCTCGAGGAAGCCACCGCGCCGACCGCGCGAGCACGAGTGCTCCCGCAGGCCCGGCAGCATCGAGACGATGTCGTCGGTGAACCCGGGGATGGTGTTGCTGGGGAACTGCTCGAGCGAGCCGAGGTCGACCACGAGGTGGATCGACTTCTCGTAGGACCAGACGTTGGCGCCGCGGTAGACGCGGGTCTCGACGATCTCCAGGTCCGGGGTGGGGCGCTCACTCATGCACGTACTCGCTTCGCTCCGTGCGCGCATGGGGCACATGTCGCACTGTGTCGGATGACGACCTCGCCACGCTCGGTCATGCGTGGTCTTCCTCGGTCGGGCTCGGGCTGGGGTCGACGGCAGCGCGCGACGTGCGCCTCATCTTCAGGCGGCGGCGGATGGCGGCCGGGGTGGCGTCGGCGGCGGCGATGTCGCGGGCGAGCTGGCGCAGGTCGCGGCTGGCCTCGGCGAGCTCGTCGGCGTCCTCGGGGTCGATCACCGGGTCCCGGGCCACCAGCTCGCGCGTCGAGAGGTTGAAGACCGCCCCCTCGGGCAGCACGTGGAACAGCACGCCGCTCGCCAGGAGCGGCGAGGACCGGGTGGCCTCGTAGGCGTTGGAGACCATGCGCGTGCCGTCGAAGAGCGTGACGGCGCCCTTGCCCATGACCCGCATGACCATGTCGCCGTCCACGTCCTCGACGAGGCCGCAGGTGTCCTCGTCGACGCCGATCCCCAGCAGCTGCGGGCTCTGCGCCACGATCATCAGGAGCCGGCCGTAGCGGTTGCGCTGGTCGAAGTGCTGGTCGATCACCGCGGCGTCCACGAGCCCGAGGCCGGCGGCGACCTGGGTCATCCGCTGCTTGGGGGTGGCGCCGCCGACGCCGAAGGCGACCATGTGCGACGACTGGATGCTCGCGCCCGCCGACGTGCCGGCGACGACCGCACCGCGCTCGTGGGCGCGCAGGATCGCGTCACCCACAGGCGTGCCGCACACGATCGACGACAGCTTGAGCTGGTTGCCCCCGGTCATGAAGACGCCGGTGGCCTCGTCGAGCGCCTTGACCAGCACGGGGTCGTGGGCCTGCTCGCGGCTCTCGGGGCGTACGGCGTCGACGCGGGCCGCACCGAACTTGGTGAAGAGCGCGTCGTAGACGTCGACGACCTCGCGTCCGAGCGAGGAGGCGGTCGGGATGACGGCGATCCGGGCGTCCGTCCCGCCGCTGAGTGCGACGAAGTGCTTGAGGATCGTCGGCTTGCGCACCTTGTCCTCGGCGCCACCGATGATCATGAGTGGTCCGTGGGGCATGACACGCAGGCTAGCGGCTGCAAGGCTGGACGCATGCAGCAGTCAGGGAGCGACGGGACGAGACGCCTGGTCGTCATGCGTCACGCCAAGGCCCAGCCGACGGCTCCGTCGGACCAGGAGCGGGCCCTGGCGGACCGCGGTCGCGGCGACGCGGAGGCAGCCGGTCGCTGGTTGCGCGACCAGGGGATCACCCCCGACGCCGCCCTCGTCTCGGACGCGGTGCGGACCCGTCAGACCTGGGAGCACGTCGCCGCAGCGGCCGCGTGGGACGTCGGGCCCGACTTCAGTGCCGGCCTCTATGCGGCAGGGTCGGACTCCACCTTCGACCTGATCCGCGAGGCCGACGCCGACGTCGCGACGCTGGTCGTGATCGGTCACAACCCGACGATGGCCTCGGTCGCCGAGCTGATCGACGACGGCGACGGCGACGAGGACGCGACGACCGGCCTCGTGACCCGTGGCTTCCCCACGTCCGCCCTCGCCGTCTTCACGGTCGAGTGCACCTGGGCCGACCTCGGGCCGGGCACCGGGCGCCTCGAGGCCTTCTACGCCGGCGACGGATGACCGGTCCGTCCGTCGTGGCGCGGTTGCGCGCCGCCGGATGCGTGTGGGCCGAGGACGAGGCCGCGCTCCTGGAGGAGGCCGCAGCGACCCCTGCCGAGCTGGAGTCCCTCGTCGCCCGCAGGGTTGGTGGCGAGCCGCTGGAGACCGTGCTCGGGTGGGTCGAGTTCCTCGGGCGTCGCCTGGTCGTCGCCCCCGGGGTGTTCGTCCCGCGCCGCCGCACCGAGCTGCTGGCGCGTACGGCGCGCTCCCACGTCGTCGCGCGGAGCGGGACGAGCGCGGAGGTGGTCGTCGTGGTCGAGATGTGCTGCGGGGTCGCGCCGGTCGCGGCCTGCCTGGACGGGCTGGCCGGCGAGGTGCATGCCGCCGACCTGAGTCGGGTGGCGCTGGAGTGCGCCTCGGCCAACGCGCCGGCGAGCATCGTCCACCGGGGCGACCTCTACGCCGCGCTCCCGCACGGCCTGCGGGGGCGGATCGACGTGCTCGCGGCCAACGCGCCCTACGTCCCGTCCGGCCGGATCACGACGATGCCGCCCGAGGCGCGCGACCACGAGCCGGTCGTGGCCCTGGACGGGGGCAGCGACGGCGTCGACCTGCACCGTCGGCTGGCGAGCGGAGCGGCCGACTGGCTCGCGCCGGGGGGCGTGCTGCTCATCGAGACGAGTCCCGAGCAGCTGTCCCTGACGACCGGAGCCATGGCTGCCGCCGGCCTGGCGACGGAGGAGGCGTACGACGAGGAGGTCGGGGGATGCGTGGCGGTCGGGCTGCGCCCGCTCAGCTCCCGGGCTCCAGCGGGGGCGCGGGCGTGACGATGCCGACGGCCGCGTCGGCCTCCTCGATCTGCTCGCGGGAGATCCCGAGCAGGTAGAGGATCGCGTCGAGGTAGGGAACGTTGACGGCCGTGTCCGCGGCGTCGCGCACCATCGCCTTGGCGTTGTAGGCGATGCCGAGCCCGGCGGCGTTGATCATGTCGAGGTCGTTGGCGCCGTCGCCGATGGCGATCACGGCGTCGAGCGGGACGCCCACCTCGGCCGCGAACTCGCGCAGGGCAGCCGCCTTGCCGGCACGGTCGACGACCGGGCCCACGATCCGGCCGGTCAGCACGCCGTCGGCGATCTCGAGCTCGTTGGCCCGGGCGAAGTGGATGCCCAGGTCGGCCGCGAGGCGGTCGGTGATCTGCGTGAAGCCGCCCGAGACGATCGCGAAGCGGTAGCCGAGCCGCCGCAGGGTGCGGACCATGGTCCGGGCACCCGGGGCGAGCTGGATGGAGGCGTAGACCTCGTCGAGGGCCGCGACCGGGACGCCCTCCAGGAGCGCGACACGCTCGCGCAGCGACTGCTCGAAGTCGAGCTCGCCCCGCATCGCCGCCTCGGTCACCCGGGCGACCTCGGCCTCTTGACCGGCGTGCGCCGCGATCATCTCGATGACCTCGCCCTGGATCAGGGTCGAGTCGACGTCCATCACGATCAGGCGGATGCCGCGACGGTGCAGCGAGTCGCGCTGGACCGCCAGGTCGATGCCCTGCTTGACCGCCTCGGCGGCGAGCAGCGGGCGCAGTGCCTCCGCGGGTGCACCGGAGACGTGCAGCTCGATGGCGGTCACGGGGTAGCGCGCCATCCGCTCGATCTTGTCGATGTTGGCGCCGGAGTCGGCGATCCGCCCGGCGATCGCGGACATCGCCGAGGCCTTCAGCGGATTGCCGATGATCGTGATGTGCGACCGGTCGCTGGACCGGCTCCGGTTGTCGCCGGCGCCGCGGTCGACCTCGACGTTCATGTCGAGCTCGGCGGCGGTGCGCTCGATGACGTCGCGCAGCTTCTTCCAGTCCCGCGGAGCGGTGACGAGGATGCCGAGCACCAGCCGGCGCCGCAGCACGATCTGCTCGATGTCGACGACCTCGACCCCGGCCGCCGCGAGCGCGGCGAAGATCGCGGAGGTGACGCCTGGCCTGTCCTTGCCGGTCAGGGTGACCAGCAGCGTCTTCGGCTCGTCTTCCATGGTGTGGGAAGGCTAGTCCGGCCGGTCGGGGGACGGGCACGGAGTCCGACCACCGGGCGTGGCCCGACCACCCCGGCTCACCGGTCCGGCCACACCTCGGGCGAGCACGCCGCCACGATCGCGCGGCGAGCCGCCCGTCCCAGCGGCTGGAGGAGGGCACGTCGCTGCTCCACCTCGTACGCCGAGATCGCGCCACCGTCGTCGGCAAGGGCCAGGTCGACGATCGCCCACGCCTGGAGCCCGCGTGCCGCGAGGTCCACGCAGCGCGGTGGGGTGCCGAGGGGTGCCCCGAGCGCCGGACGGTGATGGAGGTTCATGAGGGCGTCGGCCGCCTCCGGGCGCCAGCGGGCGACGTCGAGCGCGGCCAGGTCGCCGGCCGCGCCGATCAGCGACTCGCGCAGCCCCCGGTCCGCCTCGCCCACGTCGGGCAGCTGCCGGGGGCTCGCCCCGAAGGGCCGCCACTGCACGGTCTCGCCCTGCACCTGCGGCACCAGCCCGAGGCCGCCCGCGATGATCGCCTGCCCGGCGTCCAGGGCCGCCTCGTTGAGGTCCCGCGGGCCGCCGAGGCCCAGCGGGTCCCCCTCCACGGGCAGCGCGAGCCCGGCGTACGGCGCTCCGCTCGCACGCGAGCGCGCCAGCAGGTCGAGCGCCGAACCGCCCTCGAGCAGATGGGTGTCGTCGGCGAGCACGTCGAGCACGTGGTCGGTCTGCTCGTGGCCGCGCAGCCACGCCGTGAGCCACCAGGCGAGGACCGCCGAGTGGGGGAGGGCGAGGTGGGAGGACGACATCGCGGGCGAGGCTACTCGCTGCCCATCAGCGCAGGGCGGCCCGTCGTGTTGGTCCCGGGGCGTGCGGTCGCTGCTGGATAGGGTGAGGACCATGGTTGCCGTCATCGAGTTCGCGGGGGTCACGGTGCGCCGTGGCCAGACCCTGCTGCTCGACGACGTCAGCTGGGAGGTCGAGGAGGACGAGCGCTGGGTCGTGCTCGGCCCCAACGGCGCGGGCAAGACGACGCTGCTCCAGGTCGCCGCCGCCCAGCTCCACCCGACCACGGGGGTCGCCGGCATCCTCGACGAGGTCCTCGGCACCACCGACGTCTTCGAGCTCCGCCCCCGCATCGGGCTGACGAGTGCCGCGCTGGCGGACCGCATCCCCCGCAGCGAGCTGGTCAAGGACGTCGTCGTCTCCGCGTCGTACGGCGTCGTGGGCCGCTGGCGCGAGCACTACGCCGACCTCGACCACGACCGCGCGGGGGCGCTCCTCGCCGAGGTCGGGGCCGGTCACCTCGCCGACCGCACCTTCGGCACCCTCAGCGAGGGGGAGCGCAAGCGCGTGCAGATCGCCCGTGCCCTCATGACCGACCCCGAGCTGCTGCTCCTCGACGAGCCGGCCGCCGGCCTCGACCTCGGTGGCCGCGAGGACCTGGTGGCGACGCTGTCCGAGCTGGCCCTCGACCCCGACTCGCCCGCGACCGTGCTGGTCTCCCACCATGTCGAGGAGATCCCGCCCGGCTTCACCCATGCGCTGCTGCTGCGCGAGGGCCGCGTGGTCGACGCGGGCCCCGTGGAGGACGTCGTCACCGCCGAGACGCTGTCGGAGGCCTTCGGCATGCCGCTGCTGCTGAGCCGCGCCGACGACAGGTTCGCCGCCCGGCGACGTCCTGCCGAGCGGATCCTTCAGCGGTGACTGGATAGGCTCTCGGCATGGACTGGATCCGCGACCACCTCTGGGAGACCTGGCTGGCGCTGTCGATCGCGCTGGGCGTGGCCGAGATGTTCAGCCTCGACCTCATCCTCGCGATGCTCGCGGCCGGCGCGGTGATCGGCATGGTCGCCGCCCTGATCGGGCTCCCGGTCGTCGTCCAGGTCCTTGCGGCGCTCGCCGCGTCGGTGGCCGCGCTCGCGCTCGTGCGCCCCACGGTCATCAAGCGCCTGCACGGCGGTCCCGAGCTCTCGCTCGGCCACGGCAAGCTGGTGGGCACCCGATGCCTGGTCACCGAGGAGATCTCCGGCCTGAACGCCGGCCGGATCAAGGCCGGCGGTGAGACGTGGACCGCGCTTCCCTACGACGAGAGCCTGCGGATCCCCGCGGGTGAGACCGTCGAGATCCTGCAGATCAAGGGTGCGACGGCCTACGTCCACCCCGTCGGCTCGCTGGAGTCCTGAGCGAGCGCCACCCAGCCACACCACCAGCCACACCAACATCCGGGGGAGAACCGAATGCCGACAGCCTTGTTGGTCCTGTTCCTGCTCATCGTCCTGTTCGTCGTCGTCCTGCTCTCGAAGACGGTGAAGATCGTGCCCCAGGCGCGTGCCGCCATCGTCGAGCGGTTCGGCAAGTTCAAGGCGACGCTGCCTGCCGGCCTCAACATCCTGGTGCCGTTCATCGACAGGATGCGCTACCTCATCGACCTGCGCGAGCAGGTGGTGAGCTTCCCGCCGCAGCCGGTGATCACCGAGGACAACCTGGTCGTCTCGATCGACACCGTCATCTACTTCCAGGTCACCGACCCGGTGGCGGCGACCTACGAGATCGCCAACTACATCCAGGCGATCGAGCAGCTGACCATGACCACGCTGCGCAACATCGTCGGCGGCATGGACCTCGAGGAGACGCTGACCAGCCGCGACTCCATCAACTCCGGCCTGCGCGGTGTCCTCGACGAGGCCACCGGCAAGTGGGGCATCCGCGTCAACCGCGTCGAGCTCAAGGGGATCGACCCGCCGCCCTCCATCAAGGACTCGATGGAGAAGCAGATGCGTGCCGACCGCGAGAAGCGCGCCGTCATCCTCACCGCGGAGGGGCAGCGGCAGGCCGCGATCCTCACGGCCGAGGGTTCGAAGCAGTCGCAGATCCTCAACGCCGAGGGTGACCGCGAGTCGCAGATCCTGCGCGCGCAGGCCGACCGCGAGGCCTCGATCCTCCGGGCCCAGGGCGAGGGGCAGGCCATCCAGACCGTCTTCCAGGCGATCCACGACGGCCAGCCCGACCAGTCGCTCCTGGCCTACCAGTACCTCCAGATGATGCCCAAGATCGCCGAGGGCAGCGCCAACAAGGTGTGGGTCATCCCGTCCGAGATCACCAAGGCGATGGAGGGCCTCGGCTCCTCCATCCACGAGATCGCCGGGATCCCGCGCGAGGCCACGCCGCGCACCCGGGTCGACATGGGCCCCTCCGAGCCGCAGCTGCCGAAGCCCTCGGGGACCGGCGCGACCAGCAAGGCCGTCGAGGAGGCGATCGCGGAGGCGGAGTCGGTGGCGCAGACGCCCACCGGGACGACCTCCTCCGTGTCCCCGTCGCTCGACACCCCCGCGGCGGACGCTCCCGCTGAGGGTGGGCCCCCGCAGGAGTGAGTCCGCTCGAAGCCGTCCTCGTCACCCTCGCCGGGGTGGCGGCCGGCACCATCAACACCGTGGTGGGGTCGGGAACGCTGATCACGTTCCCGACCCTGCTGGCGTTCGGCGTACCCCCCGTCACGGCCAATGTCAGCAACACTGTCGGCCTGGTCCCGGGCAGCATGTCCGGGGTCTTCGGCTACCGGCGCGAGCTCGCCGGACAGCGCTCGCGGGTGCTGCGCCTGGGCTCCGCGTCCCTGCTCGGGGGAGTCGCGGGTGCCCTGCTCCTGCTGGTCCTGCCGTCGTCGGCGTTCGACGCGATCGTGCCTGTCCTCATCCTGCTCGGCGTGCTCCTGGTCATCTTCGGTCCCCGGATCCAGCGCGCCGTCGCCACCCGCGCCGAGGCGCGCGGCGGCATCCCCGACCACGGCGTGTGGTGGGTGTGGCCGGCAGTGGCCGCGACCGGCGTGTACGGCGGCTACTTCGGCGCCGCGCAGGGGGTCCTGCTGATGGCGGTGCTCGGCATCGGGGTGGCCGACTCGATGCAGCGCCACACCGCGACCAAGAACGTCCTGGCGCTGATCGTCAACGCCGTCGCCGCCGTCGTGTTCATCGCCGTCGCCGACATCGACTGGGTGGCGGCCGGGCTGATCGCGCTCGGGTCGGTCATCGGCGGCCAGCTGGGCGCCACCGTGGGTCGCCGGCTGGCGCCCGGCCTGCTACGCGCCGTGATCGCTGTGGTCGGGCTGACCGCCCTGGTGGTCCTGCTCCTCTGAGCCGGCCGGGGCCACCCACGCGCGCAGCCACGTGTCGATCTCGGTGTAGGCCAGGGCCCGCACCTCCGGGCGCGACAGTACGATGTCGTGGATCGCGCCCTCGATGCCGATCGAGGTCACGTGCCGGCCGACGGAGGACGCCCAGCGCCGGATCTGCGCGACGTCCAGGACGATGTCGTGGGTGCGGGCGTGGTCGTCGGGCCGGGGGCCGAAGTAGGAGTGGGCCGAGGACAGCACCAGGGTCGGGCACTCGACGTCCAGCCCCGCATGCAGCTGTGCGTGGCCACGTCGTACGGCGCGCAGCCAGCCGACGTAGATGGGACGCGACTCCAGCGGCTTCCAGGTGAGGTCGTAGTCCCACTCGCCCCCGTGCTCGTGGTGCAGGGCACGTCCGTAGACGCCGCTGATCTTGCGCGGGATCTCCTGCATCGGGCGGCTGGACCCGATCCGCTCGATCGCCACCCGGGCCGCCGGACTGCGCAGCCACGCCGAGCCCTGCATGTCGAACCACGGCGAGTTCAGCACCATGGCGACGAGCTCGTCGGGACGCCGCTCGTGGGCCCAGAGCGGGACCGTCAGGCCGCCGGTGGAGTGGCCGGACGCGATGACCTCGCGGTGCCCGTCGCGCTGGGTGATCCGCCACCAGGCGAGATCGATCTCGGCGAAGTACTCCCGCAGGTCGGAGATGTAGTGGGGCGTCTGGTGCTCGCGCAGCGAACGGCCGTACTTGCGCAGGTCGAGGGCGTAGAACGTGTAGCCGCGGGCAGTCCACCACTCGGCGAACTCGGTGTGGAAGAAGTAGTCGGCGAAGCCGTGCACGTGGAGCACGGCCCGACCGTTGGGGTGCGCCGGCTCGAGCGTGACCAGCGTGGCGACGACGGGGCCCTCGCTGTCGGGCGGGAGTGAGATCGTCTCCACCCGGTAGTCAGGTCCGAGCACGTCGGCCTGCATCGGCACCAGGGGCATGCTGCGAGCCTATCCAGCGGCGACGGATCTCGTGGTTCGACCTCAGGTTTCGCCGCCAGCGCTTACCCTTCAGCCGTGGCGAACGCGTTGGGGACCGTGCTGCGCGGGTTCTCGGCCTACGTCCAGCAGCGGGTCGAGGGGTGGCGCACCGGGTCCCGGGGCAGCCAGGCCTTCCTGCTGCTCGTGCTCGTGGGTGCGGTCGCCCTGTCGGTGGGGGTCGGATACCTGGCCGAGCGCGTCGTCCCGGTCTCCCTGTGGTTCCTCTTCCTGATGGTCGGCACGATGCTGCTCCGCTTCGTGCCGCTGCTGGTGCTGGTCGCGGTGCTGGCGGTGGTGGCCTTCTGGACCTCGATCGAGACGAGCTTCGCCACCGCGAGCCGCTCCGCGGCGCTGGTGATCTTCGCCGTTGCCATCATGCTCGCGGTCTACCAGTCCAGCCGGCAGCGCTCCGGCCTGCCGATGGCGCTGAGCGAGGCGGTGCTCACCCAGCTGCGCGACCGGCTCCAGCGCCAAGGGGTCGTGCCGCCCCTGCCCAACGGGTGGCGCTCGCAGTCGGCGACGATCACGGCCAACGGCCCCAGCTATGCCGGAGACTTCCTCGTCGCCGACCTCCGCGACGGGCGGTGGCTGGAGATGGCCCTCGTCGACGTGTGCGGCAAGGGCACCTCGGTCGGCCCGCAGGCGCTGCAGTTCGCCGGCGCCCTCGGTGGCCTCATCGGGGCGTTGCCCCCGGCGGAGCTGATGGCCGCGGCCAACATGTTCCTGCTGCGCCAGGAGTCCGACGAGTCGCTGGCCACGGCGGTCCACATCAAGGTCGACCTCGTCACCGGCGACTACACGATCACCAGCGCCGGCCACCCGCCGGCGCTCCACTGGCACCTCGGCGAGCGCGGGTGGTCGATCGACAACGCACGCGGCATGGCCCTCGGCGTGATCGCCGAGGCCGACTTCACCCCGAGCCGCGGACGCCTGCGCCCCGGCGAGGCGCTGATGTTCTACACCGACGGCGTCATCGAGACGAGCGACCGCGACCTCGACGACGGCATCGAATGGCTGCGTGACGTGGCCCTGCAGGCCGTCGACGCCCGCGGGTTCACCGGCATGCCGAGGCGGGTCCTCAAGAAGGTCCCGCGCGGCGACGACGACCGGGCCATGCTCGTGCTGGAGCGCCAGCCGCTCACCTCCCCGGAGCGCGACTCCGAGCGCCTCCGCGGTCTCGGCGGCTGACCGGTCCCCTCAGGGCCCGCGCGAGTAGAGATCGCGGATGACGTCCTCGATGTCCGGCTCCTGGATCGACAGGTCCGCGACGTCGTACGCCGAGGCGACCGCCGCGACGATCGGCGCGGCACTCGCGTCGGTGGGGAAGGACAGCCACTGCCGCGGGCCCTCCACCCTGCGGACCTCCGCCCCGGGTACGTCGATGGGCGGGGCCTCGTCGACCAGGTCGACGACCAGGGTGCGGCTGGACCCGCCCTGCGCGTGCAGGCCGGCCAGCGAGCCGTCGTACACGCCCGTGCCGTGGTCGATGACGATGACCCGCTCGCAGAGTGCCTCGATGTCCTGGAGGTCGTGGGTGGTGAGCATCAAGGTGGTGTTGCGCTCGGCGTTGAGCGAGCGCAGGAACTCGCGCAGCCTCCCCTTGCTGACGACGTCGAGACCGATCGTGGGCTCGTCGAGGTAGAGCACCTCCGGGTCGTGGAGGAGGGCGGCGGTGATGTCGCCGCGCATCCGCTGTCCCAGGCTCAGCTGGCGCACCGGGGTGTCGAGCTGCGCGCCGAGGTCGAGGATCTCGACGAAGCGGTCCAGGTTCTCCCGGTAGCGGGCGAGGGGGATGCGGTACATCTTCTGGAGCAGCTCGAAGGAGTCGACGAGCGGGAGGTCCCACCACAGCGTGGACCGTTGGCCGAAGACGACGCCGATGCGGCGGGCCAGCTCGACCCGGTTGCGGCTCGGGTCGAGGCCGACCACCCGCACCTGGCCCCCGGTCGGCACGAGGATGCCGGTGAGCATCTTGATCGTCGTCGACTTCCCGGCGCCGTTGGGCCCGATGTAGCCCACCATCTCGCCGGGCTCCACGGAGAAGGTCAGGTCGTGGACGGCCACCACCTCCTCCCGGACGCGGCGGCGGCGCCCCTCGACCCGTCGGCGCACGTCGAAGGTGCGCTCGAGGTCGTGGACCTCGATCAGCGGCTGGGACATCGGTCAGCTCCCGGTGGAGGTGTAGTGGCGGACGCCGGAGCGCCACACGAGCACGGCCGCGGCCATGGTCAGCACCCCGGCGAGCGGGGAGGCGAACTGGAACGCGTCGGGCGTGCCGAAGGGGTCGGTGCGGCCGAGGAGGTAGAGGCAGGGGTACCAGTTGACGAAGGCGACCGGGATGACGAAGGTCAGCCCGACCAGCACCTCGCGGGGGAAGATGCTCAGCGGGTACTGCGTGACCGTCGCGCCGCCGTAGGTGAAGGCGTTGGCGAACTCCGTCGCGTCCTGGGTCCAGAACTGGACGCAGGAGAAGCCGACGAAGAGGCCGAAGAACACCATCGCGCCGCTGACGAGCATCGACACGGCGACCAGCACCCGCAGCGGTGTCCACTCGACGTAGGTGCAGGCCCAGCCGAAGACGACGCTCGCCTGGGTGAGCCGGCCGAGGCGGCGCAGGGTGAACTGGTCGGCACAGACCTGCACCAGCAGCGGCACCGGCTTGGTCATCATCTGGTCGAGCCGGCCGGTGCGGATGTAGGTGCCGATCCGCTCCACGCTGCCGATGGCGGTGTCGGCGATCGCGAGCGCCAGCGACGCGCTGCCGTAGAGCAGGGCCACCTCGTGGAGGGAGAACCCCGCCAGGTCGCGCAGGTGGGCGAACATGATCCACAGGCCCACGAAGTCGAGCCCGGTGATCAGGCCGTTGCCCACGGCGAGCAGCACGAACGACGTGGGGTACTGCCAGGCCGCGCGGATCCAGAGCCACGCGATCTGGCCGTAGGTGCGCAGGTGCTGTGCGGGGCCCGTCTCATCCACCCTGGACCACCACCTTGCGCGTGGCCAGCCGCAGCACGCCCTGGCAGACGCCCAGCAGCACCGCGGCCCACATCGCCTGGAAGCCGAGGGCGGCCGCGAGGTCGGTGCCGGTGTGCTTGCCCAGCCAGATGTCGGCCGGCACCTGGACGTACGACGCCCACGGCAGGGCGTTGGCGAGGGTGCCGAGCCAGCCGGGGAAGAGCACCAGCGGCAGCATCATCCCGCTGAAGAAGATCGCGAAGGCCCCGCTCATCACCTTCACGCCGGACTGGTCGAGCAGCCAGAAGGCCGTGCTCGCCACGAGGAATCGGATCGCGAAGCTGACCACGACGGCGAGGACGAGCGAGACCGCGAAGGCGCCGGCGGTCAGGGTCGACGAGGGGAGCGCGATGTGGAAGACCAGCACGCCGATCAGCGTCGGCCCGAAGCCGCGGGTGACGAGGTGGTAGGCGGCGCGGCCCAGGTCGCTCGCGAGGTACCACCCGACGATGCCGACGGGGCGGTAGAGGTCGATGGCCACGTCACCGGTGCGGATCCGCTCGGCGAGGTCGTCGGTCGTGCCGCCGCCCCACAGCGCGATGGTCATCAGCAGCGCCTGGCCCAGCCAGACGTACGTCACCGCGTCCTGGGCGTCGTAGCCACCGGCCGTCGGGTTGGCGTCCCAGAGGGCGAGGTAGGCGTAGGAGTAGATGATCCCGAACACCGAGTTGGTGAAGATCCCGGCGAGGGTGGCGGCGCGATAGGTCGAGTAGCGCCGGAAGGCACGGGTCGCGACGGCGACGTGCAGCATCCTCTTCCCCCTTCACGACAACGATCCCCGGCCCACCCACGAGGGGGCCGGGGATCGTCTCACACCTGCGGGGTGCGGCGCACCGGGCAGTCGAGCGGTGTCGAGGGGGAGCGGTCAGCCGTGGCGGACGAGGTTGACGACGCCGATCGTCCGGCCCTGCGAGTCACGGGTGATCGCCACGCCGGCGCGACGCGCACGGGGGCTGAGCAGGATCTCGCGGTGGCCGGGGGAGTCGAGCCAGAGCTCGACCATGTCGGCCGGGGTCAGGCCGGTACCACGGACGAGCGTCTCGCCGGCCCAGGAGTTGTGGCACTTGCGGATGATCTCGTTCTGGTCACGGTGCTCGAAGAGGCCGGTGCGGGCGATCCGCGCGCCCCACTGCTCGGCGAGATCGTCGGTGCAGACGTCGAAGGTCCAGATCTTGCGCAGGCCGTGGGCGACGCGCGCGGCGTTGATCTCGACCATGAGCGTGTCCTCGAGCTCGTCGGTCGTCAGGCTGCTGACGTCCTTGACGGTGACGGACGTGGGGACCGACCAGGTCCTGGCCTGCGCCGCGGCGGGCATCGCCACCGCGAGGACGGCCGCCACGGTCACGGTCGCCCATCGGGCGAGGGTGTGGATGCGCACGGGGTTCCTCCAAGGAAGATCCGCAGTAGGGGTTGAGCGAATCTTGACGGAATCTACGGGATTCGGCTACGAGGGTACCCCTAGAGGTGGGGCCAGGGACGAATTCCCGCAGTCAGGCACCACGACTCGCGGAGGGATCATCAATATTCAGGCGGTATTGCATACGGACCGTCTGGTACGGATCAAAGCGGCTTGACCGTTCCTCCGTGGTGAGAACGCAGAAAGAGAGGCCCAGTGGTCTGGACCGCGGGGGTCCGGACCGCTGGGCCTCTCGGCGCGAGCGGGGAGGATCAGTGCTGGTAGGTGCCGTGCAGGACCGCGCGTCCCAGGGTCTTGAAGGCGAGGTTGAAGGACACGACGGCGTTGGAGGCGTCGGCGTCCACGCCCAGGGAGGCGTCCTTCACCGCGTGGACGACGAAGAAGTAGCGGTGCGGCTGGTCCCCCTCGGGCGGAGCGGCGCCCATGAAGCCCGGCTCGCCGCCGTCGTTGCGGACGTGGAAGGCATGGCCCGGGAGCGTGCCCGCCGCCGCGCCGGTGTCGAGCGAGGTGACGTCGGCCGGGATGTCGACCAGGCCCCAGTGCCAGAAGCCGCTCGGGGTCGGGGCGTCGGGGTCGAAGCAGGTGACGACGTAGGACTGGGTCCCCTCCGGGGCGCCGGACCAGCTCAGCTGCGGTGAGGTGTTGCCGAGTGCGGCCACCTGGTCGTCCTTGAGGGGGGCTCCGTCGGTGACGTCGTCGCTGGTGACGCTGAAGGACGCGGTCGCCGGGAGGAGGTCGTAGGGATTGGGGGAAACGGGGCGCTCGATGCTCATTCCTCGAACCTAGCGACCGCCCCCACGCGCGGGCCAGAGACAATGGGGCATGAGCGTCAGCGGTTCGGCCGATCCCTCGCCCGAGGTCCATCCCTACCTGGCCGGGCTCGTGCTGACCGGTCGCAAGGTGCTCGTGGTCGGGGGCGGGCACGTCGCCCAGCGCCGGGTGCCGACCTTCCTCGCCGCCGGCGGCGTCGTCACCGTGGTGAGCCCTGAGGTGACCCCGGCGCTGGAGGGACTGGCCGGCGAGCTGACCCTCGAGCTCCGCGACTTCACCGAGTCCGACGTCGACGGGGCGTGGTACGTCGTCGCCGCGACCGACGACCCGCTGGTCAACGCCCGGGTGGCCGCCGCGGCCGAGAGCCGGCACACCTTCTGCGTCCGCGCCGACGACGCGCGCGGCGGCTCGGCGTGGACGCCGGCCGTCGGCCACCACGGAAGCGTCACCGTGGGCGTGCTCGGCAACCGCGAGCCCCGCAAGTCGGCGACCCTGCGCGACGACATCGTCACGGCACTCCGCGACGGGCACCTGACCGCCTCCGACGCCCACGACCGCACTCCCGGCGTGGTGCTCGTCGGCGGCGGCCCGGGGGAGCCGGAGCTCGTCACCGTCGCCGCCCGCCACGCGCTGGCCTCGGCGGACGTCGTGGTGGCCGACCGCCTCGCGCCCCGCGAGCTGCTCGACGAGCTCGGACCCCACGTGGAGCTGATCGACGTCGCCAAGCTCCCACGCGGGCGGTCGGCCTCCCAGGACCACATCAACGAGGTCATCGTCGCCCGGGCGCTCGCGGGCAAGCGTGTCGTGCGCTTCAAGGGCGGGGACAACTTCGTCTTCGGCCGCGGCTTCGAGGAGCTGCTGGCCTGCGCCGAGGCCGGCGTGCCCGTCACCGTCGTGCCCGGCCTCACCTCGGCCATCGCCGTCCCGGCGCGGGTCGGCATCCCCGTCACGCACCGCGGCGTCGCTCACGAGTTCACCGTGATCTCCGGCCACCTCCCTCCCGGCCACCCCGACTCGCTGGTCGTCTGGGAGGCGGTGGCCGCCCTGCGCGGCACCCTGGTCCTGCTCATGGCGGTCGACAACGCGCCCGCGATCGCGGAGGCCCTGCTCGCCGGCGGCCGGCCGGCCTCGACCCCGGTCGCCGTGATCGTCGACGGCACGATGCCGACCGAGCGCACCGTGCTGACCACCCTCGACTCCCTCGCCGACGACCTGGCGGCCCACGAGGTGGTGCCCCCGGCGATCATCGTGATCGGTGACGTGGTCGCGGTCGCGCGTCCGGCACACTACGGACGTGGCTGACCTCGTCGAGATCTCCGAGCCCGACGATCCCCGTCTGGCCGACTACCGCGACCTGCGCGACGTGGAGCTGCGCAAGAACCTCGAGGCCGAGCACGGCCTGTTCCTCGCCGAGGGCGAGAAGGTCGTCCGTCGCTCGGTCGAGGCGGGCTACGAGGCGCGGTCCTTCCTCATGGCCCCGCGCTGGCTGGAGGGCCTCGAGGACGTGCTCGCCCGCAGCGCCGGGCCCTGCTACGTGCTCTCCGAGGCGCTGATCGAGCAGGTCACCGGGTTCCACGTGCACCGCGGGGCGCTGGCCTCGCTGCGCCGTCGGCCGCTGCCCGCGATCGAGGACGTGCTCGCCGGCGCCCGGTCGGTGCTGGTGCTGGAGGACCTGGTCGACCACACCAACGTGGGTGCGGTCTTCCGCTCCGGCGCCGCCCTCGGCTTCGACGCGGTGCTCCTCGCGCCGCGCTGCGCGGACCCGCTCTACCGGCGCTCGATCAAGGTCGGCATGGGTGCGGTGTTCAGCACGCCGTGGACCCGCCTCCCGGACTGGTACGACGCCCTCCCGGACCTCTCGGGCCGCGGCTTCACCACGGTCGCTCTCACCCTCTCGGCCGACTCCGTGCCGATCGAGGAGGCCGTCGCCGGCGTCGACCGGCTCGCGCTGGTGCTCGGGTCCGAGGGGCACGGGCTGTCGTCGCGCTGGGAGTCCACCGCCGACCGCCGGGCGATCATCCCGATGCGCGCCGGGATCGACTCGCTCAACGTGGCGGCTGCGAGCGCGGTGGCCTGCTACGCCGCGGCCCGCCGCTGACGCGGTGCCGCAGCCGACGGGCGACCACGACGACCAGCACGGCCGCCAGGAGGACGTAGACGACGTTGCCGACCCCGCCGACGTACGCCTCCACGAGGTGCCACTGCTCGCCGAGCTCGTAGCCGGCCAGGATCAGGGCCGCGTTCCACACCAGGCTGCCGGCGGTGGTGTAGGCGCAGAAGGTCGGCAGCGGCATCCGGTCGATCCCGGCCGGGATGGAGACGAGGCTGCGCACCCCCGGCACCAGGCGGCCGGCGAAGACCGCCGTACGTCCGTGCCGGCCGAACCACGCGACGGCCCGGCGCACGTCCTCGGCGTGCGTGAGGGGGATCCGGTCGGCGAGCGCGCACACCCGCTCGAGGCCCCAGGCCGCGCCCAGCCAGTAGAGCGCGAGCGCACCCACGAGCGACCCCGCGGTCGCCCACGCGATCGCCGCGACGAGGGAGTAGTAGCCCTCGCTGGCGGTGTAGCCCGCCAGCGGCAGCACCAGCTCGCTGGGCACCGGCGGGAACACCGTCTCCAGGGCGGTGGCCAGGCCGACCCCGGGCGAGCCGACGGTCCGCATGACCAGGACGACCCAGTCGAGCACGGCCTCCATCAGCCGCGCTGGCGCAGCGCGTCGTGCAGCACGATCGACCCAGCGACCGCCGCGTTGAGTGAGGACGCCGTGCCGACCATCGCGATGCTGACGACGTCGTCGCACACGGCGCGCCAGCCGGAGGACAGCCCGTGGGTCTCGTTGCCGACCACGACCACCACGCGCCCGCCGAGCGCGACGTCGGCGAGCGGGCTGCCCACCTCGTCGGTGCCGACGATCCGGTAGCCGTGCGCCTGGGCCCACTCGACGAGCGGACCGGGACCGGGCACCCGCAGCACCGTGAGCGCGAAGAGCGACCCGGTGCTGGCACGGACGGCCTGCGGGTCGTAGGGGTCGGCGGCGTGACCGGTGACCACGAGCGCCGAGGCGCCGAAGGCGTCCGCCGAGCGCGCCAGCGTGCCGATGTTGCCCGGGCTGGTGGGCCGGTCGAAGACCACGACGGGGCCGTGGGGGCGGGTGCTGTCGGCCAGGCGCTCCACGCCGTCCTCGGGCATCTCCACGACGGCGACGAGCTCGGCGCCCTCCACCTTGCCGCTGAGCCGCGCGTGCAGCTCGGGGGAGAGGACGACGCGCTCGGCGCGGGTGGTGGCCCAGAGCGCGTCGGCCCAGCCGGAGGCCGTCTGGTCCGACCGCAGCAGCGCCCGCACCGTCCAGCCCTCCTCGACGGCCCGCGTGATCGGCCGGACGCCCTGCACGAGGAACTCGCGGTTGCGGTGGCGCTTCGAGCGGTTGGTGAGCAGTGCCTCCCACTGCTGGAAGCGCGCGTTCTCCCGGGTGATCCGCAGGTCGCTCATGCGGTGGGGTCCGCGGGCCAGGTGAGGGGGTAGTCCTCGGCGGCCGCGTCGTGCTTCTTGCCGAGCCGCTTGCGCGACTTCGCCGAGAGCCGGTCGCCGAAGACCGTGCCGAGCGTGTGATCGGTCTCGTGCTGCAGGCAGCGCGCGAGCAGGCCGTCGCCCTCGAAGGACACGGGCTCGCCGTCCAGCCCCTGGCCGTCGACCCGGGCCCAGTCGGGTCGCGGGCACGGCTCGAAGGAGCCGGGAAAGGAGAGGCAGCCCTCGTCCTCGTCCTCGAGCCGCCGGTCCTTGCCCTCGGGGAGCGTCAGCACCGGGTTGCACACCACGCCAACGGTGCGCACCCCCTCGTCGTCGGGGCAGTCGAAGACGAACATCGCCACGTCCTCGCCGATCTGGCAGGCGGCCAGCCCCACCCCGTCGGCCGCATACATCGTCGCCACCATGTCGGCCGCCAGCGTCGTGAGCGCGTCGTCGTACACCGTCACCGGCTGCTGCGGGCGGTGCATGACCGGCGTGCCCCAGCGGGTGATCGCGCGCACCGTGCCACCCTCGGGGAGCGGGCCGTGCGGTGCCCGGAAGTCGGTTGAGGCGTCGGTCGGGTCGTCGGCTGACATGCGCTGGATCCTAGCGAGGCGGGTGAGGGTGATCGGCACCACGGCAGTCACTCTGGTCAAAGGTGTAACTCGGAGTTACATTTGGGTCATGTCCTTCATGAGCAGCCTTCGGCCCGGCGGCCGCCACGGGTTGTCGTCCCGGGAGTCACGCGACCCGATCGGCTATGCCGTCGCCGCCGTCAACCGGCTGGCGCAGAGCGACCTCATCGACCGCG
The DNA here is from genome assembly GCF_025965415.1 of Nocardioides sp. Lineage (GTDB taxonomy): Bacteria > Actinomycetota > Actinomycetes > Propionibacteriales > Nocardioidaceae > Nocardioides. Next base: position 19,570 of record NZ_JAOPWY010000006.1, read on the forward strand.
TGGGCCTGCGCAAGCAGACCGAGCAGGCCGTCTACTCCACCACCCGCAACGGGTTCCGCGTGGCCACCGCCGCCGGTCGCACGTTCGCGAGGGCGGGCCGGGCGACGTCCGGCGCCCGTCCGGCCCCGGCCTCGTCCAGCGGCGTCTTCGACCTCACGCCGACCGAGGACGAGGAGATGCTCGTCGACGTCGTGCGCGAGCTGGCCGCGGAGCTGCTCCGCCCGGCGGCCGCGGAGGCCAACGAGGCCTGCACGGCGCCGCCAGAGGTCCTCGCCGCCGCCCAGGAGATCGGGCTGCCGGGGCTGGGGGTGCCCGAGGCCCTGGGCGGGATCATGGAGGAGCGCTCCGCGATGGCGGGGACGCTCGTCGCCGAGGCCCTCGCCGAGGGCGACATGGGACTCGCGGTCGCGACGCTCGCGCCGGGTGCCGTGGCCACCGCGATCGGTCTCTGGGGCACCGACGCGCAGCAGCAGACCTACCTCCCTGCCTTCACCGGCAGCGACGTCCCCGTCGCGGCGCTGACCATCGCCGAGCCCGCCGTCCTCTTCGACGCGTTCTCGCTGGCGACCACGGCTCTCCGCGACGGCGACGGCTTCGTCCTCGACGGCGTGAAGTCCGCGGTGGTGCGCGGCGCCGAGGCCGAGCTCTTCGTCGTCGCGGCCCAGCTCGAGGGCACGCCGGCCCTCTTCCTCGTCGAGTCCGGCACCGAGGGGCTCGAGGTCGAGGCCGACCCGTCGATGGGCCTGCGCGCGGCCGGTTTGTCCCGACTGCACCTCACCGGCGTCCGCGTCGGCGCCGACGCGCTGCTCGGCGGCACGGACGGCGAGGCCTACCGCGAGTGCGTGCGGCTCTCGCGCCTCGCGTGGTGCGCGCTGGCCGTCGGCACCGGTCAGGCGGTCCTCGACCACGTCAAGGACTACGTCAACGAGCGGCAGGCCTTCGGCGAGCCCATCAGCCACCGCCAGTCCGTCGCCTTCATGGTGGCCGACATCGCGATCGAGCTGCAGGCCATGCGCCTGGTGACCTGGAAGGCCGCGTCGAGGGCGACCCGCGGCCAGGCCTTCGCCCGCGAGGTCGGGCTGGCCCGCCAGCTCTGCACGGAGAAGGGGATGAGGATCGGCCTCGACGGCGTGCAGCTGCTCGGCGGCCACGGCTTCGTCAAGGAGCACCCGGTCGAACGCTGGTACCGCGACCTGCGGGCCGTCGGAGTCATGGAAGGTGGGGTGATGGTCTGATGATCAACCTCGAGACCCCCAAGAAGCAGGCCGGGCTGATCGACCAGGCCCACCAGCTGGCGATGAACATGCTGCGCCCGATCTCGCGCAAGTACGACCGCGCCGAGCACGAGTACCCCAAGGAGCTCGACATGCTCGCCGCGCTGATCGACGGCGTGTCGGAGACCGGCGCGACGGGCGGCGCCGGTGCGGGCGGCGTACGCCGGGACGAGAAGACGACCGACGCACCGGGCAAGGTGCGCAACGGCGCCAACCTCGCCTCCGTGCTGTCGGTCGCCGAGATGTGCTGGGGCGACACCGCGCTGCTGCTCTCGATGCCCCGCCAGGGCCTGGGCAACTCCGCCATCGCCTCGGTGGCCAACGAGGAGCAGCTCGAGCGCTACAAGGGCACCTGGGCGGCAATGGCGATCACCGAGCCGGGCATCGGCTCGGACTCGGCCAACCTGACCACCGCCGCGGTCAAGGACGGCGACGAGTACGTCATCAACGGCGAGAAGATCTACGTCACCTCCGGGGACCGCGCCGACAGCGTCGTGGTGTGGGCGACCCTCGACAAGGAGCTCGGCAGGGCCGCGATCAAGTCGTTCCTCGTCCGCAAGGACAACCCGGGCCTGAAGGTCGAGCGGCTCGAGCACAAGCTCGGCATCCGCGCTTCCGACACCGCCGCGATCACGTTCACCGACTGCCGCGTCCCGGCCGAGGACCTGCTCGGCTCACCCGAGATCGACACCAAGTCGGGCTTCGCCGGCGCGATGGCGACCTTCGACAACACCCGCCCGCTCGTCGCGGCGATGGCCGTCGGGTGTGCGCGGGCCTCGCTCGACCTCACCCGCGACCTGCTCGAGCAGGCCGGGGTCACCGTCGACTACGACCGTCCCGCGCAGAACCAGAGCGCGGCGGCGGCGAAGTTCCTGCAGCTCGAGGCCGACTGGGAGGGTGCGCAGCTGCTGATGATGCAGGCCGCCTGGATGGCCGACAACCGGAGGCCCAACTCGCTCGAGGCCTCGATGGCCAAGGCGAAGGCCGGGCGCGTGGGGTCCGACGTGACCCTGTCGTGCGTGCAGCTGTGCGGCACCCTCGGCTACAGCGAGGCCGAGCTGCTGGAGAAGTGGGCCCGCGACTCCAAGATCCTCGACATCTTCGAGGGCACGCAGCAGATCCAGCAGTTGATCGTGGCGCGCCGGCTGCTCGGCCTGAACAGCTCGCAGCTGAAGTGAGCCACGAACGACGAAGCCCCTCCCGGAGCATCCGGGAGGGGCTTCGTGCTACTCGTCAGGCGATGTTCTTGAAGGGATCGTGCTCGGCGAGGATCTTGTCGACGCGGGCCTGGTCGAGCCGCGTCACCACGTAGTTGTCGTCCTGGGCGTCGCGGACGCACTTGGCGAGGGTGAAGCTCGAGGTCGTGAGGAACATCGTCCCGAGGCCCAGGAAGGCGCGGATCCACGGGTCGACCGGCAGGTAGAAGATCGCGAAGACCATGGTCAGCAGGGCGACGGCGAAGGAGATGCCGGCCTGCAGGAAGAAGGCGTTGGTGTTCTTGGTGGGCGTCGTGTTCGTCATGGGTCAACCGTCGGGCCTGCGCGGCGTTGCGGGAGCCGTCGACGTACCCGATCGGTGCTGAGTACGACGACCCAACCCGCCCCGGTACGTTCGGGCCATGCCAGATGAGCAGATGGGCGGCCACATGTCGCCCGAGGAGTTCCGTCGCCAGGGCCACGCCGCGATCGACTGGATCGCCGACTACTGGGCCTCCCTCGACGACCTGCCGGTGCGCGCCCAGGTCGCGCCCGGTGACGTACGACGACAGCTTCCCGCCTCGGCGCCGGAGGACGGCGAGCCGTTCGGCGCCGTGCTCGCCGACCTCGACCGCATCGTCGTGCCGGGCCTCACGCACTGGCAGCACCCGCGGTTCTTCGCCTACTTCCCGGCCAACTCCTCCCCGGCCGCGATCCTCGGCGACCTCCTCTCCAGCGGCATCGGCGCCCAAGGGATGATCTGGGCGACCAGCCCGGCCGTGACGGAGGTCGAGCAGGTCGTCATGGACTGGTTCGCCGAGGCGCTGGGCCTGCCCGAGGCGTTCCGCAGCGACGGACCGGGTGGCGGCGTCATCCAGGACACGGCCTCGACCGCGACCTTCACGGCGCTGCTGTCGGCCCTGCACCGGGCGAGCGGGGGAGACGCGCGCCTCCACGGCCTCGGGGGCCGGCAGTGGCGGGTCTACGGATCGACGCAGGCCCACTCGTCGCTGGCGAAGGCGGCGATGATGGCCGGCCTCGGTGAGGACGCGGTGCGCACGATCGACGTCGACCCGACGACCCAGGCGATGGACGTGGACGCGCTGCGCGACGCGATCGTCGAGGACGTGGAGGCGGGCGTGCGGCCGGTGATGGTGCACGTCGCGGCGGGCAGCACCTCGACCGGAGCGATGGACGACATCGCCGCGGTCGCCGAGGTCGTCCGCGAGTGGGGCGTCTGGCTCCACGTCGACGCCGCGTGGGCCGGCGTGGCTGCGGTGTGCCCCGAGCTCCGCGACCACCTGGCAGGCGTCGAGGCCGCCGACTCGTTCGTCACCAACCCCCACAAGTGGCTGCTGACGACCTTTGACTGCAGCACCTTCTGGGTGCGCGACCGGACCGCACTCACCGGCGCCCTCTCGATCCTGCCGGAGTACCTCCGCAACGCCGCCACCGAGTCCGGCGAGGTCGTCGACTACCGCGACTGGCACCCGCAGCTCGGGCGACGCTTCCGGGCGATCAAGCTCTGGGCGGTGATGCGCACCTACGGCCTGTCGGGTCTGCGCGCCCACATCCGCAGCGGCGTCGCGCTCGCCCGGCACGTGGCCGACCTCGTGGCCGCCGACGACCGCTTCGAGATGGTCACCGAGCCCGCGCTCTCCCTCGTGGTGTTCCGGCTCCGGGCGGGTGACGAGCAGACACTCGCCGCGATGGAGGCGGTCAACGCCTCCGGCGAGGCCTACCTGAGCCACACCACCGTCAAGGGTCGCGCCGCCATCCGGCTCGCGGTCGGCAGCTGGCGCACGACCGAGGCCGACGTCGACCGCACCTGGCGGGCGCTCCAGGAGGCGGCGGCTCAGGGCTGACGGTCGTCTCGCGGCGAATGCCGGCGACGGATCGAGCACGAGGCATTCCCCCGTCCTGCACCGTGCGCGACAGTGTGGCGCATGAAGCTCTTCGCCGACACGCCCGTCCGTCGCACCCTCCAGGTGCTCGCCGACCTGCTCTTCGTCGCCTGGCTGGTGCTCTGGGTCTGGATCGGCATGGCCGTCCACGACGCGACGATGGAGCTCGCCGGGCCGGCGCGGCAGACCGACTCCGCGGCGACCTCGATGGCCGAGCAGCTCCGCGACGCCGGCGGCAAGCTGGGCGAGGCGCCGCTCGTGGGCGACGAGCTCTCGGTGCCCTTCGACAAGGCCGCGGACGCCTCCGACGGCATCGCCTCCGCGGGGCGCGACACGGTCACGGCGGTCGAGCGCCTCGCCCTGCTGCTCGGCCTCTCGGTCGCGCTGATCCCGATCCTGGTCGTCGCGGTCATCCACCTGCCCCTGCGATGGCGCTTCATCCGGGAGGCCACCGCGGGGGCGAGGTTCATCGACGCCCAGGAGGATCTCGACCTGTTCGCGCTCCGGGCGCTGGCCAACCAGCCGATGAGGGTGCTCGCCCGGGTCAGCGACGACCCGGCCGGTGCGTGGCGGGCGAGGGACCCCGAGGTCGTACGACGCCTCGCGGCCCTCGAGCTCGCGGACGTCGGTCTTCGGCCGAGGAAGATGCCGGCCGCGTAGAGTCCGGCCACGTGCAGTTCCTTCACGACGCCCCGTCCCACGACCTGACCTACGACGACGTCTTCATGGTGCCGCGCCACTCCGACGTGGCCAGCAGGTACGACGTCGACCTGGCCACCTCCGACGGCACCGGTGCGACCCTGCCGCTGGTCGTGGCCAACATGACGGCCATCGCCGGCAAGCGGATGGCCGAGACCGTCGCTCGGCGCGGTGGCATCACCGTCATCCCGCAGGACATCCCGATCCCGGTCGTCGCCGACGTGGTCGCGTGGGTCAAGCAGCGCCACCAGGTCTTCGACACCCCGATCACCCTCCGCCCCGACCAGACCGTGGCTGAGGCGCTGTCGCTGATCCCCAAGCGGGCGCACCACGCCGCCGTCGTCGTGCAGGACGGCCGCCCCGTCGGCGTCGTCGCCGAGAGCGACTGCGCCGACGTGGACCGCTTCGCCCAGGTCGGCTCCGTGATGAACCCCGCCGTGGTCACCGTCTCCGCCACCACCGACCCGCGCGAGGTCTACGACGCCATCGAGCGGGCGAAGTCCCCGCTGGCCGTCGCGGTGTCCGACACCGGTGAGCTCGTCGGCGTGCTGACCCGGCTCGGCGCCCTGCGCGCCACGCTCTATTCCCCGGCCCTGGACGCTGACGGCGGGCTGCGCATCGCGGCCGCGGTGGGGGTCAACGGCGACGTCGCCGACCGCGCCGCCGAGCTGCTCGCGGCGGGGGTCGACTGCCTCGTCGTCGACACCGCGCACGGCCACCAGGACCGGATGCTCCAGGCACTGCAGGCGGTCCGGGCGTTGTCCCCGACCGTCCCGATCGCGGCGGGCAACGTCGTCTCCGCCGAGGGCACCCGGGCGCTGATCGAAGCCGGCGCCGACATCGTCAAGGTCGGCGTGGGCCCCGGGGCGATGTGCACGACGCGGATGATGACGGGCGTCGGGCGGCCGCAGTTCTCCGCGGTGCTCGAGTGCGCGACCGCCGCCCGCGAGCTGGGCAAGCACGTGTGGGCCGACGGCGGCGTACGCCACCCGCGCGACGTGGCGCTGGCACTGGCCGCGGGCGCCTCCTCGGTGATGATCGGCTCCTGGTTCGCCGGGACCCACGAGTCGCCCGGTGACCTGATGCTCGACGCCGACGGCCGCCCCTTCAAGGTGTCCTTCGGGATGGCCTCGGCGCGCGCGGTGGCCAACCGGACCTCCGGCGAGTCGTCGTACGACCGGGCCCGCAAGGGCCTCTACGAGGAGGGCATCTCGTCCTCGCGGATGTACCTCGACCCGGCCCGCCCCGGCGTCGAGGACCTGGTCGACCAGATCTGCTCCGGAGTCCGGTCCTCGTGCACCTACGCCGGCGCGAGCAACCTGGCCGAGCTCCACGAGCGGGCGCTCGTCGGGGTGCAGTCGGCGGCCGGGTTCCACGAGGGTCGTCCCCTGGAGAAGTCGTGGTGAGGGACCTCGACCACGTCTTCGTGATGACCTACGGCAGGTCGGGCTCGACGCTGCTGATGGGCATCCTCAACTCCATCCCGGGCTGGCTGCTGCGTGGAGAGAACCGCCACGCGATGCGCCACCTCTACGAGTTCCACCGCAGCGGGATGGCGGAGAAGGCGCGTGTCGACGCGGGGCGCGCGAGCCAGCCGACGCACCCGTGGTTCGGCATCGAGGGCTTCCCCGAGGTGGCCTCCCTCCAGCACATCCGCGCGCTGGCCGAGGCGACGCTGCTGCGGCCCGAGCACGACACCCGCGTCACCGGCTACAAGGAGATCCGCTGGTACGACGAGGACCTCCCGGACTACCTCGCGTTCCTCCAGCAGGTCTTCCCCGGCGCGCGCTTCGTGCTCAACACGCGCAACCTCGAGGACGTCGCCGCCAGCAACTTCTGGACGCACAAGGACGACCCGCTCGGCCGTGTGCAGCGCATCGAGGAGCGGATGCTGAGCGCCGCCGAGGGGCTCGGCGACGCGGTGTACCGCGTGCACTACGACGACTACGTCGCCGACCCGGAGGTCCTGCGCGGCCTCTTCGCGTGGCTCGGCGAGGTCTACGACCAGAACAAGGTCCACGACGTGCTGGCCACGCCGCACTCCCGACGCGGCAAGCACCGGGAGGCCGAGGACGCGTGAGGTCCTTCCTGGTCGTGTCGGCGACCACGGCGGAGGCGGCGTACGTGCCGGCCGACCTGCCTCTCGTGATCACCGCTGGTTGAGCAGGTCGCGCAGCATCTCCCTCGCTGGTTGAGCAGGTCGTGCAGCGACCGTGTCGAAACCCCCAGCCCACATCTCCTGCTGGTTGAGCAGGTCGCGCCGCCACCCACCGCTGGTTGACCAGATCGCGCCGCTCCTCATCGCTGGTTGAGCAGGTCGCGCAGCGAGGACCACCGCTGGTTGAGCAGGTCGCGCAGCGACCGTGTCGAAACCCCTCAGCCGGCTCGACCAGATCTTGATCGTTCCTCCATGACTCGCCCCTGGAGGACTGTCGCACGGTTCTCATATAATCGAACAGATGAGCGAGACGCGCGAAGCAGAGCCGAAGGTGGGGGCCGGGGTCGATGACGACCTCGGTCCCGCCGCCCTGCTCGCCCTCGCTCGTGACCGCAAGGCGGCCGAGGACCGTGCCGCGGCTGACGTGCTCGCCCTCGCCGCGCGGTGGGCCGACCTCCACCCGCCGGAGTCGATCCACTCCGCCGCGACCTTCTCGTTCGGTGGTGGTCTCGGTCGCGAGCACGAGGAACCGATCGCCGGCATCGGTTGCCCCGCGGTGGCGGAGTTCTGCGTCGCCGAGCTCGGGTCGGTCCTCGGCATCTCGACGGTGTCGGCGAAGCGGCTCATCGGACACGCCCTCGAGTTGCGGCATCGGTTGCCCCGGCTGTGGGCGCAGGTCCATGCCGGTGCCGTTCCTTCTTGGCGTGCGCGGCTCGTCGCCGAGGCCACCATCCACGCCACCCCGTCCCTCACTCCGGAGGCCGCCGGGTGGGTCGATGCGCAGGTCGCCGCCGTGGCCGCGAAGATCGGACCCGCACAGCTCGACCGCCTCGTCGCCGAGACCCTCAGACGCTTCGAGCTCGCCGCTGCTGATCCGGCCACCGACCCCGAGGACGGCTACCTCGCCGTCGACCCGCGCCACGTCACGGTCACCAAGGACGACGTGCACTACGCCGGCACGTTGCACGTCGAAGCGGACCTGGACCTCGCCGACGCCCTCGACCTCGACCGGGCGCTCGCCCACGGCGCACAGGTCCAGAAGGCCCTCGGGTCCGAGTTGTCCCTCAACGCCCGACGCGCCGTCGCGCTCGGCGACCTGGCCCGCACCCAGACCGCGCTGGAACTGTTCGCCCAGGGGAAGAGTGGAAGCGAGGATCAGGACGGGCTGCCGGCCGCCCGCGAGGTCGTGCTCCACGCCCACTTCGCAGCATCGACCACCGGGGACGTGACGGTGTTCGGGCCCACCGGGCGCCTCGAGGAAGGCCAGCGGCTCGTCCTCCTCGAGCAGCTCCAGTCCTGGTGCGGCGACAGCCGGACCAGGGTCACCATCAAGCCCGTCATCGACCTCAACACAGACCGGTCCACGCCCGCGTACGCGATCCCCCACCGGATCCGCGAACACGTCGTCCTCAGAGACCGCACCTGCGTCTTCCCCTGGTGCTCACGCCCGGCCAGGGGTAGCGACGTCGACCACGTCATCGCGCACGACCACACCGCCGCAGCCGAGGGCCGACCACAGGCCGGCCCCACGAGCACGGACAACCTTGCCGCCCTGTGCCGGTTCCACCATCGACTCAAGACCCACACCGCCTGGCACTACCGGATGCTCGATGCAGGGGTCTTCGTATGGACCAGCCCCCACGGCCACCGTTACCGACGAGACGCCACCGGCACGAGTGCGCTGGACCCACCCGACCCACCACCGCCCCGGATCCCACACCAGCGCCGACCCTGACCCCGCCCCGCACCCCGCCACCAGCAGGTGGCGGGGCTGCAGGCGCGGCTACCCTCGGAGACCCACCATCTCGGAGGTCCTCGTGCACGTGCGCCGCCTGTCCGCCCTCCTGCCCCTCATCGTCTCGACGCTCGTGGCCCTGGGCCCGACGCCGAGCTCGGCCGCCGCGACCGAGGAGCAGTGGAGCCCGCTGCAGGAGTCCGGCGGCAGCACCCTCGCCGTCGCCCTGGACGCCCAGACGACCGCGCTGGTCAGCGTCGGCGGCCCGGACGACGCCACCGTCTACGACCAGCGCCGCACGGCCGCGGGCACGCTGGGGCCAGTCACCGAGGTCATGACCGTCGAGGGGGCCGACCACTGCCGTCCCGTCGAGGCCGTCACCGCCCTGGGCAACTTCGCGGTGGCGGTGGAGTGCCAGACCAGGACGGGGCTCGAGGACCCGCCGACGACGCTCGTCGAGCTGGTGTGGACCGGCGACGACGGGTGGGTGTGGCACGTGGAGCCCGAGGGTGACCTGGCGTCGCTCGACTACTCCCCGCAGGGCCAGTACGTCGCGTTCACCACCAACAGCAGCTACGGGCGGCCGCACCACGTCACCAGCTACCACGCCGACCTCGGCTGGCGCGACCTCACGCGCGGCGAGATCGGGGCGACCGGGGACGACATGGTCGCCGCCATCAACGACGCCGGGGACGTGGTGGCCCTGCGCGGCGCCGGCTCCGAGGACGAGCCCGGCTACTGGTACGGCGGTCGGCTCCGCATCGAGACGTACGACGACACCTCCGGCATGTGGTCGCGGCGGTTCACCCGCAGCTACCCCGACGGCGGCATCGACCCGGCAGGCATCGACCTGGCCGACGGACGCGTCGTGGCGACCCTCGTCCGGTCCCGCTCGACCGGCCGGCTCGACGGGCTCGAGGACAAGGTCGTGCTCCTGTCCGGCAGGCCGCGCAGTCCGCGGCTCTGGTCCTCACCCCGCTGGGACCGCGACGTCCTCACGGCCTCCGCGGCGATCACCCAGGCGGGGGTGGGCGTCGCCGGTTGGCACGTCGTTGCCGACGGCCGCACCGCCGAGTCGTGGTTCGCGACCTGGGCGCCGCGGCGCACGCGGCCGTCCGTGCACGACCTCGGGTGGCGCACCACGCTCACCGCCGCCGCGGAGACCGGTCGCGCCATGGACCTCTCGGTCAGCGCCAACGGCCGGAGCGTCATCGCCTACGTCCGGCACCGGCGCGGTGCCGACCGCGCGGCCGTCGCCGGTGTCTCGTTCCTCGTCGGGCGTCACGGGGGCCTGAGCCGGCAGGTCGACGCGACCTGGCTGCAGGCGGTGAGCACGACCGTCGACGTGACGGCGAGCGCGACCGCGACCAGCATCACGCTCGGCCGGATGACGGGCCTGTTCGTCTCGTCGCCGACGACCCAGTTCAGCGTCCTGCCCTGAGCCGGGACGACGTACCCGCCCACCGCGGCTCAGACGCGCTTGACGTACCTCCGACAGGGCGACACGAACCTCTGCCCGCCCGCGGTGACCTCGTACGGCAGGTCGCCGCCGTCGCTCCACCCGGACTTCTCGTAGAACCGTCGCGCCCGGGCGTTTCCGGCGACGACGGCGAGCCACGCCTCGTCGTGGCCACCGGCTGCCACCTGGCGCTCGGCCTCGGTGAGCAGCTCGGCCGCCAGACCGGTGCCGCGCGCGGCGGGCCCGACGAACACCTGCTCCACCTCGTCGCCCACCACCATCACGAAACCGAGCAGCGCGCCGCCGTCCGAGACGGCCACGCTCGTGTCCGCGACCCGCGCCGGCGTGCGCTCGTGGAAGGCCACGAGGGTCCGTGCTGCCGTCAGTCCGTCGGGCACGTGGCCGGCGTGTCCGGCGTGCCAGCCCTCGTGCCACAGGTCCGCCACGGCAGCCATGTCGGCCGCGGTGGCCGGTCGGATCGACGTCATGGCGCCACCCTAGGATCCATGGCATGAGTGACGACGGGCTCGAGCGGATCTGGACGCCCCACCGGATGGCGTACGTCCGCAGTGCCGTCGACGACGAGGGCTGCCCCTTCTGCGCGATCCCGGGTCACCCCGACGAGGAGTCGCTCGTCGTGGCGCGGGGCGAGACGACGTACGTCGTGCTCAACCTCCACCCCTACAACCCCGGCCACCTCATGGTGCTGCCCTACCGCCACGTCGCCGACCTCACCGACCTCACGCCCGCGGAGGCCGCGGAGCTGATGGCGATGACGCAGCAGGCGCTGCGCACGATCCGCTCGATCAGCAGCCCGCACGCGTTCAACGTCGGGCTCAACCTGGGCCGCTCGGCCGGAGGGTCGCTGGCCGACCACCTCCACCAGCACGTCGTGCCGCGCTGGACCGGCGACGCCAACTTCATCACCGTCGTCGGCGGCGCCAAGATCCTGCCGCAGCTGCTCGCCGACACCCGCGCCCTGCTCGCGGCCGCCTGGCCGGGAGACGGGCCGGGAGAAGAGCCGGGCGTTCAGCCGATCGGGTAGGGGTGCTCCGCCGCCCGGCCCTGGAAGGCGAGGATGGCGGGGTTGCAGATGCGCCCGTCGCGGATCTCGATGGCGCGGCTGAGCGTCTCGTCGGCGTCCCACGCATCGGGCCCGCTGAGCACCGACTCGACGAACGGCAGCAGCGCCTCGCTGTTCTCCCAGGTCGCGGAGTTCCAGAGGTACGACGGGCTGTGGTCGACGGCGTAGTAGTGGACGCGGTCGCCGACGGTGAACATCGGGTCATCGAACGTCGTCGGCACGGCCCACGAGAAGCCCATGCCCTCGTCGCACGACACGTCCACGATCAGGCTGCCCTGGCGGAACGCGCCGACGTCCTCGGCCTGCAGGTAGGTCAGCGGCGCCGCGGTGTCCTGCAGCGTGCAGTTGACGACGATGTCGTTCTCCGCGAGGTAGGCCGCCAGCGGCTCGCGACCGCGGTCGGTGATCACGTGGCTGACGCCGGGGGTGTCCGGGTCGTGGTCGAACTGGCGGATCCGCACCGAGTGGATGGGCGAGCCCACGGCCGCGACCCCGCGCGTCGTCAGCACCGCGACGTCGCCCACGCCGTGCGCCTTGAGGGCCGTGACCGCGCCGCGCGCGGTGGCGCCGAAGCCGATCACGACCGCACTGAGCCGGCGGCCGTAGTCACCGGTGATCCCGACGAGCTCCATCGCATGCAGCACCGAGCAGTAGCCGGCGAGCTCGTTGTTCTTGTGGAACACGTGCAGCCCGACGTGTCCGTCGGAGGTCCAGTGGTTCATCGCCTCGAAGGCGATCAGCGTCAGCTCGCGGTCGATGGCCAGCTGGGTCATCTCGGTGTCCTGCACGCAGTGCGGCCACCCCCACAGCACCTGGCCGGCGTGCATGGCGGCGACGTCCTCGTGCTGCGGCTTGGGCAGCACCACGACGTCGGCGTCGCGCAGGATCTCGGCGCGCGTCGCGAAGCCGGCGACGTACGGCGCCAGGTCGGCGTCGCTCATCCCGAAGCGCTCGGCATAGCCGTCCTCGAGCGTGGTGCGGGCCCCGATCTCGGGCGCCAGCCGCGAGAGGTGCTCGGGGTGGATCGGGAGACGGTGCTCGTTCTCCTTGGCCGAGGTGCCGATGACGCCGAGGCTGAGCAAGCTCATCTCTTCTTGGGCATCAGGGGTTCGGAGATGTCGCTCTTCCCAGCGGCCTTGGCGTGCTTGTCCGCACGCTTCTCCTTGATGGACTTGCCGGACTTCTTGGTCATGCCTTGCCGTGGCGACTTGTCGGCCATCGGGACTCCCTGGTCGGAAGCCTGGATGGCTCCGTGCTGGCCACAGTACGCCCCGGCGCTAGCGTGGGCCACGTGGACGACTCCCGCCTGGCCGCCGACGCCGCCCTCGCCGCCGACCTCGTGCGTGAGGCGGCGCTCCTGGCCGCCCGGATCCGGGTCGAGGGGCTCGACGTGTCGCACAAGACCAGCGGCTCCGACATCGTCACGCAGGCCGACACCGCCGCCGAGCGGCTCATCGTGCAGCAGCTGGCCGCCGAGCGCCCCGACGACGCGATCCTGGGGGAGGAGGGCACGTCGCGCCCCGGCACCTCGGGCCGCACCTGGGTCATCGACCCCGTCGACGGCACCTACAACTTCTCGCGCGGCAGCGACTGGTGGTGCAGCGCGATCGCCCTGCGCGACGAGGACGACGTGCTCCTCGGCGCGGTGCACCACGCCGCGTCGCTGCGCACCTGGGTGGGCGGCCCCGACCTCCCCAGCACCTGCGACGGTGCACCGCTGGCCCCGCTGCCGGAGACGCCGCGCGAGTCGCGGTGCGCGGTCACCTACCTCCACCCGCCGTTCTACGGCGGCGAGGTCGGGGAGGCGTTCACCCGGGCGCTGGGCCAGGTCGGCACGCTGCGGATGCTCGGCTCGGGGACGATGGACGTGATGGCCATCGCCTCGGGCCAATGGGACGTCCTCTTCCAGCACTCCGTCGCCGACTGGGACCGGCTGCCGGGAGCCGCGATCATCCGCGGCGCGGGCGGCGAGTCGGTCGTCGTACGGGCCGGGGGAGTGGACTGGACGGTCACCGGTGCGCCCGCGTCCGTGGCGGACGTCCGGTCCGCCCTGCTCGGACGGTAGCCTGCGCCCGTGCTCGACCGATTCAAGGCCTTCTGGCAGGGCGTCATGCTCGCTCCCTTCGTCAACCTCTTCGTCCGGCTCGGGATCAGTCCCGACGTGGTGACGCTGGTCGGCACCCTCGGCGTGAGCGCCGGTGCACTGGTCTTCTTCCCGCAGGGCCTCGTGTGGCAGGGCGTCCTGGTGATCACCGCCTTCGTCTTCAGCGACCTGATCGACGGGGCGATGGCGCGCAAGACGGGCCGCAAGGACGACTTCGGGGCCTTCCTCGACTCGACGCTCGACCGGGTCGCCGACGGCGCCCTCTTCGGTGGTCTGGCGCTCTACTACGCCTGGCACGTCGAGAGCCGCCTCTACCTCGTCCTGTGCCTCGTCATCCTGCTGATGGGCGCCGTCACGTCGTACGCCCGCGCCAAGGCCGACTACCTCGGCTACGACGCCAAGGTGGGGATCGCAGAGCGTCCGGACCGGCTCGTCGGGATGCTCGTGCCGGCCTTCTTCGCCGACGTGCTCGACCTGCCGTGGCTGCTCGAGATCGCCCTCTGGGTGCTCGCCGTGGCGGCCACCGTGACGGTGGTGCAGCGGATCTGGGTCGTCCGCCGCCAGGCGCTGGCCCGCGTCGCGTCGCAGGGCTGATCCCGGTCCCTGCTCCTGCCCGTCCCGATGCATCCTTCGGGGTGGGGCCGCACTACGATCAAGGCATGGCTGAGCACACCCCCGAGACCCCCATCGAGCACGGCACGAGCCGCGTCAAGCGCGGCATGGCCGAGATGCTCAAGGGCGGCGTCATCATGGACGTCGTCACCGCCGACCAGGCCAAGATCGCCGAGGACGCCGGCGCCGTCGCCGTCATGGCGCTCGAGCGCGTCCCCGCCGACATCCGCGCCCAGGGCGGCGTGTCCCGGATGAGCGACCCCGACATGATCGACAGCATCATCGAGGCCGTCTCGATCCCGGTGATGGCCAAGGCCCGCATCGGCCACTTCGCCGAGGCGCAGGTCCTCCAGTCGCTCGGTGTCGACTACATCGACGAGTCCGAGGTGCTGACCCCGGCCGACTACGCCAACCACATCGACAAGTGGGCGTTCAACGTTCCGTTCGTGTGCGGCGCCACCAACCTCGGCGAGGCGCTGCGCCGCATCACCGAGGGCGCGGCGATGATCCGCTCCAAGGGCGAGGCCGGCACCGGCGACGTCTCGAACGCCGTCACGCACATGCGCACGATCCGCCGCGAGATCCGCCGGCTGGCCGCGCTCGAGGGTGACGAGCTGTACGTGGCCGCCAAGGAGCTGCAGGCGCCGTACGAGCTGGTCAAGGACGTCGCCGAGAACGGCAAGCTCCCCGTGGTGCTGTTCACCGCCGGCGGCATCGCCACCCCGGCCGACGCCGCGATGATGATGCAGCTCGGCGCCGAGGGCGTCTTCGTGGGCTCGGGCATCTTCAAGTCCGGCAACCCCGAGCAGCGGGCCGAGGCGATCGTCAAGGCGACCACGTTCTTCGACGACCCCGACGTCGTCGCGAAGGTCTCCCGCGGGCTCGGCGAGGCCATGGTCGGCATCAACGTCGAGGACATCCCGCAGCCGCATCGGCTCGCCGAGCGCGGCTGGTAGCGACGGCCGCGGTCCCGGTGGGTCGCCGCGGGGGCCGATTCGCCT
>NZ_JAOPWY010000104.1 GCF_025965415.1 Nocardioides sp.
ACCCGCGACTACAAGGCGATGCTCGGGTACGTCCGCCAGCAGTGGCCGCACCACCGGTGGGCCATCGAGGGTGCCCACGGGGTGGGTCGCCCGCTGGCCCAGCGGCTGCTGGCTGACTCCCCAGCCCCCGCGTCGACCCACAGGAGCCGTCAAGATGGAGCGCCCCACCGGACGAACGACCTTGACGGCGACAAGCGCCGACGCACACTCACAGGCGCCGAGACCCCGCTCTTGACACAGAGGGGAACCGAAATGGACTAGGTCTTGGAACAGCATTGGCCCGTCAGATGGAGGTCCAACAGGCGTGTACCGCCGCCTTTGCGATGACCGGCGATGCGTCGAGATGTGCGCGAAGGGAGCTCGTGAAGCCGGGACGCCTCTCGCCGATCCTGGCTAGCGTTCGCGGTGGGAGCTACATACTTAGGGCGGCCTCGATATCGTCAATCAGCCCGGCAGCCTTGCTCCAGTTTCGTTGCATCTTGGGCGTGGCTGGAGTGCAGTAAGAACTAGAGATGCAATCTTGCCAGTCGTTGAGTGACGTGATGTAGGCGTTGTAAGCGGCTTCGGCGTCGCTTGCCAAATCGTCACAAACTTCGACAGCTCCCGAGTAGTCGATGTCGTCGTAAGCGACCTTCGCGTCGCCTAGGAAGGAGCCGAACTCGGACACGTTGAGCCCAACGTCTAGCCGAGAATTGACCTCGCCAAGCACTCCTACGAACTCGCCGATTTCCTCTCGGCATGCCTCGACGTCCACGCCGCCTTCTTCAGCCGCAGCCACAGCGGCTGGGTCCCGCGGCTTGTCCGCGTCGTTTACGAGCAGAGCCGCCGCCAGACCACCTCCCGCGAACAGGAGGGCGGCCGCCACCAAAGCGATAGTCAGGGACTTTCGGGCCTTCGGAGGTGCGGAGCCGTCGTGCGGAGCGGGAACGCCGTCTTCCGGCTCGCCGGAAGACTGAAGAGTGCGCGACGGAAGGTCGTCGTCATGCGCGGTTGACGCTGAGGGGGCGTCGACCGCAGTCGAAGGAGCAACTGGCGCGCCGCACTCTGCGCAAAACTTAGCTGCTCCGTCGACGACATGTCCGTTCGTGCACTGCATTCCGTTAAGCCTTCGCTGATCCGAGTCCGGGCGGACGCACGAACCAGAAAAGTCTAGTTTCGTGAGCGGACGAGAGTTGCCAGTTTGGATTCTTTGGGGCGACGCCCATGGCGCCGACCCGCGGCGGTATGACGCACGCGTTCGCTGGCGACCGCAGGCGGTCACGCATGTCGATCACGTCAGAGCCGGGGAATGTGCTTCACGCGTGGATTGCCCCGGTCCTCAGCCCTCGCAACCAGGATGGCTCCTCCGTCGTGACGATGGGCATGGTGGCGGGTAGGACATCTGCGTGCGCCTTGATGGCGGTTATGACTTCGTGCTGCAGCAAATAGCTGAAGTGATCGTTCGCAAGCATCCCGTCCTCCGCCGCGGGGTCACGCTCCGAATCCAGTGCTGACCGGGCGCTGACGACTAGGTCGTGGTCGGTCTCACCAAACACGGGATGCGCGAGACCGTCGAGGAAGTGAACTCCGTAGGAGTCATCATTACCGGTCGGATCCGCTCGCCCACCGAAACGGTGACATGAGGGTGCGCGGCCAACCCCTCGCACCTGTAGGAAGTCTGAGCCCGGTTCCATCGCCGCCAGGCCTCGAGGGAGGTCTCCACGCAATAGAAACCCGATCAGCCGTGTCCCATGGTCGATCACGGGCCCTGTACCTGGGGTCGCGCGCAGTGCTCCCATCAAGGTGCGGGCACCAAGAAGGCCGCCCTTTACAGCCCCGATTATCGGAGTGCCCCGGTAGGGCGTACCTAGACTCACGAGGTTGACAGCAGTCCCGGTACGCATCAGTTCGGCTGCGGCCATCTCAGCAACCAATCCGCCCCTCGAGTGGGCGACCATGAGAACTTGGCGAGCGCCAAGCCGTCTCAATTCAGCGGCCAGCGCTGAGGCGTTGTCCCCGATCGGCAACCAAGTGTCGTGTTCAAAGCGCACGACTGGCGTGCCAGGCGCGATCGACGCCCGCATCGCGCCGGCCAGAGGAACCGCGCTGCTCATCGTGCCGTGGACGGCTACCGCCATGTGGGGGAGGCGGCCATATACCAAGCGGACATCGGGACATTCGCGTGCCACGGACGCGTGCTTCAGTTCCCAGCCGACACGGCGTCGCTCAGCAAGCGGGTCGCGTCGAATGGGCGACGTCTTCGCGTACACCCCCATTGCCGCCCGTCCGACGAGGAAGCCGCCTGCGCGCGTGCCGCCCAATCGCACACGCCGCCACCGACCCGAACCGTCGCTAGATCCTGTCACCACCATGGAGTTGGGCCCCATGTGCAGCTGCCACACGAGGAACCGCCGTACCTTCGCAGGCACCACAGCTTGCAGGGCGACCTGCGTCAAGCGCTCCTCCAGCGTCAGCTCGGCACTGTCCGGTTGAATGTCGACATCCACGAACTCGGCCCCCGCCTCGACAGGCAACACGAATGCGTCCCGTCCAAACGCAACAGCGGAGGTGCGAGCACCGTCTTTGTTGAATGCAAAGATCGGCGCGTCTGGCGCCACGCCATCTAAGAGCTCAATTGGCGAGGCCAAACCGGCAGCACGACTGATGAGTTCCTCGCCCGCCTGCCACCGACCCACATGGTCGGGTCGCATGGCTCCCGCTGGCGACCACGCTGGTGCGGGTTCCGAGTCGTCCGTCCAGATGTCACCATCCAGGAAGCTCGACTGGGAAAGGTCATCTAGAAGCCGCAGGAGGAGCGATTCAGGAAGATTCTGGGGCCAATAACTTTCGGACCACGCGAAGTCGGCCAGCGTGCTGCGCTGCAGCCGCGTCCGGCCGTCGGCGTTCTGATGATCGGTGATTATCAAGGCGCGAGCGGGGCTCGCGGATCCCGTAGAGGACAGCACCACGGCATCGAACATGATCTGAGGTTAGGTCGATGGATATCGCCCGTCCAGCGCCTCTGCCATGACCAACGAGACAACCATCGGCCAACCCTGCCGGGTAGGGACCTAGCACCACCGTGCACCCTCATGCGATTAGGGCCTACGCGACGGAAAGACTGTGAGGATCGCCAACGCAGCCTGATGGTGTTGGGCTGTGGGTTGGGGACCGCGGGTGTGACCCCCGGAAAGACTGGCTTCGTGCCTTGCTGCGACATGTCCGCTCGCGGTCACCGGCCCCGGCTCGGTTGGAGGAGCTGGCCTGATCAGGAGCTTGACCACCTGGCGTTAGTGGCGCCGGATGTGTCTCATCACAGTCCTGCCGAGCCTCCGTCCCGGACCGGAACCACGTCCCGTCCGGCGAAGGAGAGAACGCATGAACAGTCTGACCGATCTGCGCGAGGTGGTCGATGTCGTCATCGG
>NZ_JAOPWY010000143.1 GCF_025965415.1 Nocardioides sp.
TTGTGCGGCTTGATGACCGCGGTCACGAGCTTCATGCGTGCGCTCCTTCCGAAGGGGCGGTCTGGGCCGCGATGACGCCGGTCTTGCCCCCGACGCCACCTCCGCCCATGCCGCTGTGCAGGTCGTAGGCGGTCTCGCCGTGCTCGACGAAGTCGATGCCCTCGACCTCGTCCTCCGCGGCGATGCGCAGACCCAGGGTGAACTTGATGGCCAGGCCGATGATCGCCGTGACCACACCGGAGAAGACGATGGCAACGAGGACGCCGAGCGCCTGGTCGCCCAACGAGCCCAGGCCGCCGCCGTAGAGGAGGCCGTCGATGCCGCCGGCGCCGTCCGCCGTGGAGAAGACGCCGATGAGGACGGTGCCGGCGATGCCGCCGACCAGGTGGACACCCACGACGTCGAGCGAGTCGTCGTAGCCCAGCTTGTACTTCAGGCTGACGGCCCAGGCGCAGACGGCACCGGCGATCGCGCCGATGGCCACGGCGCCGCTGATGTCGACGGCCCCGGCAGCCGGGGTGATGGCGACCAGGCCCGCGACGATGCCGGAGGCGGCGCCGAGCGAGGTGGCCTTGCCGTGCAGCAGGCGCTCGATCAGCAGCCAGCCGAGGATCGCGGCGAAGGTGGCGAGCGTCGTGTTGGCGAAGGTGCGACCGGTCTCGGAGTAGAACTGCGCGAGGAACGCGTCGGGGTCCTCGTCGAAGGTCGTGCCGAAGACGATCGAGCCGACGTTGAAGCCGTACCAGCCGAGCCACAGCATGCCCGCGCCGAGCATCGTCAGCGTCAGGTTGTGCGGACGCATCTGGTCCTTGGGCCAGCCGATGCGCTTGCCGAGCAGCAGGACCAGGACGAGGGCCGCGACACCGGCGTTGATGTGGACGGCCGTGCCGCCCGCGTAGTCCTGGGCGCCGATGCGGCCGCAGATGAGCGAGTCATCGGTGCAGCTGAACACCATGTGGGCCATCGGGAAGTAGACGATGAGCGCCCACAGCGGGACGAAGACCACCCACGCGGAGAACTTGAGCCGGTCGGCGACCGCACCGCTGATGAGCGCGGCGGTGATGATCGCGAACGTCATCTGGAACATGACGTAGACGTAGTTGTCGGTGGTGACGCCGTCGAGCCAGAGCAGCTCGAAGGGGTTGGCGAAGAACGTGCCCTCGCCGCCGAATCCCATCGACCACCCGACCGCGACGTAGAGGATGCCGACGATCGCAGCCGCGATGAACGACATCATCATCATGTTGAGCACGGACTTCGACCGGGACATGCCGCCGTAGAACAGGGCCAGCGCGGGCACCGTCATCATCAGGACGAAGGCGGTCGCCACCAGCATGAAGGCGTAATAGCCGTCCACAGAACCTCCAGGGAACGTACGGGATGTGGGTCCGCCAGCCCATGACGCCGGTGTCATGCAGGGGGCCACATGTTCATCCGAAGACTGCGGGGGCGAGGTTTCACCGGGCCGCGACGGATGTTGCGAGCAGGCAACGGAATCCAGTGCTGTGTTACGGCCGTGTGAACAGGACGGGCCCGGACCCCTCCTTGTTAGTGTTCGGCCGTGTCCAGACTGGCCGTGATGGCGCACTTCGACGTCGCCGGGGAGCTGCGACCGCACGTGCGAGGCCAGGTGGAGGCACTCGCCGCCTCGGTGGACACCCTGCTGGTCTGCACGACGGCCCAGCTGCAGGACTCCGCCCGCGCCTGGCTGTCGGAGCGCGCGGTCCTCGTCGAGCGGGCCAACTACGGCTACGACTTCTTCAGCTACAAGGTCGGGCTCGACGCCGCCGGCGACCTGACGGCGTACGACGAGGTGATCGTCTGCAACGACACCTACGTCTTCGCCCTCGACTCCTACGCCTCCGTCTTCGACGAGATGGCCACCCGCCCCTGCGACTTCTGGGGGCTCACCGGCGCCGAGCGCGTCGCCCCCCACATCCAGTCCTTCTTCATCGCCTTCCGCCCGTGGGTGGTCGCCTCGCGCGCCTTCACCAACTTCTGGGAGGAGATGGAGCCCATCTCCAAGCGCCGGCAGGTGATCCGCCGCTACGAGGTCGGCATGTCCCGGCGGCTGTACGACGCCGGCTTCAGCTCCGACACCTACTTCGTGGAGAACCCCGAGGACCAGCGCATCGCCCGCGAGCGGATGCGGTGGTGGGCGGCGCACCGCTCCCACTTCCCGCGCACCCGCGCCGAGGTGCGCGAGTGGCGCGAGCGCGCCAACGAGCCGTGGAACCCGGCACGGAGCCTGGCCGACCGGGTGCTCGACAACGCCCGCCTGCCCTACGTCAAGATCGACACCCTGCGCTACGACCCCTACAACCTCGACGCCAAGCGGTTGCTGGAGCTGTGCGAACGACGGTTCCCGCAGCGCTTCGAGGGGGTGCGGGAGTTCCTCGAGGAGACCGCCCAGTACTACCCGCTGCGCGACACCGAGCGGCTGCTGCCGACCCCGCTGGCGCTGGAGCCGCTCTTCCCCCGCGTGAGGTACTCCGATGCGCGGTGAGCGTCGGCACCAGGTGAGATTCGACGACGCCGAGGAGGTCCTGGTCGCGTCCGGCCTCATCGACGTCGACTACGTCGCCGCCCAGCTCGGCACCACCTTCGACTCGGTCCACGAGGCCGCCCGCGCAGCGGTCCAGGCCGGTGACGTGTCCCCCCACCCGCTGTTCGAGGCGCAGTGGATCGGGCGCCGCCGGTCGTGGCAGCGCCTGGGCCAGCACCCGGTGCTCTGGTACGTCTCCGAGCGACGCCGCCGCAACCGCATCGCGCCCCACCCGCTCGTTGACCCGCGCATCGTCTTCGCCGCCCACCCGGAGGCCCGGCACCACCCCTACGGCGCCCTGTCGTACTGGCTCTCGGTGTCCGGCCCGGGGACGCCGCTGCCGACCCGGATCCTGCCCAGGAAGGTCTCGTGGGGCACCTACCGCGCGGCCGCGATCGACGCGGCGGCCGCGTGGCGCGAGGAGGTCGTGCTGCAGCGGCCGGAGCTGGTCGGGCCGACCCCGACGCTCCCGACCACGCTGGGCACCTCCCCCGCGGTCACCGTGGTGATGGCCGCCCAGGACGCCGGCCCGCTGGTGCACGACACCGTGGCCTCGCTGCAGGCGCAGACCTTCACCGACTGGCACCTGGTCGCCGTCGACCGCGGCTCGGTCGACGACACGGCGGCGGTCCTGCAGGGCATGGCCGCCTTCGACGAGCGCATCACGCTCGTGCGCGAGTCCCGGTGCGGGCACGCCCGCGCGCTCAACGTCGCGCTCGAGCACGGCACCGCCGAGCACGTCGCCTTCCTGCCCCTCGGCCGGGAGTGGCTGCCGGACATGCTGGCCGACCTCCTGGCCCACGCCCACCACACCGGAGCCGCGGCCGTCCTGGCCGGCGCCGGCGCGGTGGGGCGCGACCGCGTCGAGCTGTTGGGGGGTCGTCCGGTCGACCTCACCACCGCCCTGCTGCGACGCGATGCGATCAAGGACGTCGGCGGCTTCGACGAGAGCCTCGGCGGATCGGTCGAGCGCGACCTGCTGCTGCGCCTCACGCGCGACCGCGAGCCGCTCGCCGTCGACGTACCCGTGCTGAAGCGTCCCGACCCGGTCGGCAGCGGCTTCGCCGACGACTGGGACTCGGTGGTCCTCGAGCGACAGCTCGTCGACTGGGACGCCGCCGCGGCCCGGGAGACCTCGCCCGACCTGGTGAGCCACATCCTCCCGCTGGGCGTGGAGCCGCGACGCACCGTCGAGTGGCTCAGCTCCGTGCCGCGCGAGGGCACCGAGCTCGTGCTGGTCGGGGTCCGCCTGCGCCGCGCGCACCACGTGCTGGCCGCCTCGATCGCCGCGATCATCTCCGGCGCCCGGTTCGTCTCCGTCCCGGCTGCGGTCTCCATGTCCGCGGCCACCAACGTCGGCATCTCCGAGGCCGCCGGCAGCACGGTCGTGCTCGTCCGGCCCGAGGCCATGCCGCCGCGGCAACCCATCGCCTCCGCCCTGGCCGCGGTCGTGCGCGAGCCCGGCGTGGCGGTGGCGCAGCCGCTGGTCGTCGACCTCGACGGCGTCATCCTCAGCGCCGGGGCCCGCTTCAGCCCCGACAACCCGCACCCCGAGCTCTTCCTCTCAGGGCTGCCGAGCAGCGACGCGGTGCGGATCGGGCAGTGCGAGGTGGCCGCACCCGCGGCCCCCCTGGTGGCGCTGAGCACCGAGACGGCCGTCGCGCTGCGTGGGCTCAGCACGCGCTTCCACTCCGTCCTCGCCGAGACCGACCTCGGGCTCCGCGCCCGGCAGGCCGGCTTCGGGACGTCGGTGGTCGTGCCCGACACGGTGATCACCTCCCGCACCCCCTATGCGGGCGACGAGGAGCTCATCGGGGCGATGTCGTCGCTGCGCGGCGGGTCCGCCACGCCGCCGCCCGACCGGGCGGCCGACCTGCTGCGCCTCGCCGGGCTCGAGGTGACCGACCAGCGCAATCGTCGGGTCACCGCCGATCCCGAGGACCGTGCGGCGCCGTCGGTGCTGGTCCCCCAGCTCGTGGTGCGCCCCGTGCAGGGCATCCGCGAGACCCCTCCGCGGCTCCGCTGGGCGATCGACATCGCCGCACCCGCCGCGTCGCGCGGCGACCGCTGGGGCGACACCTACTTCGCGCGCTCGCTGGCCGACGCCCTCGAGAGCCGTGGCCAGCACGTGGCGATCGACCGGCGCGACGCGCGCGAGCGGGACTCCCGCGACCACGACGACGTGCTGCTCGTGCTGCGCGGTCTCGACCGCGTCGTGCCCCGTCCCGGGCTGCTCAACGTCGAGTGGATCATCAGCCACCCCGACATGATCAGCCCCGACGAGGTCGCGGCCTTCGACCTCGTCTACGCCGCCAGCACCAGCTGGTCGGCGCGGGTGAGCCGCGAGTGGGGCACCCCCGTCAAGCCCCTGCTCCAGTGCACCGACACGCGGTGGTTCCACCCGGACCGGGCCGAGCCCGACACCGGCCCCGACCTGCTCTTCGTCGGCAACTCGCGCGGCGTCTACCGCTACGCCGTACGCAGCGCGCTCGCCGTCGGTGCCGACCTCACGCTGCACGGCAACGACTGGTCCGAGTTCGTCGACCGCGAGCAGATCGCGTCGGGCGGGGTGGCCAACGAGGAGGTCGGCGTCCTCTACGCCTCCGCGGGAGTGGTGCTCAACGACCACCACCTCGACATGCGCCGCGACAGCTTCGCCTCCAACCGGCTCTTCGACGCGGCCGCGTGCGGGGCCCGGATCCTCAGCGACCGCATCGACGGGCTCGAGGAGACCTTCTCGGGGCTCGTGCTCCCCTTCGACAACGAGCACGAGCTCGCCCGCCTGGTGCGGCCGCCGTACGACGCCTTCCCGGACAACGACACGCGTCGCCGGATCGCCACGCGGATCATCGCCGAGCACAGCTTCGACAAGCGTGCCGAGACGCTGATCGACGACGCCGTACGCCGCCTGCTCGCCCGCGGCTGACCGCCCGAGGTCCGTCGCCGCCCCTCCGCTCCCACGGCGCCAACTCACGAGTTGGCGCGCCAACCGGTGAGTTGGCGGGTTGGGTCGCCATCCGACCGCAATCCGGGCCCACAACTCGCCAACTCACGAGTTGGCGGACCAACCGGTGAGTTGGCGGACCAACCGGTGAGTTGGCGGGCCGGGGCCGGCACCGCGGGGACGTGCAGAAGCGTCAGGTCAGCCGAGGAGGGCGTCGACGAACGCAGTGGCGTCGAAGGGCGCCATGTCGTCGGGGCCCTCGCCGAGGCCGACCAGCTTGACCGGGACGCCGAGCTCGCGCTGGACCTGCACCACGATGCCACCCTTGGCCGACCCGTCGAGCTTGGTGAGCACGATGCCGGTGACGTCGACGATCTCGCTGAAGACGCGGGCCTGGATGAGTCCGTTCTGGCCGGTGGTGGCGTCGAGGACGAGCAGCACCTCGGTGACGGGGGCCTGCTTCTCGATGACGCGCTTGATCTTGCCGAGCTCGTCCATCAGCCCCGCCTTGTTCTGCAGGCGGCCGGCCGTGTCGACGAGCACCGTGTCGACGCGGTTGTCGACGCCGAGCTTGACGGCCTCGAAGGCCACGCTGGCGGGGTCGCCGCCCTCGGGGCCGCGCACCACCTCGACGCCGACGCGCTCGCCCCAGGTGGCGAGCTGGTCGACGGCAGCGGCGCGGAAGGTGTCGGCCGCACCGAGGGTCACCGTGAGGTCCTCGGAGACGAGGATCCGGGCGATCTTGCCGACGGTGGTCGTCTTGCCGGCGCCGTTGACGCCGACCACGAGCACGACGCCGGGGTTGCCGTCGGTGCCGGTGACCTGCAGCCGGCGGTCCATGTCGGTGCCGACGAGGTCGATCAGCTCCTCGCGCAGCACGGCGCGGATGTCAGCGGCCTGGTTGCCCTCGACCCGGAGCCGGGTGCGGAGCTTCTCGACGAGGGCCTGCGTCGGCGCGACGCCGATGTCGGCGGTCAGGAGCGTGTCCTCGATCGCCTCCCAGGTGTCCTCGTCGAGCCGGTCCCTGCTGAGGAGGGCGAGCAGGCCCTGCCCGAGGCCGCCCTGCGAGCGGGAGAGCCGCTGGCGCAGGCGCACCAGCCGCGACGCCGTACTCTCCGGCTTCTCGAGCGCCGGGGCCTCGACGACCGCGGGCTCGGGCGGCGCGTCGGTCGCGGTGTCGCTCTCGGTGGGGGGCGCGACGATGACGTCCGCGCCGCCCTTCGGCAGCGTGGCGCCGCGGCGGCGACCAGAGGTCAGCAGCCCGGCGAGCGTGAGCACGCCGACGACGGCGATGCCGATGATCAGATACAGCCAGTCACCCATGGCGCCATCCAATCAGAGGTGCACGACGCGGCGGAGGCGGGTGAGCACGTCGGCCCTCGGCCGCACCTGCGGCACTGCCGGCTGCGTGCGCAGGGCGTCGCGCTGTGCGGCCAGCCGGTCGGCCCGCTCGCGTGCCCGGACGAGGCGGTCCTGTGTCCGGGCCAGGTCGGCGAGCACGGCGTCGAAGGCGGCGCTGAGGCCCGATCCCCCGGGCACCGCCGGCGTCGCGGCGGCGGTGCCGTGCCGGGCCACCCACACCACCTCGTGGGCCATCAGCCGGAACCACTCGACGGCCGCGTCGCCCACGAGCGTCGGCGGCGTGACGCGCGCCGAGGACAGACCGGCCGCCAGCAGCCGGTCGTCGAAGTCGTCGCCGTACCACCGCACGTGGTCGCTCTGGCCGAACCGCCGGGCGCGCTCGTCCGGCGTCGCGGACGGGTCCTCGTCGGTGAGGACGCCACCCTTGATCGGCACCTCGATGAGCGCGATGCCGCGCGGGCTCAGCACCCGGGAGATCTCACGCATCGCCGAGCAGTCGTCAGGCACGTGCTCGAGCACGTGGTAGCAGACCAGCAGGTCGACCGATGCGTCGCGCAGCGGCAGGGCGGTGAGACTGGCCAGGGCGTCGACGGCGCGCTTGTCGTGCCCGAGGTCGAGACTGATGCGCTGACGCGGGTGGAGACGGTCGAGCAGCGGCGTGGACTGCGGGGAGGGCGCGATCTCGACCACGGTGTCGAGGTCGAGAAGGTCCGGCGCGAGGGCGCCGAGCAGCAGGGAGAGGAACCGGTGCCGTTCGAGGCTCCCACACCGGGGACAGGTCGCCTCGAGGCGACCGTCCGGGCCAGGGCGGAACCGGCGGGAGACCATCGACCCGCAGGCTGCGCAGTAGGCCCTGTGGACGTCCTGGCGTGCCGCACTCACCCTGGCACGGTAGCCCTGCACGGACCCGAGAGGGGACGCCGCGCCGGAGTCGCCCGGCGCGCCGGCCCCAGACCGGGATCAGACCGGGATCAGGCGAGGATCAGACGCGGGACTCGGAGTCCTCGAGCGTGGGCAGCGAGTCGACGCCCCTGCGCATGGCGTCGCCGAGCTGCGGGACGACGGGCATCTCCTCGCCGCGGTGCGGGTAGGCGACGTAGACCGCCACGGCGCCGGCGACGAGCACGCCGAGGGTCATCATCAAGATGATCGCGAGCACGGGGTTCCTCCCGAGGTGGTCCGACTGGTCGCCTCCAACATGGCACACCGGTCGGGCGCTCCGTGCATCTGCGTCGGCCACCGGCGCGTCCCGGTGACCACGGTCACGCCTCCGGCTGATGCAGCCGCAGCCGTACGACGACCTCCCGCACGACGTCGGGGATCGGGGTCACCGGCCGGTCACCGGCGCCGCGCGAGTTGTCGACGTAGACGTGGACGAAGCGGCCCTCGGCCGCGGCCTCGTCGGACGCCCCCTGGAACAGCCCGATCCGGTAGACGATCGAGCTCCTTCCCACCTTGTCGACGACGAGGCCCATCTCGATCGGCTCGGGGAAGCCGATCTCGCGGAAGTAGCGGCAGCCGGTCTCCGCGACCACGCCGATCTGCGGGAGCGCGCGGACGTCGACACCCGTCTCGTCGTAGAGGTGGGCGTTGACCGCGGTGTCGAACAGCTCGTAGTAGGTGGCGTTGTTGAGGTGGCCGTAGGCGTCGTCGTCGCGCCAGCGGGTCGTGGCGGTGCGCCACGCGACGTAGTCGGCCCGGGTCGGCCGCGTCGTGGGGTGGCTCATGCCGACTCGGCGTCGCGCAGTCGCTGGCTGATCACGGTCGAGACGCCGTCGCCGCGCATCGTCACGCCGTAGAGGGCGTCACCGACCTCCATGGTGCGCTTCTGGTGCGTGATGACCAGGAGCTGGGAGTTCTCGCGCAGCTCCTCGTAGATCTGCAGCAGGCGACCGAGGTTGGTGTCGTCGAGCGCCGCCTCGACCTCGTCGAGGATGTAGAACGGGGACGGCCGGGCCTTGAAGAGCGAGACCAGGAACGCCACGGCGACCAGGGAGCGCTCGCCGCCGGAGAGCAGGGACAGCCGCTTCACCTTCTTGCCGGCCGGGCGGGCCTCGACCTCGATGCCGGTGTTGAGCATGTCGTCGGGGCTGGTCAGCACGAGGCGGCCCTCGCCGCCCGGGAACAGCCGGGCGAAGGTCTGGTCGAACGCCGTCGACACGTCGGCGTACGCCTCGGTGAAGACCTGCTCGACGCGGGCGTCGACCTCGCGCACGATGTCGAGGAGGTCCTTGCGGGTGCGCTTGAGGTCCTCGAGCTGCTCGGTGAGGAACTTGTGCCGCTCCTCCATCGCGGAGAACTCCTCGAGCGCGAGCGGGTTGACCCGACCCAGCATCGAGAGCGAGCGCTCGGCCGAGCGGAGCCGCTTGACCTGCTCCTCGCGGACGAAGGCGGCCGGCTCGGGCGCCTCCTCCCCTTCGGGCACCTCGCCGCTGAAGGGGATGAGCGTGGTGGGGCCGTAGTCGGTGACCAGACCGTCGGGGTCGAGGCCGAGCTCCTCGAGCGCGCGCTCCTCGAGCTGCTCGATGCGCATCTTCTGCTGGGTGCGGGCCATCTCGTCGCGGTGCACGGAGTTGACCAGCTCGTCGTGCTCGCGGCCGAGGTCGCGCAGGGTCGTGCGCACCGCCATCAGCTGCTGCTCGCTCCCCTGCCGCGACTCCTCGACGGCGGCCCGCTCGTCGGCGGCCAGCATCACGGAGCGCTCGAGCTGGTGGAGCACGACGCGGACGGCGACCGAGACCGCCTCGGCGGCGCGGCCCTCCCGCACCAGGCGCTCGCGGCGCTCGGCGGCGCGGGCGCGCGACTCGAGATCGG
>NZ_JAOPWY010000176.1 GCF_025965415.1 Nocardioides sp.
GCCCGCGCAGCGGTCCGCGAGCCGGGCCCGGGTCGCCGCCCAGCGCACGCAACGCGCGCCACGCCTGGTCGGCGTACCCCTGCGGGAGAAGCGCCGCCTCGTCCCCGAGAGCGTCTATGCGATGGCCGGGGGCTGCTACCGCCTCGGTGGCCGGCCGACCACCTTCCAGGCCACCGGCCTCGGCACCTACCTCCTCTACGCCACCGACCGCACGTTCCTCGCCGCGACCGACAGCGGCGGCGCCACCTGGGCCGCCGCTCCGTCGCCCTCCTCCGACTGGACCGCGCGCCGGTCGGGCAGGGGCCGCTTCACCTTCACGCTCGCCGACGGCCGCGCGCTGCGGCGTACGTCGGGAGGCTTCGCCACGGGCAGCGCCGAGCCCCTGTCGCTGCGCCGCACGACCGGGTGCACCGCCTTCCCCGAGGTCGAGACCAACGTCAGTGGCCGCCCATTCGGCGGCGCCACGTCCTTCCAGGAGGTGCGCGGCTACGTCGACCCGCACGTCCACGGCCAGACCCACGAGTTCCTCGGCGGCCGGGTGATCTGCAGCCCGCCGTTCCACAGGTACGGCGCCGCCGCCGCCCTCGTCGACTGCCCCGACCACCAGATCGCCGACGGCCGCGGCGCGCTCCTCGAGGACGTGCTCTCCGGACAGGCCCCCGGCACCGGCCACGACCCCGTCGGCTGGCCGACGTTCTCCTACTGGCCCAACCCGCACTCGCTCACGCACCAGCAGGTCTACTACAAGTGGCTCGAGCGCTCGTGGCGCGCGGGCCTGCGCATCCACACCAGCCTGCTCACCGAGAACCACATCCTCTGCACGGTCTACCCGCTCAAGAAGAACTCCTGCGACGACCGTGACGCCGTCCGCCTGCAGGCCCAGGACATGCGGGCGATGCAGGACTACATCGACGCGCAGTACGGCGGCCCCGGCCGCGGCTGGTACCGCATCGTCACCAACCCCTTCGAGGCCCGTACGGTCATCAACGAGGGCAAGCTGGCCGTGGTGATAGGCATGGAGACGTCGGTCCCGCTCGGCTGCAACGTCCAGCTGGGGCGCGCGACGTGCACCGAGGAGCAGATGCTGGCCGAGCTCGCCGAGATGAAGGAGCTCGGCGTCAGCCAGATGGAGCTGACCAACAAGTTCGACAACGCCTTCACCGGGGTCGCCGGCGACTCCGGGACCAACGGCCCGCTGACCAACAGCGCCAACTTCCTCAGCACCGGCTCGTTCCTGCGCATGCAGTCCTGCCCGTCGAGCAACCCGCCCGGCATGGAGGACCGCCTCCAGTCCCCCAACCTCGGCGACCTTGCCGGGGGGCAGCAGGGCACGCCCGACCAGGACGCCATCTTCGGCGCCATCTGGAAGCTCTTCGGCGACGTCGGGGTGCAGCCCGCACCGGTCTACCCGGCGGGACCGCACTGCAACCAGCTCGGCCTGAGCCCGCTCGGCCGGCGGCTGCTGTCGGCGATGATCGACAGCAGGATCCTCTTCGACCCCGACCACATGAGCGTCGCCGGCCGCGACGCGGCCCTCGACTTCCTCGAGCAGCAGCAGGCAGCCGGTCGACCCGTCGGCGTGGTCTCCTCGCACTCGTGGTCGACCCCCGACGCCTACCCGCGGATCTATCGCCTCGGCGGCTTCGTCGCCCCCTACGCCGGCGACTCGACCGGCTTCGTGGACAAGTGGCGCCAGCACCTCGGGTGGACCGACAGCCGCTTCTACTTCGGCTTCGGGTTCGGCTCCGACATGAACGGGTTCGGCGCCCAGGGCGACCCGCGGGGCGCCGGCGCGACCGACCCCGTGACGTACCCCTTCACCGGGCTCGACGGCGTCACCATCGCCCGTCAGCGCAGCGGGGAGCGGGTCTTCGACATCAACACCGACGGCGTCGCCCACTACGGGTTGTACGCCGACTGGGTCGAGGACGTCGAGCACGTGGCCGGCGCCGACGGTGCCGCGCTCGCGGCCGATCTCGGCCGTGGTGCCGAGGCCTATCTCCAGACGTGGGAGCGCTCGTGGGGCCTGGCCCCCGACTCCTGCCGCAACCCCGGCCTGCGCCGGTCGGTGAGGGCCTTCACCCGCGCCGCCGACACCGGCCTCGGCACGCGTGCGCTGATGCGTCGCCTCGGCCAGCCGTGGCAGCGGCTGGGCCGGGAGTTCACCTACTGCGCGAAGCAGCCCGGCAAGCGGCGGGTGCTGATGACGGTCGAGCTCTCCCGCGGCGGGAAGGTGACCGGCGTAGGCCGGACCTGAGGCTCAGCGGTCGGCGACCCGGTGCGCGAGCGCTCGCAGGTCCTCCGCTCGCAGGCCCGGCCACCCGTGGACGTCGGCCAGCCAGGTCGCGGGAAGCGAGGAGGCACCCCAGCAGCCGCCGAGCAGGGAACCGGCGATGGCAGCGACGGTGTCGGTGTCGTCCCCGGCGTGCACGGCCGCCGACAGCGAACCGACGATCGGCGAGTCCGCGACGAGCGGGTGACGGACGGCCGACCATGCCGCCTGCAGGGCGGTGACGACGTAGCCGTTGGGAGCGAACGCCGCCGGGGGCCGCGCCTGCGCCGCGGCCACCCATCCGGACCACTGGTCCCGGCGCTCGACGGGCAGCTCGCCGAGCAGGTCCGCGAGGTCGGGCACGGCGCCGTCCACGACCGCGAGCCGGATGGCGTGGCACCACAGCACGCAGGCGTCACCGGCGAGCGGGTCGGCATGCGTGAGGTCGGAGACCGTCCGGGCCAGGACCGTCAGGGCGGCCGGGTCCCCGAGGCACGCGAGCGCCACCGGCGCCGTACGCATCAGCGAGCCGTTGCCCGCCGTCCGCCCGGTGCGCCCGTGCAGGTCCAGCGCCGCTGCGCGGGCCCGCGCGGCCGATCCGGGCGTACCCCTCCAGGCGGCGATGGCGGTCAGGATCGCGCGGGTCTGGATGCCGACGTCGGAGGCGCCTGCCTGGAGCCAGTCGATCCAGCCGTCGACGACGTCGTCGAGCGCGGTGTCGTCCGCCAGCCCGCGCGAGGCGGCCACGCGCGCGACGACGACCGCCATCTGGGTGTCGTCGCTCCACTCACCCGGCGCGTAGGGCCCCAGCCCGCCGCCGATCATCCGGGGCTGCTCGTCCGGCGCCAGCGGCGCCGACCCGAACTCGTACGGCACGCCGAGCGCGTCACCGCAGGCCGAGGCCAGCAGCACGCCCTCGATCCGGTCGCGCAGGTCCGGACCGGACGTCACGAGCGTCGCGTCACGCGATGTCGCCGACGAACTTGTCGGGGTTGGACGGCGGCACGGGATCCCGCAGCTCGGCCTCCTTGATCGCGCGCCCGATCTCCTCCTGGAGGGCGGCGAAGTCGACCGGCTCGGGCGCGCCCCCGGCGTCGGGGTCGAACTCCTCGACGATCGTCACGCCCAGGTCCTTGAACCGCACCCGGGTCACGAGGGTGAGGATCGTGCCGGGCAGGAAGACCACCTCACGCTCGTGGCGCGCGGCCGAGAACTGCTCGATGGCACGCCCGGTGCGACTGAGGATCGCGTACACCGCGTCCGTGGTGAAGTTCTGCGTCGCGACCCTCGGGTCGCGCGAGGTGGAGAGGAGCGCCTCGGTCACGTAGGCCCGACCGGGCCAGCGCTCGTGGCTGCGCGCGTCGCACCCGCGGAAGACCACGCCCTCGTGGGGCGGGAGCTGCTCGAGCGTCGAGAGCAGGGTCTCCAGGTCCGGGATCTGGGTCACGGCTGTCCCTCCATGTTGGTCTGCAGGGTCCACTGCTCCGCGTCGCCAGCGCCGTCGACCCGCCGCGCGTGCACCGGCACCCTGACAGTCTCCACCCGGACCCGGCCGTTGTCCTTAGGCGCCCAGCTCGAGCCGTCGGCTCGCGTGCACGCCCAGACGACGCCGTCGACCTCGACCAGCAGCTCGTCCTGGCCGCGCGCCGCGCGCACGCCACGGAGCGTGCCCTCCACCTGCGCGCCGTCGCCGCGGTCGACCAGCACCCGCTCCCCCGGGCGGGTGTGGAACTCGTAGGCCACCACGTCCCAGTGCGGGTAGTCGTCGCGCTTGACCCGGCTGATCTCGGGAACGGGCTCCCCGGCGTGCGCCGCCTTGGCGTCCGCCCAGTCACGGGCCGCCCAGGCGGCGATCTCCTCCGGCGTCATGTCGTCCAGGTCGTCTCGACCACTCACGGGATCTCCCTCACCACGAGCTGGCGGACACCGTCCGGCCCCACCGTGTTGCTGAGCACCTCGAACTCGGTGCCTCCACGGAACAGGATCTCAGCCTCCGACCGCGCTGCCGAGAAGGGTCCCACGTTGCTGCCCGAGTGGCCGTCGATGGTGATCCGCGTCGGGTTGTCCTTGCCGAGGTTCATGAAGCCCTCGGCGACGTTGGGGTTGGTCGAGCTGCTG
The DNA here is from genome assembly GCF_025965415.1 of Nocardioides sp. Taxonomy (GTDB): domain Bacteria; phylum Actinomycetota; class Actinomycetes; order Propionibacteriales; family Nocardioidaceae; genus Nocardioides. The sequence goes on from NZ_JAOPWY010000176.1 coordinate 4,391, forward strand.
GTGAAGGCCCCGTCGGACAGGTTGCCGCCGTTGTTGATGCGGTCGACCACGGAGTCGGGGAGGTTGGTGCCGCGGTAGGTGGTGCCCTCGTGGTGGGGCAGCTGGTCGAGCCCGCGGTTGGTGGCGTCGATGCGGCTCTGCACGGCCGGGTCGAGGGGGCCGTCGCCGCGCATCGCGTTGTTCATCGTGTCGTAGCCGTCGTCGGTGGTGTAGTCCCAGATGCCGCGGATGCCCTCCCGGTCGAGCTCGGGGTGGGCCTGGCTGACCTCGTCGAGCCAGGGGTCCAGCGCGGGGTCGTCGAGGTGGCGCCACGTGCCCTGCGGCCCCTCGACCACGTTGTCGTACTTGGTGAGGTCGGCGAGGTTGTCCAGCTTGTTGAGGTCGGACAGGTTGTCGAGCTTGGTGAGGTCCGACAGGTTGTCCAGCTTGTTGAGGTCGGAGAGCCCGTCGAGGATGTCCATGCCGCCCCTGGCGCCGCGCGTGGCGAGCGCGCCGGAGCCGGCCGTGGCCACCGCGACGACCGCGTCCGGCACGAGGTGGCCGATCGCGCGGGCCGGGTCGTCGGCCCAGGTGTCCCAGTCGAGCAGGCTCTTGCCGAGCTCCTTGCCGAAGCCGATCGGGTCGGTCGTGAGCCCGGTGTAGATGCCGGTGGCCATGTCCCAGGCACTCTCGGCGGAGAGCTCGTACTGCTTCATCAGCTCCTCGGGCGGGAGGTCGCCGGTGGCCCGCTTGTAGGCGTCGATCACCATGTTGACCGGGCTGAACGGCACC
>NZ_JAOPWY010000181.1 GCF_025965415.1 Nocardioides sp.
TGCCCGTGGAAATGTCGTCGGCGCCGTCTAGGGTCGGTCCCGTGACTGAGAACTCCATGCACGGCCTGACCTCTCCGCGGATGGACGGCGGAGGTGGGTCCTACGGCCTCGACGACCACATCTACCAGCGACTCCTCCGCGAGCGCATCGTCTTCCTCGGCTCGGAGGTGCGCGACCAGAACGCGAACGCGATCTGCGCCCAGCTCCTCCTGCTCTCCGCGGAGGACCCCGAGGCCGACATCTTCCTCCACATCAACAGCCCCGGGGGCTCGGTCGACGCCGGCATGGCGATCTACGACACGATGAACTACATCCCCAACGACGTCGCCACCGTCGGCATGGGCCTCGCGGCCTCGATGGGCCAGTTCCTCCTCTGCGCCGGCACCAAGGGCAAGCGCTACGCCCTGCCCCACGCGCGCATCATGATGCACCAGCCCTCCTCGGGCATGGGCGGCTCGGCCTCCGACATCAAGATCCAGGCCCAGCAGTCCCTGCACATCAAGAAGGTGCTGCTCGACCTGATCGCCGAGCACACCGGCCAGAGCGTCGAGCAGGTCGTCGCAGACGCCGACCGCGACCGCTGGTTCACCGCCGACCAGGCCGTCGAGTACGGCCTCGTCGACAAGGTCGTCACCAACGCTCGCGAAGCCGCCGACGAGGGCCGCCCGGCCCGGACCAAGGACTGAACATGAACTACTACATCCCCCAGTGGGAAGAGCGGACCTCCTACGGGTTCCGCCGCATCGACCCCTACGCCAAGCTCTTCGAGGAGCGCATCATCTACCTCGGCACGCCGATCAGCGACGACGTGGCCAACGCGGTCATCGCCCAGCTCATGTGCCTGGAGACGATGAACCCCGACAGCGACATCAGCATCTACATCAACAGCCCCGGTGGCTCGTTCACCGCGCTGACCGCGATCTACGACACGATGCGCTTCATCAAGCCTGATGTGCAGACCGTGTGCCTCGGTCAGGCCGCCTCCGCGGCCGCGATCCTCCTGGGCGCAGGCGCGAAGGGCAAGCGGATGGCGCTGCCCAACAGCCGCATCCTGATCCACCAGCCCTACACGGAGGGCACGTTCGGCCAGACGTCCGACATCGAGATCCAGGCCAACGAGATCCTGCGGATGCGCGAGCTCCTCGAGCGCATGATCGCCGACTCGAGCGGCAAGGACATCGACCAGGTGAGCCGCGACATCGAGCGCGACAAGATCCTGACCGCGGAGCAGGCCGTCGAGTACGGCCTGATCGACGCGGTGATCGAGTCCCGCAAGGGCGTGCCGGCGCTCACCTGAGCCCGGCCCGGACTGACGGAAAACATGACCCGCGACATCTCGTGTCCGGCCCCCGCCGGGGGCCGGCACGGGGTACCGTCGTGTGGCCTGTTGCAAGGTGTTGAAGGCCGGGCCCCCCGCCCGGCGAGACTGGAGGACACGACTCGTGGCACGTATCGGTGACGGCGGCGACCTGCTGAAGTGCAACTTCTGTGGCAAGAGCCAGAAGCAGGTCAAGAAGCTCATCGCTGGACCCAACGTCTACATCTGCGACGAGTGCATCGAGCTCTGCAACGAGATCATCGAGGAGGAGCTCGCCGAGGGTTCGGAGGTCAGCCTCGAGGAGCTGCCCCGGCCCAAGGAGATCTTCGAGTTCCTCAACTCCTACGTCATCGGCCAGGAGCACGCCAAGAAGTCGCTGGCCGTCGCGGTCTACAACCACTACAAGCGCGTCCAGTCCGGCCTCCAGCCGGTGTCGGGCAAGGCCAAGGACGACGTGGTCGAGGTCGCCAAGTCCAACATCCTCGTCATCGGCCCGACCGGCTGTGGCAAGACCTACCTCGCCCAGACCCTCGCGCGGATGCTCAACGTCCCGTTCGCGATCGCGGACGCCACGGCCCTGACCGAGGCCGGCTACGTCGGCGAGGACGTCGAGAACATCCTTCTCAAGCTCATCCAGGCTGCCGACTACGACGTCAAGAAGGCCGAGACGGGCATCATCTACATCGACGAGATCGACAAGGTGGCCCGCAAGTCGGAGAACCCCTCGATCACGCGCGACGTCTCCGGTGAGGGCGTCCAGCAGGCGCTGCTCAAGATGCTGGAGGGCACGACCGCGTCGGTGCCCCCGCAGGGTGGTCGCAAGCACCCGCACCAGGAGTTCATCCAGATCGACACCACCAACATCCTCTTCATCGTGGGCGGTGCCTTCGCCGGCCTCGAGCAGATCATCGAGCAGCGCGTGGGCAAGAAGTCCCTGGGCTTCACCGCCGAGGTGCGTGGGGCCGCCGAGCGCAGCGCCGACGACCTCCTCGCCCAGGTGCGCCCCGAGGACCTCACCAAGTTCGGCCTGATCCCCGAGTTCATCGGTCGCCTGCCGCTGATCGCGAGCGTCAACAAGCTCGACCGTCCGGCGCTCGTGCAGATCCTCACCGAGCCGCGCAACGCGCTCGTCAAGCAGTACCAGAAGCTCTTCGACCTCGACGGCGTCGAGCTCGAGTTCACCGACGAGGCCATCGACTCGATCGCGGAGGCCGCCCTCGAGCGCGGCACCGGCGCCCGTGGCCTCCGGGCGATCATCGAGGAGGTCCTCCTCTACGTCATGTACGACGTCCCGTCGCGCGGCGACGTGGCCAAGGTGATCGTCACCCGCGAGGTGGTGGAGGACGACGTGGCTCCGACGCTGATCCTGCGCGAGTCCGAGGCCAAGAAGAAGAAGTCGGCCTGACCCTCCGCCGGGCGGCCCGCCCACGCATGGCCCGACCTGACCATGCCCCACTGGTCATATATGACTATTTGTGACCACCGGGGCTGATCATGCGTCATGACCCGTCCACACTGACGTCTCGTCAGCATGTGGGAAGGGGACCCCGTGGGGGTTGATCCGAAGCGGCCGCTCGTGGGGTTCGCTCTCGTGGCGCTGCTCTGCGCGGTGCTGATGACGCTGTCCGAGGGGCGCGGCTGGAGCGTCGCGGACCTCTTCCACCCCGGCAAGCCCATCGCGGCCCCCTCCGCCGGCGGCCACCTCGACCGCGTGCCGAGCCGGCCGACGCGCTCGGCCGAGCCCCTCGAGAGGGCCGTCCCGGCCGAGCTGAGCGCCCAGCCCCTCGGAGTGGCCGGCGGCGCCCCGGCCGCCAGGCGGGTGGCGGGCAAGCCCACCTCCCGGTCCACCGGCGGTGTCGCGGCAGAGCCGACCCCGGCGGCCGAGACCGAGGCCGAGGCACTCGTCGACTCGGACGACGACGCCGAGGCGGACGCCCAGCGCGACGCCGAGAAGGCCCAGCGCGACGCCGAGAAGGCCGAGCGGGACGCCGAGCGCGACGCCGAGAAGGCCGAGCGCGACGCGGAGAAGGCCGAGCGCGACGCGGACAAGACCGACCGGCACCCCGACCGGCACACCGACAGCCACGAGGACGGGTCCGGGCGCGACGACGAGCACGCCGACGACGAGCACGCCGATCATTCCGACCACTCCGGCCACGACGACGAGCGGGACGGCGACCACGAGTGGGACGGCGACCACGAGTGGGACGGCGACGACGCCGCCACCGAGCACGAGGGCGAGCGGGAGTCGGAGGACTCCCGGGAGGGGTAGTCGACGACTCCCCACCCGGCAGCCGCCCGGCAGGTGGTGCTCAGTCCTCGGTGGGCGCCAGCTCCGCGTTGACCCGCAGCTCGGTCGCCGACTCGTCGGCGACGAACTCGAGGTCACCGATGACGTTGCCGACCGCGCGCAGGTCGTCCTGCGCCTGCTGGGCCGCCGTGACCAGGGACTCGGGGCCGGTGATCACCACGTGCGACAGGGGCGCGCGCATCTTGGCCTTGGCCTGCGACTTGGCCCCGCGGATGCCGGTGAGCGCGCTCGCGACGGCGTCGAGCACCAGCGGCTGCGAGGCGGCCGCCGATCCGAGGTCGGACGCGGTGGGCCAGGACGCGTGGTGGATCGACCCCTCCTGCCACCACGACCACACCTCTTCGGTGGCGTAGGGGAGGAACGGCGCGAGCAGCCGGAGCTGGGTGTGCAGCGCGATCGCCAGGGTCGCCCGCGCCGAGTCGGTCGCCGCGCCGCCGTCGACGGCGTACGCACGCTCCTTGACGAGCTCGAGGTAGTCGTCGCAGAACTCCCAGAAGAACTTCTCGGTGACCTCGAGGGCGGTCGTGTAGTCGTAGGCGTCGAAGGCCTCCGTGGCCCGGCGCACGACGGACTCGAGACGGCCCAGGAGGGCGCAGTCGACCGGGGCGCTGACCCGGCTGGGGGCCAGCGCGGTGGCGCCGACGTTGCCGAGGACGAACTTCGAGGCGTTGAGGACCTTCATCGCGAGCCGGCGACCGATCTTCATCTGCGACTCGTCGAAGGGCGAGTCCATCCCCGGTCGCCCGATGGCGGCGCGCCAGCGGACAGCGTCCGCGCCGTACTTGTCGAGGATGTCGGTCGGCACCACGACGTTGCCCTTGGACTTCGACATCTTCTTGCGGTCGGGGTCGACGATGAAGCCGGAGATCATCGCGTGCGACCAGGGCACGGCGTGGAACTCGAAGTCGGAGCGGACCACGCGGGAGAAGAGCCAGGTGCGGATGATGTCGTGCGCCTGGGTGGCGAGGTCGTAGGGGAAGACGCGCGAGAACAGGTCATCGTCGACCTCCCACATCCCCGCGATCTGGGGCGTGAGCGAGGAGGTCGCCCACGTGTCCATCACGTCGGGGTCGCCGATGAAGCCGCCGGGCCTGCCCCGCTGGTCCTCGGTGTAGCCGTGCGGCGCCTGCGTGGACGGGTCGATCGGCAGCTGGTCCTCGGACGGCATCAGGGGGTGGTCGTGGTCGGGCTCGCCGTCGGCGTCGAGGGGGTACCAGACCGGGAACGGGATGCCGAAGAAGCGCTGGCGTGAGATGAGCCAGTCGCCGTTGAGGCCTCCGACCCAGTTGTCGTAGCGGTGCTTCATGTGGGTGGGGATCCAGGTGATCTCCTCGCCGCGCGCCAGCATCTCCTTGCGCAGGGTGGCGTCCTTGCCGCCGTTGGTGATGTACCACTGGCGGGTCGCGACGATCTCGAGCGGCTTGTCGCCCTTCTCGTAGAAGTTCGCCATCCGCTGCGTGGCCTTGGGCTCGCCGTCGAGGTCGCCGGACTCGCGCAGCAGCGCGACCATGGCCTCGCGGGCGCTGAAGGTCGTCTTGCCCGCCAGCTCGGCGTACGCCGTCGACGCGCCGTCGGCGGCGAGCCACTCGGGCGTCTCTCGGACCAGTCGGCCGTCGCGACCGACCACGGTGCGGACGGGGAGGCTGAGCTCGCGCCACCAGACGACGTCGGTGAGGTCGCCGAAGGTGCAGCACATCGCGATACCGGCGCCCTTGTCGGGCTCGGCCGCGTGGTGGGCCAGGACCGGGATCTCGACGCCGAAGACGGGCGAGGTCACGGTCGTCCCGAAGAGTTCCTGGTAGCGCTCGTCGTCGGGGTGCGCGATCAGCGCGACGACGCTCGGGATCAGCTCGGGCCGGGTCGTCTCGATGTGGAGCGGGGTGCCGTCGGGCCGGTGGAACGCGACGCGGTAGTAGTGACCGGGGTAGTCGCGCGCCTCGAGCTCGGCCTGGGCGACGGCGGTCTGGAACGTGACGTCCCAGAGCGTGGGTGCCTCCGACAGGTAGGCCTCGCCGCGGGCGAAGTTGCGCAGGAACGCGCGCTGGCTGACGGTGCGGGAGTGGTCGCCGATCGTGGTGTAGGTCGGGTTCCACTGCACCGAGAGGCCGAGCTGGCGCCACAGCGCCTCGAACGCCTTCTCGTCCTCGACGACGAGCTGCTCGCACAGCTCGATGAAGTTGGGCCGGCTGATCGGCACCTGCTTCTTGGGGTCCGGTTTCTCCGGCGGGGTGAAGTCGGCGTCGTAGGGCAGGGTCGGGTCGCAGCGGACCCCGAAGTAGTTCTGCACCCGGCGCTCGGTCGGCAGGCCGTTGTCGTCCCAGCCGATCGGGTAGAAGACGGCCTAGCCCTGCATCCGCTGGTAGCGCGCGATCAGGTCGGTGTGGCTGTAGGAGTAGACGTGGCCCACGTGCAGCGATCCGCTGACGGTGGGCGGGGGCGTGTCGATGGAGTAGACGTTCTCCCGCGGCTGGGTGCGGTCGAAGGCGTAGGTGTCGTTGTCGGCCCACGTCCGCGACCACTTGTCCTCCAGCCCCTCCAGTGCCGGACGCTCGGGTACGACGACGGCACGCTGGTCGGTGCTCGTGGTCGTGTCCGGGGTCGGGGTGGTGGGGTTCTCAGTCATGCTGCGCAGTCTATTGACGGCGCTCTGACCCGCGAAAACGAGTTAGTAGGTGGTCTCGGCCGAAGTGCCGATCACCCAGGTGCCGATGCAGTCACGGCCTTGGTCGGACGTGCGGGTCCCGACCACCGGCCCGCTGGTCGAGCCCGAGCGCGCCACGAGCTCGCTGTCGTCGCAGGGGTCGTAGCCGGGAGCGAGCTCGCTCTCTCCGGGTCCGACCCCGATGACGTAGTCGTCCCCGGTCTTGTCGCGCTCCTGCACGTAGACGCGTTCGGTCGTGGTGTTGTCGATCCGGAGCCAGGCGTCCTGGCCCGTCTTCTCCTCGCAGCCGCTCAGGAGCATCGCGGTGGCGAGCAGGACGAGGAGGCGGACCATCACCACATCGTCCTCCGCGCACGCCTTCTCGGCACGCGAAAACGGGTATCCGCCCGACGACGCCGGGCTCTAGCGTGGCGTGATGGATCTGGAGTTCTTCGACGCCCCGCGACCCTTCCTCGACGCCGCCGGCGACCTGCTCGCCGCGGACCCCGTGCTGGGCAGCGTGATCGCCAGTGTCAGCGAGCGCACGGCCCGCGAGCTCGAGGACGGCCGGGACTCGTGGGCGGAGGTCGGCGCACCCTTCGACCGCTGGTGGCTGGCCGTGCGCGACGACTCCGGCGCCGTGGTCAGCGCGGCGATGCGGACCGCACCTTTCAAGCCCCACCCCACCTTCGCCATGCCGATGAGCGACGATGCCGCCCGCGCGCTGGCCGCCGCGCTGCACGAGCGCGGTGAGTTCCTCGGCGGCGCCAACGGGGCGCTCCCCGGCGCCGAGGTCCTGGCCCGCGCGACGGCCGAGCTCGCCGGGGGAGAGATGGTCAGCGACAAGGGGACCCGGCTGTGGGAGGCCACGTCGGTCGTCGTCCCCCCGGCACCCGAGGGTCGGCTGCGGCAGGCCACCGAGGACGACGCCGACCTCGTCCTCGCCTGGTTCGGGGCCTTCCACGCCGAGGCCGACGAGCAGGCCGGGCGCGAGCCCGACCCCGCCTCGGGGGAGCACAACACGAGGGAGAGCGTCCTGGTGCGGATCCGGGAGGGCGTCGAGTGGCTGTGGGAGCTGCCCGACGGCACCGTTGCCCACCTGACCGGCGCCGGGCTGCCGTCGTACGGCGTGGCGCGCATCGGGCCCGTCTACACACCGAAGGAGCTCCGCGGCCGCGGCATCGCGTCGTACGTCGTCGGCGAGCTCACGCGACGCGGCCTCGAGGCGGGGAGCCGGATGTGCCTCTTCACCGACCGGGCCAACCCGACGTCCAACAAGATCTACGCCGGACTGGGCTACGAGCCGGTCGTGGACATGGCCGAGCACCTCGTCCGGACCCCCGGACAGGCCTAGTCTCGACGGATGCGGCGCACCACCCTGCTCCTCGCGGCCCTGTCCCTCCTCGTGGCGGTGGCCCCGGCGTCCGCACCCGCGGCCCGGGTCCCTGACCTCCCCGACGTCGATGCCCGCGCCGCCGTCCACGCCGTGGGCGGGTGCGAGCTGTTCCCGGCCGACAACCCGTGGAACCGCCGCATCGACGACCGGCCGGTCTGGCGACGCTCCCGAGCCATCGTCGGCACCCAGGCGGCCGGGCACGCCCTGCACCTCGACCTCGGCACGACCGAGGACTACTACGGCATCCCGGTCAACGTCGTCGAGGAGGACCAGCCGCTGCTGCCCCTGCGGTTCGGCGTCGACGGGGAGGACTACCGCGACGAGAGCGACCGGGGTCCGGTGTTCGTGCCGGCCGACGCCGCGATCGAGGGCGGCAGCGCGACCGACCCCGACCCGGCCGAGGGGGACCGGCACGTCCTCACGGTCCGGCGCGGCACCTGCGACCTCATCGAGCTGTACGCCGCGGAGCGGGTGCGCGACTCGTCCGGCGACGTCGTCGCCTGGCGGGTCGCGGCCGCCGCACGCTGGGACCTGTCGTCCAGCCGCCTCCGCCCGGCCGGCTGGACGTCCGCCGACGCGGCCGGACTGCCGATCCTGCCCGGGCTGCTGTCCTACGACGAGGCGGCGTCCGGGCGGATCACCCACGCGCTCCGGTTCACCCTGCCGTCCGCCCGCAACGCCTACACGTGGCCGGCCCGGCACTGCGGGCCCAGCGCCAACACGAGTGCCGACCTGCCGGCGTACGGCCTGCGGTTCCGGCTGCCGCGGTCGTTCCCGGCGAGCCGCTACACCGGCGCGGCCCGTGCCATCGTGGTCGCGATGAAGCGCTACGGGCTGGTCTACGCCGACCAGGGCTCCGCGATGTACGTCACCGGCACCGCGGACCCCCGGTGGGCCGACGCCCTCGACCAGTTCCGTGCGCGTCCCCTGGACGGCCGGGCGCTACAGGTCGTGAAGCCCTGGCGGCGCATCGTCCGCTGCTGAGCGGCGAGGGCCACGCCCTAGACTCGGGGGGCCATGACTGACGCCCCCAGCGATGCCCTCGCCCCCCGCCTCGCCCAGACCTTCGCCGAGGTCGAGGACGCCCTGCTGTCGCGCTGGCCGGAGACCAAGCTCGAGCCGAGCCTCGACCGGATCGAGGCGTTCACCGAGCTGCTCGGCGACCCGCAGCGCTCCTTCCGCTCCATCCACCTGACCGGCACCAACGGCAAGACCAGCACCAGCCGGATGATCGAGACCCTGCTGCGCGCCCTCGACCTGCGCACCGGCCGCTTCACCTCCCCGCACCTGGAGAGGATGAGCGAGCGGATCAGCATCGACGGGGAACCCCTGGACGACGAGGCCTTCGTCCGGGCCTTCAACGACGTGGCCCCCTACACGCACCTCGTCGACGCGGACCAGGACCACCCGCTGAGCTTCTTCGAGACCATCGTCGGCATGGCGTACGCCGCGTTCGCCGATGCCCCGGTCGATGCCGCCGTGGTCGAGGTCGGGATGGGAGGCAGCTGGGACGCCACCAACGTCATCGACGCCGACGTCGCCGTGGTGCTCCCGATCGCCGTCGACCACGCGAAGTACCTCGGCGACGACCCGGCCGCCATCGCCGTCGAGAAGGCCGGGATCATCAAGCCCGGCTCGGTGGCGGTGCTGGCCGAGCAGAAGCCGGAGGTCGCCGCCGTGCTGCTGGCGCGGGCCGTCGAGGTGGGCGCCACCGTCGTGCGCGAGGGCATCGAGTTCGGGGTCGTGGCGCGCACCCCCGCGGTCGGCGGCCAGATGGTCTCGCTGCAGGGACTGCGCGGGACGTACGACGACGTGTTCCTGCCGCTCTACGGCGCCCACCAGGCCCAGAACGCCGCCGTCGCCCTCGCCGCGGTCGAGTCCTTCGGCACCGGCGCCCTCGACGAGGACCTGGTCCGCGCCGCCTTCGCCGAGGTGACCTCCCCCGGTCGGTTGGAGATCATCCGCCGCAGCCCCACGATCGTGCTCGACGCGGCCCACAACCCGCACGGCGCCGAGGCCCTGGCCGCGGCCCTGGAGGACTCGTTCTCCTTCAGCCCGCTGGTCGGCGTGATGGGCGTGATGGAGGACAAGGACGTCGAGGGGCTGCTCTCCGTCCTCGAGCCCCACCTCGCCTACCTCGTCTGCACCCAGAACTCGACCCCGCGCTCGATGTCCGCCGCCGCCCTGGGCCGGATCGCCGTCGAGGTCTTCGGGGAGGACCGGGTCAGCGTCGTGGCGGACCTCGCCGAGGCCATCGACCGGGGCACCACGCTCGCCGAGGCCGGCGAGGCGATCGAGGTCTCGATCGGTGCCGGTGCGGTGCTGGTCACCGGCTCCGTGGTCACGGTGGGCGAGGCCCGCGCGATGCTCAAGGGCCGCCGATGAGCGACCAGGACGGTGCTCCCACCAACACCGAGCGCTCACCCCGGCGCGGCATGTGCGCCGCGGTGCTGTGCCTCGAGGCGATCGCCCTGGGCCTGACGACCCCGGTCATGATCACGATCTCCGACGTCGCGGCCGGCACCGCCGTCACAGTCGGGCTCGGTCTCGCCGTCGTGTGCCTCCTGCTGGCCGGCATGCTGCGGGCCGAGTGGGTCTACCTCGCCGGCTACGCCGTCCAGGCGGCCGCGATCGCCCTGGGGTTCGTGGTGCCCGTCATGTTCGGCCTCGGGGCCGTCTTCGCCGCCCTGTGGGCCACCGCCGACCTGCTCGGTCGCAAGATCGAGCGCGAGCGTGCCGAGGCCTGGGCACTCTGGCGGGCCGAGCAGGGCTGAGGCCCTCGTCACTGGCCCCGTGGGCGCTGGCTAGGCTGCTCGCATGACCGACGTCCAGCGTTCCCTCGTCCTCGTCAAGCCCGACGGCGTACGCCGTGGCCTCTCGGGCGAGGTCCTGCGACGGATCGAGGCCAAGGGCTACACGCTCGCGGCCGTCGAGCTGCGCACCGCGACCCCTGAGATCCTCGCCGCCCACTACGCCGAGCACGAGGGCAAGCCGTTCTACCGCCCCCTCGTGGAGTTCATGCTCTCCGGACCCGTGCTGGCCGTCGTCATCGAGGGTGAGCGCTGCATCGAGGGATTCCGCTCGCTCGCCGGCGCCACCGACCCGACCGTCGCCGCTCCGGGCACGATCCGTGGCGACCTCGGGCGCGACTGGGGCCTGGCCGTCCAGCAGAACCTCGTGCACGGGTCCGACTCCGAGGAGTCCGCCGCCCGCGAGATCGGGATCTGGTTCCAGAGCTGACGCCATGAGCGCGAGCGTGCTCGCACTCCAGGGCGTCAGCGGCGCCATCTTTCGCCTCAGTCGGAGGCCCGCGCGTGTCCTACCGGGAAGCCGCCTGCCCGCTCCTTAACCTGAGTCAGGGTCGGCGGGAGGGCTGCTGACCCCTCTTCCCGGAACGACTCGACCTGCGAGGGCTCCAGCGTCATGGCAGCACACAGCTTCATCGGCCGAGACATGGCCGTCGACCTCGGCACCGCCAACACGCTGGTCTATGTCCGCGGCAAGGGCGTCGTGCTGGACGAGCCGTCGGTCGTCGCGATGAACACGACCACGGGCGAGGTCCTCGCCGTGGGCCACGAGGCCAAGCGGATGATCGGGCGCACCCCCGACAACATCGCCGCCATCCGCCCCCTCAAGGACGGCGTGATCGCCGACTTCGAGGCGACCGAGCAGATGCTGCGCTACTTCATCCACCAGGTGCACCGCCGGCGCTACTTCGCCAAGCCCCGCATGGTGATCTGCGTGCCGAGCGGCATCACGGCCGTCGAGCAGCGCGCGGTCAAGGAGGCCGGCTACCAGGCCGGCGCCCGCAAGGTCTACATCGTCGAGGAGCCGATGGCGGCCGCGATCGGGGCCGGGCTCCCGGTCCACGAGGCCACCGGCAACATGGTCGTCGACGTCGGCGGCGGCACCACCGAGGTCGCCGTGATCAGCCTCGGTGGCATCGTCACCAGCCTGTCGATCCGCACCGCCGGCGACGACCTGGACCAGGCGATCATCGCGTGGATGAAGAAGGAGTACTCCCTCATGCTGGGGGAGCGCACCGCCGAGGAGGTCAAGATGACCCTCGGGTCGGCCTTCCCGCTGCCCACCGAGCCCGACGCCGAGATCCGCGGCCGCGACATGGTCTCCGGCCTGCCCCGCACGGTCGTCGTCTCCAGCTCCGAGCTGCGCCAGGCCCTCGAGGAGCCGCTGCACAACATCATCGACGCGGTCCGCACCACGCTCGACCAGACCCCGCCCGAGCTCGCCGGCGACATCATGGACCGCGGCATCGTGCTCACCGGCGGCGGTGCCATGCTCCGCGGCCTCGACGAGCGGCTCCGCCACGAGACCGGCATGCCGGTCCACGTCGCCGAGGACCCCCTGTCCTCGGTCGCCTTCGGCGCCGGCAAGTGTGTCGAGGAGTTCGAGGCCCTCCAGCAGGTCCTCGTGTCGGACCGGCGGCGCTTCTGATGGGGCACCTCTGATGGGCGCCTTCGGGGGACTCGGCGGCCGGGAGCGCCGCTGGACCGGTCTCGACCGGCTCGAGTCGCGCAACCGCCCGCCACGCTCGCTCCTGGTGGCGCTCGTGCTCGCGAGCGTCACGCTCGTCACCCTCGACGTGTCCGGGGGCGGCAGCTCGCCGCTCGAGCCGGCGCGCCGCGTCGTCGGCGAGGCCTTCGGTCCCGCCGAGTCGGCCGCGGCCGCCGCCGTACGCCCCTTCACCGCCGTGCCCGCCTGGTTCCGCAGCAAGGGCGACCTCGCCGACGAGGTCCGCGACCTCGAGGCCAGCAACGCCGAGCTCCGCGGCAAGGTCGAGCTCGCCGGCTTCGACCGCAACCGGCTCGAGCAGTACGACGGCCTCACCACGGCCGCGGCCGACCTGGGCTCGGCCCTCGTCCCGGCCCGCGTGGTGGCGCTCGGCTCCCGCCAGTCCCAGAGCTTCACGGTCACCATCGACGCCGGCTCCCGCGCCGGGGTCGGCCCGGACATGACCGTCGTCAACAACGAGGGCCTCGTCGGCCGGGTCCTGCGGGTCACCCGCAGTACCGCGACGGTGCTGCTGATCATCGACCCCGACTCGACCGTCGGCGGCCGGGTCGGCTCGAGCATGGAGATCGGCTTCGTCAACGGCAGCGGGTCGCTCGACCAGGACGCCGGGCTCGACCTGCGACTCGTCGACGACGCCTCGATCCCAGCGCGTGACGACACGGTCGTCACGTGGGGGAGCACGACCGGCCCCTACGCGCCCGGGGTGCCGATCGGCACCATCACCGAGGTCTACAGCTCGCTGCGCGAGGCCTCCCAGCGGGCAGTGGTGAAGCCGTTCGTCGACTTCTCCGCGCTCGACGTGGTGGGCGTGATGGTGCCCAGCGGCGCGCAGAGCGACCGCGCGGTGATCGAGGCCGACGGGAGCCTGAAGTGACAGCTCACCCCACGAAACCGCTCGCTGCACTCGCGCTTCCGCGGGGATCCCGATGAAGGGGCTGAGGTGGTCGATCGCCTTCGGCGCGGTCGTGGTCGCCCTCGTGGTGCAGGTGTCCCTCTTCCCGCACCTGGCCTGGCACGGCATCGTGCCCAACCTCTGCCTCCTCGTCGTGGTCGCCGCCGCGCTCACGGTCGAGGCGCCCTTCGCGCTGCTCCTGGGCTTCGCGGCCGGGCTCACGCTCGACCTCGCGCCGCCGGCCGACCACATCGCCGGGCGGTGGGCCCTCGCGCTCACCATCGCGGCCTTCCTGGCCGCGCGGGTGCGCCAGGACGTCAAGCCCACCGCGCTCGCCGTCGTCGGCACGGTCGCGGCCGCCTCCTTCGTCGCGACCTCGCTCTTCGCCCTGTCCGGGGTGCTGCTCTCCGACCCCGCCACCTCGGTCGCCGGCCTGCTGGAGGTCGTCCTGGTCGCCGTGGTGTGGGACGTGCTGCTCACGCCGTTCGTGCTGCCCCCGCTGATGAAGCTCTTCTCGCGGCTCAACCCCCAGTGGGCGACGCAGTGAGTCGCACGGCGGGCACGAGCACCCGGCTCCGCCTGGTCGTGGTGCAGGCCCTCGCCTTCTCGCTGTTCGCGACCCTCTTCGTCCGGCTCTACTACCTCCAGGTCATCGGCGGGGAGTCCTACCAGGCGCAGGCCGCCAACCAGTCGGTCCGCGACATCGTCGTGCAGCCCCAGCGCGGCCTCATCGTCGACAGCCAGGGCCGCCCGCTCGTCGCCAACCGGACGTCGTGGGTGATCTCGGTCGACCGCACGCTGCTGGGCAAGCTCGACGAGGGCCAGCGCACCGAGCTGGTCCGGCGGGTGGCCGTGGTCGTCGACGCCGAGCCCGAGGACGTCGAGGCCCGCCTGGTCACCTGCGGCGACCCCGGCAGCGTCCGCGACGTCTGCTGGAACGGCTCGCCCTACCAGCCGGTGCCGGTCGCCACCGACGTCCCCAAGGACGTCGCCCTCCGCGTGCTCGAGCAGCCCGAGGACTACCCGGGCGTGCTGGCCGAGCAGCAGAACGTCCGCTCCTACCCCCGGCCCTACGGCATCAACCTGGCCCACGTCCTGGGCTACCTCAGCCCGATCACCGAGGACGAGTACGACGTCGCCGCGGAGCGCGACGACCGGTCCCTCAACGGCGCCTCGGTCGTCGGCCGTGCCGGCGTCGAGAAGCAGTACGACGAGTGGCTGCGCGGGCTGCCCGGCTACCGCCGCGTCGCCGTCGACTCGATGGGCCGTGTCCTGGGCGACGACTCGATGGTGGAGAGCACTCCCGGGGACACCCTGGTCACGTCGATCGACGCCAAGGTCCAGTCGGTGGTCGAGCGCCAGCTCGCCGAGCGGATCAAGGTCCAGCGTGCGACGTTCGACCCCGTCACCGACCGCAACTACGAGGCCGACTCCGGCGCCGCGGTGGTCCTCGACGCGAAGACCGGCCGCGTCATCGCGATGGCCAGCCAGCCGACGTACGACCCGGACGTGTGGACCGGCGGCATCAGCGAGTCCGAGCTCGCCCGCCTCTACTCCGAGAAGGCCGGCACGCCGCTGCTCTCGCGCGCCACGCAGGGCCAGTTCGCGCCGGGCTCGACGTGGAAGCCGTTCATGACGGCCGGCGCGCTGACCAACGGCTACTCGATGGACACCATGCTGCCGTGCTCCTCGGGCTTCCAGGTCGGCAACCGGGTCTTCCGCAACCACGAGTCGGCGGCTGCGGGCACCATCGGCTTCGCCAAGGCGCTCGAGATCTCCTGCAACACCTTCTTCTACCGCATCGGCTACGACTTCTGGCAGCGCTTCGGGAGCGACCCGGCCGACATCGACGCCCGCGACCCGCTGGTGGAGATGGCGAAGACGTTCGGCTTCGGCTCGCGGACCGGGATCGACCTGCCGGGCGAGGCCCCCGGTCGCATCGCCGACCGCCACTGGAAGCAGGCCTACTACGAGTCGCAGAAGGACTACTACTGCGACCTCAGCGCCAAGCCGCAGACCAAGGACACGAGCGACTTCGTCTACAAGTTCGCCTATGAGTTCTGCCTCGAGGGCAACCTCTACCGCGCGGGCGACGCCGTGAACTTCTCCATCGGGCAGGGCGACACGATCGTCACCCCGCTCCAGCTGGCCCGCGCCTACGCCGCGCTCAGCAACGGCGGCACCCTCTTCGCCCCGACGGTGGCCAGGGCGCTGGTCAGCCCGGAGGGTGAGGTGCTGCGCCGGATCGCGCCGCGCAAGGTCGCCCAGCTCGACGTGCCGAAGAAGTACCTCGACTTCATCGACAGCGCGCTCCGGGGCGTCACCCGCGAGGGCACGATGTACTGGAAGATGGTCGACTTCCCGCTCGACCAGGTCACGGTGCGCGCCAAGACCGGCTCCGCGGAGGTCTACGGCAAGCAGTCCACCGGATGGGTCGCGTCCTACACCAAGGACTACGTCGTGGTGATGATGATCAGCCAGGCCGGCACCGGCTCGGGCTCAACCGGCGAGGGCATCCGCGCCATCTGGGAGGCCCTCTACGGCATCGACGGCGAGACCGTACGACCCGCGCGTGCCGCGGTGCCGGGCACCGTGCCGCCCGCCCGCTTGCCGCAGTTCCTCGACGACGGGTCGATCATGCCGCCGGCCGTCCGCGACGAGGCGGGGGAGTGAGCACGCGATGACCGTCCTGTCCCACCGGCCGACCGCCCGTCCCTCGGGCCGCGCCCCGCAGTCCTCCGGCAGCCTCCGCACCCCCGGCCTGGACTGGCTCCTGATGCTGGCGGCGCTCGCCCTCGTCTCGCTGGGGACCCTCCTGGTGTGGTCGGCGACCTCGACGCGCGCCGACCTGACCGGCGGCGACCCCAACGCCTACCTCCGCAAGCAGCTCGTCAACGTCGCGATCGGGCTGGTGCTGATGGTCGCGGTGCTGGCGACGGACCACCGGTGGGTGCGCATCCTCGCCCCGCTGGCGTACGTCGCCAGCGTCGTGGGCCTCGGGCTGGTCCTCGTTGCAGGCAGCACCATCAACGGCTCGCGCTCCTGGCTGCAGGTGGGCGGGATGTCGATTCAGCCCTCGGAGCTCGCCAAGCTCGCCGTGGTCATCGGCATGGCGCTGGTCGTGGCCGAGCGGACCGAGCGGCGGTGGGGGCGCGGCGTCGGCAGCCTCGAGGTGGTCGCGATGCTCGCCATCGCGGGCATCCCTGCCGTGCTGATCCTGCTGCAGCCCGACCTCGGCACCATGCTCGTGCTGTCGGCGACCGTGTTCGGGGTGCTGGCGATCGCCGGGGCCGGGCGCTGGTGGCTGGGCGGGCTGACCGTCGCCGCGGTGGGCGGTGCCGTCGCCGCCGTGTCGATGGGCGTGCTCAAGCCCTACCAGGTCGACCGGTTCCTCGCGTTCACCAACCCGGACCTCGACCCGCGCGGCGCCGGCTACAACACCGAGCAGGCGCGCATCGCCGTCGGCAACGGCGGCCTGTTCGGGCAGGGCCTGTTCGGCGGCTCGCAGACGCGCTCCGGGTTCGTCCCCGAGCAGCACACCGACTTCATCTTCACCGTGGCCGGCGAGGAGCTCGGCCTGGTCGGGGCGGGAGTGCTGATCCTGCTCCTGGCGGTCGTGATCTGGCGGGCGCTGGCCATCTCGGCCGAGGCCGGCGACCTCTTCGGGCGGGTGGCCGCGGCCGGCATCGCCTGCTGGTGGGGCTTCCAGGCCTTCCAGAACATCGGCATGTGCCTCGGCATCATGCCCGTCACCGGCGTCCCGCTGCCGTTCGTCTCCTACGGCGGCAGCTCGCTCTTCGCGGGGATGCTGGCCCTCGGCCTGCTGCAGAACATCCACCTCAGGTCGTCCGGCTCCGTGCCGACGCGACTGCTCGCCCGACGCTGACCCGGTCAGGTGGCGCACCGGCCCGGCGGCCGGAGCCGCAGGTCGGCCCAGAGCCGGTGGTGGTCGGAGGCACCCGACGTCGCCACCTGGCTGACGAGCGGTCGCAGCCCACGCACGAAGAGGTAGTCGATCTTCTTGCCGCCCTGGCTCGTCGCCGACCGTCCCTGCCCTGCCGCCGTCCACGTGTCGGTGAGCCGGGTGCCGATCGCGGCCACGGCGGCGGAGGCCGGCCAGGCGTTGAGGTCGCCGCCGAGGATCGTGGGGAGGTCGTCGTCGTCGAGGATGCCGGCGACCTGCCGCGCCTGCGCGAGCCGTACGTCGGGTCGGGTGGCGTCGAGGTGGGTGTTGTAGACCCGGACGGCCTGGCCCGAGACGTCGAGGGTCACCCACTGGAGCCCGCGTGCCTCCGCACGGGGGCTGCGCACGAGGGGGATCCGACCCTGCTGCACGAGATCGAAACGGCTCAGGATGAGGGTGCCGTACTGCCCCGCCCCGCGGGCGAGGTTGGAGCTGAAGGAGCCGTCCATGCCGACCGCGTCCGCGAGCACCGCGGCCTGGTCGATCCCGCCGGTGCGCAGCATCTGCCGGTCCACCTCCTGCAGGAGCACGACGTCGGGGTCGATCTCGAGGATCTCCTCGGCGACGGCGTCGAGGGTGCCGGTCGAGCGGTGGGTGTTGAACGACAGCACCCGCAGGCGCACGGGTCGGCGGAACTGCTGGCACACGATCTCGGCCAGGCCCTCGGGCGGGGAGGGCACCGCCTCGGCCTCCGCGTCGGCACCGTCACCGGACTCCTCGGACTCCTCGGGCACCTCGGTCGGCGTGGTCACCGTCTGCTCCGGGTCGTCGACCCGCGTCGCCTCGTCCGGTGACCGGTCGCGCAGGAACAGCACGACCAGCACCGCCAGGACGAGCACGGTCGCGCCGATGCGCACCCACTCCTCGCGCCGCCCCATCCCCGGTCCTTCCATCGTGGTGCCGTCCCCCAAAGTTAGGCCGCACCGGTCGCGGCGAAGTAACCTTGATGATCGCCCATCGGGCCAACCGTGCCCGGCATTCGATGTCCTTTCCTCTCGTTCCTGATCGAGGTGTTCCCCCATGTCCGTCGCGTCGGTCTTCCCGCGCCTGGAGGCGAAGCTGCCGTCGGTGCAGAAGCCCATCCAGTACGTCGGCGGTGAGCTCAACTCCGTCGTCAAGGACTGGGACTGCGCCGCCGGCTCGGAATCGGGCGGTCCCACGGTCCGCTGGGCCCTGATGTACCCCGACGCCTACGAGGTCGGACTGCCCAACCAGGGCGTCCAGATCCTCTACGAGGTGCTCAACGAGCGCGACTGGATCCTGGCCGAGCGCACCTACTCGGTGTGGCCCGACATGGAGCAGGTGATGCGCACCGGCGACGAGCACGGACCGATCCCGCAGTTCACCGTCGACGGCCACCGTCCGGTGGGCGCCTTCGACCTCTTCGGCCTGAGCTTCTCCACCGAGCTCGGCTACACCAACATGCTCAACGCCCTCGACCTCGCCGGGATCCCGCTGCACGCGGTCGACCGCGGCGAGGACGACCCGGTCGTGATCGCCGGCGGCCACGCCGCCTTCAACCCCGAGCCGATCGCCGACTTCATCGACGCCGCGGTGCTCGGCGACGGCGAGGAGGTCGTGCTCGCGATCTCCGAGGTCGTGCGCGAGTGGAAGACCGAGGGCAAGCCGGGCGGACGCGACGAGCTGCTGCGCCGGCTCGCGGTCACCGGCAACATCTACGTCCCGCACTTCTACGACGTCGCCTACGCCGCGGACGGCTCGATCGAGGCGGTCGTGCCCAACCGTCCCGGCATCCCGTTCCGGGTCCGCAAGCACACGCTGATGGACCTCGACCAGTGGCCCTACCCGGCCAACCCGCTCGTGCCGCTGGCCGAGACCGTCCACGAGCGCTTCTCCGTCGAGATCTTCCGCGGCTGCACGCGCGGCTGCCGCTTCTGCCAGGCCGGGATGATCACCCGGCCGGTGCGCGAGCGGTCCATCGAGACCATCGGCGACATGGTCGAGAACGGCATCCGCAAGACCGGCTTCGAGGAGGTCGGCCTGCTGTCGCTCTCCAGTGCCGACCACACCGAGATCGGTGAGGTCGCCAAGGGCCTGGCCGACCGCTACGAGGGCTCCAACGTCTCCCTCTCGCTGCCCAGCACCCGCGTCGACGCCTTCAACATCACCCTGGCCAACGAGTTCTCCCGCAACGGTCGTCGCTCGGGCCTGACCTTCGCGCCCGAGGGCGGCTCGGAGCGGATGCGCAAGGTGATCAACAAGATGGTCACCGAGGAGGACCTGATCCGCACGGTCGCGGCGGCGTACTCCCACGGCTGGCGGCAGGTGAAGCTCTACTTCATGGTCGGCCTCCCGACCGAGACCGACGAGGACGTCCTCCAGGTCGCCGACCTCGCCCGGCGCGTGATCGCCAAGGGCCGCGAGGTCTCCGGCCGCAACGACATCCGCTGCACCGTGTCGATCGGCGGGTTCGTGCCCAAGCCGCACACCCCGTTCCAGTGGGCCGCGCAGCTCGACCACGTGACGACCGACGAGCGGCTCAAGAAGCTGCGCGACATCGTGCGCGAGGACAAGAAGTACGGCCGCGCCATCGGCTTCCGCTACCACGACGGCAAGCCCGGCATCGTCGAGGGCCTGCTCTCGCGGGGCGACCGCCGCGTCGGCCGGGTCATCGAGGAGGTGTGGCGCGACGGCGGCCGGTTCGACGGCTGGAGCGAGCACTTCTCCTACGACCGCTGGATGGAGTCCGCCGAGCGGGCGCTGGCCGGCACCGGCGTCGACGTCGACTGGTACACCGTCCGGGAGCGTGACTACGACGAGGTGCTGCCCTGGGAGCACCTCGACTCCGGCCTCGACAAGGACTGGCTCTGGGGCGACTGGGAGGACGCCCTGGCGGCGGCCGAGGGCGCCGACATCGAGATCGAGGACTGCCGCTGGACGCCGTGCTACGACTGCGGCGTGTGCCCCGAGATGGGCACCGAGATCCAGGTCGGGCCGACGGGGCGCACGATGCTCCCGCTCAGCGTCGTCTGAGCGCTCCCGCACCGGATCCGTCGCGGCTCCGGGCGCTCCCGGTGGGATAGCCTGACGCGCGCACGCAGGAGCGACGGGAGGAGACAGGGTGACCCAGCAGGCGACGACGCCGAAGGTCGAGGCACAGGCCGGCACCGAGGCCGACCGGCTGCGCGAGGAGGTCGCCGAGGCCCGCCACCGTCTCCTGACCGTCCAGGACCACATCATGGGCCTCGAGGCGGAGAACGGACGGCTCAACCGCGACCTGACCCGCGTCACCATGGAGCTGCGCCAGCTGCGCCGACGCACCAAGACCCTCACCCAGCAGCGCGACGAGGCCCGCACCCGGCTGCAGGACGTCCGCGCGCGGCTGGAGCGGAACCGCGCCCGGGTC
>NZ_JAOPWY010000012.1 GCF_025965415.1 Nocardioides sp.
AAGAAGCGGGTCACCCTCGACGGCGTCGAGTGCGCGCCGGGCTACCAGGTGAAGTTCACCCCGCACCTGCCGGTGTTCCGGCTCGAGCGGAAGCTGGCCCGCCTCGCGCCGAAGCTGCGGCAGTCGCCGGCCGTTGGTGTGACCAGCCGCGCCGTGGTCGCCGTGCGCCCGGTCGCGACGGTCCCGGTCCGCTGCATCCAGGTCGCGGCTCCCAGCGGCATGTTCCTCGTCGGCCGCACGTACGTCCCGACGCACAACTCCTCGCTCGGGCGGCTCGGCCTTCTCACCCACTCGACCGCGGGCTTCATCGACCCGGGCTTCAGCGGCCACGTCACGCTCGAGCTGTCCAACGTCGCCAACCTGCCGATCAAGCTCTACCCGGGTATGAAGATCGGCCAGATCTGCGTGCTGCCGCTGACGTCGCCCTCGGAGCACCCGTACGGCTCGGACGTCTACGGCTCGCGGTACCAGGGGCAGCGCGGGCCGACGCCGTCGCGGTCGTGGCAGCGGTTCTCGAGGACGCCCACGGCCTGAGCCTCCGTCGGCCAGGTCCGCTAGAGTCGGACCGTCTACGCGGGCGTAGCACAATGGTAGTGCGCTTGCTTCCCAAGCAAGACACGCGGGTTCGATTCCCGTCGCCCGCTCCAGCAGCCAGACGACAGCGGCCGCCCTCCCGGACTCGGGAGGGCGGCCGCTGCCGTTCGAGCTGGTGCCTAGGCGACCGGGGGCTCGTGCCCGCCGGGGCCCTGACCCTCGCTGTCGCCGCCGGGCGCGCTGCCCGGCTGGCCGGTGCTGTGCGCCGGATCGCTGCCGGGGTTCGCACCCGCCACCGGGTCGACGGTCGCCGCGGGGGCGCCCTCGGTGGAGACCGGACGGAGCGTCTCGCCCGAGGAGGCGGGGTCCTTCACGGTGCCCTCGCCGGTGATGCCGGCGGTCTGCGCCAGCTGCGCCTGGTCGGCGCCCGCGGTGGCGTCCGGGGTCGCGCCGACCGGACCGGGCGCCTCCGTCGCGGCATCGGCCAGGGCCGCACCCACGAGCGCCGGCTCCTTCGCGACCAGCGAGCGCGCCAGGATCTGCGAGACGTCGAGGACCTGGACGCCCTCCTTGGCGGTGCCCTCCTGCTGCTTGGCCGTGACGGCGTCGCTGAGCATGACGATGCAGAACGGGCAGGCGGTCGAGATCAGGTCGGCGTCGGTCGTGAGCGCCTCGTCGGTGCGCTCGACGTTGATCCGCTTGCCGATCTTCTCCTCCATCCACATGCGCGCGCCGCCGGCGCCGCAGCAGAAGCCGCGCTCCTTGCAGCGCTGCATCTCCACGGTCTGGAAGCCGGGGATGGCGTTGAGGATCTCGCGCGGCGGGGTGTAGACCCGGTTGTGCCGCCCGAGGTAGCAGGGGTCGTGGTAGGTCACCTTCTCGTCGACCGGGGTGACCGGAACGAGGTGGCCCTCCTCGACGAGCTTGCCGAGCAGCTGGGTGTGGTGGACGACCTCGTAGTGGCCGCCGAGCTGCGGGTACTCGTTGGCCAGGGTGTTGAAGCAGTGCGGGCAGGTCGCGACGATCTTGACGTGGTTCTCGCGGCCGGCGCCGACGCCGTTGAGGACCTCGACGTTCTGCATGCCGAGCATCTGGAAGACGAACTCGTTGCCCAGGCGGCGGGCCGGGTCACCCGAGCACGCCTCCATCTCACCGAGGATCGCGAACTCCACGCCCGCGGTGTGCAGCAGCTCGGCGAACGCGCGGGTGACCTTCTTCGCGCGGTCCTCCAGGCCACCGGCGCAGCCGACCCAGAACAGGTACTCGACCTCGTCCGGGATGGTGTCCTCGACGACGCGGACCTCGAACGGCAGGCCCTCGGTCCACTCCATGCGGGCGCTGTTGTTCAGGCCCCACGGGTTGCCCTTGTTCTCCAGGTTGCGCAGCATCACGCCGGCCTCGCTCGGGAAGGCGCTCTCGATCAGCACCTGGTAGCGGCGCATGTCCAGGATGTGGTCGACGTGCTCGATGTCGACCGGGCACTGCTCCACGCAGGCGCCGCAGGTGGTGCAGCTCCACAGGACGTCGGGGTCGATGACCCCGCCCTCCTCGGCGGTGCCGACCAGGGGGCGCACGGCCTGGTCGTGGTTGGTGCCCTTGACGCGCGCGTAGCCGTCCTCGGGCACGTCGTGCCCGGTGTCGGTGCCGGCGTCGTGGAAGTTCGGGACGTGGTCCTCCGGCGCGGTCTTGCTGCCCAGGACGTACGGCGCCTTGGCGAACAGGTGGTCGCGCAGGTTCATGATCAGCAGCTTGGGAGACAGCGGCTTGCCGGTGTTCCACGCCGGGCACTGGCTCTGGCAGCGGCCGCACTCGGTGCAGGTGGCCATGTCGAGCATGGCCGTCCACTTGAAGTCCTCGACCTTGGCGACGCCGAAGGTGTCGACCTCCGGGTCGGCCTCCTCGAGCTCCAGGACCTTCCCGCCGCTCATCATCGGCAGCAGCGCGCCGAGGGCAGGGGTGTCGCTGTCGGGGTTGCGCTTGGTCAGCACGTTGATCGGCGCGGTGAAGATGTGCAGGTGCTTGGAGTACGTCACGAGCACCAGGAAGCCCATGATCACGGCGATGTGCGCCACGATCATGACGTCCTCGAGGCGGGCGGCGAAGGTGTCCCCGAGCGGCTCGATCGCCAGGCTGATCGTCTTGCTCGCGAACGGCGCCCACGGCGTCTCCTGCCACGGCGAGGTGCCGTGCGCGAGCTGCGCGGCGCGGATGAGCAGCAGCGTCAGGACGACCAGGCCGATCATGCCGAGCACGCCCCAGGCGGCGCCGTTGTGCGAGCCGTAGAAGCGCGAGCTGCGCTCGATGCGGGCCGGGTCGTTGCGCTTGCGGATGATCGCGAAGGTGATCAGGCACAGCGCGATCGCGACGGCGAAGAAGTCCTCGAGGAAGCCCAGCGCGCGCGTCTGGCCGATCAGCGGGATGTGGAAGGCGTCGGTGAACAGGTGGCCGTACGCCTCGACGATCGTCAGGAACAGGACGATGAAGCCCCAGAAGACGAAGAAGTGCGCGATGCCGGGGACGTTCCACTTCAGCAGCCGGACCTGGCCGAGCACCTCGAAGGTGTGCGCCATGAAGCGCCGGCCGAAGTCGTCCAGCCGGCCGGGCGAGGGCTGCCCGGACGCGATCATGCGCGTCAGGAAGGCCACGCGCCGGGCGGCGATCGCCAGGCACACGACGGTGATCAGCAGGCCGAGCACCATGCGCACGAGGATGTGCGTCTCCACGGGGTCCTCCAGGTACGGGCGGCGCGCAGGCCGCAGCCTCGGAAGCGTACGGCGCGTCAGGACCCGCTCCTACCGGCGGGTAACCGACGCGCCGCGGGCGTCCGGCGCCCAGTGTCCTCGCCGCTCCGGCCGCCCGCGCGGCGGGCCTGCTAGATCGCCAGGTCGAGGACCCGCGCGGCGGCCTGGAGCAGGAAGACGGTCAGCGGGCCGGCCAGCAGCAGCGCGAGCACGACGGCGAGAACGCGCATGCGCCAGTTGGGGCCGCCGCGGTCGTTCCGCATCTCCGAGAGCACCTCCCCAGCATGCCAGAGCAACCTTGTTGAGCCGGGGACACTCACGTCGGTTTGACGCTTGTTCGACATGACGCCATCATGAGCGGCAAGCACTCAGGTTCGCACCCACTCGAAGGAGCACCACATGGCCCGCGCCGTCGGCATCGACCTCGGCACCACCAACTCCTGCGTCGCCGTCCTCGAGGGCGGCGAGCCCAGCGTCATCGCCAACGCCGAGGGCGCCCGCACCACCCCGTCGATCGTCGCCTTCGCCAAGAACGGCGAGGTCCTCGTCGGCGAGGTGGCCAAGCGCCAGGCGGTCACCAACGTCGAGCGCACCATCCGCTCGGTCAAGCGCCACGTCGGCACCGACTGGAAGCAGTCGGTCGACGGCAAGGACTTCACGCCGCAGCAGATCAGCGCGTTCGTCCTGCAGAAGCTCAAGCGGGACGCGGAGAGCTACCTCGGCGAGACGGTGACGGACGCCGTCATCACCGTCCCGGCGTACTTCTCCGACGCCGAGCGCCAGGCGACCAAGGAGGCGGGCGAGATCGCCGGCCTCAACGTCCTGCGCATCGTCAACGAGCCCACCGCGGCCGCGCTGGCGTACGGCCTGGACAAGGGCGAGAGCGAGCAGACGATCCTGGTCTTCGACCTCGGCGGCGGCACGTTCGACGTCTCGCTGCTCGAGATCGGCGACGGGGTCATCGAGGTCAAGGCCACCTCCGGCGACAACACGCTCGGAGGTGACGACTGGGACCAGCGCGTCGTCGAGCACCTGGTCAAGCAGTTCGAGCTCAGCAACAACGGGGTCGACCTGTCCGGCGACAAGATGGCGATGCAGCGCCTGCGCGAAGCCGCGGAGAAGGCGAAGATCGAGCTGAGCGCGTCGCAGTCGACGACCATCAACCTGCCCTACATCACGGCCAGCTCCGACGGGCCGCTCCACCTCGACGTGACCCTGACGCGGGCGGAGTTCCAGCGGATGACGCAGGACCTGCTCGACCGCTGCAAGGGCCCGTTCCAGCAGGCCATCAAGGACGCCGGCATCGCGCTGTCCGCGATCGACCACGTCGTCCTCGTCGGCGGCTCGACCCGCATGCCGGCCGTCTCCGACCTGGTGCGCGAGCTGACGGGTGGCAAGGAGCCCAACAAGGGCGTCAACCCCGACGAGGTCGTGGCCATCGGCGCCGCCCTGCAGGCCGGCGTCCTCAAGGGCGAGGTCAAGGACGTCCTGCTGCTCGACGTCACCCCGCTGTCCCTCGGCATCGAGACCAAGGGCGGCATCATGACCAAGCTGATCGAGCGCAACACCACGATCCCGACCAAGCGCTCCGAGGTCTTCACGACCGCTGACGACAACCAGCCGTCGGTGCAGATCCAGGTCTTCCAGGGCGAGCGCGAGATGGCGGCCTACAACAAGAAGCTCGGCATGTTCGAGCTGACCGGTCTGCCGCCGGCACCGCGTGGTGTGCCGCAGATCGAGGTCGTCTTCGACATCGACGCCAACGGCATCGTGCACGTGTCGGCCAAGGACCTCGGCACGGGCAAGGAGCAGTCGATGACCATCACCGGCGGCTCGGCCCTGCCGAAGGACGACATCGAGCGGATGATGCGCGACGCCGAGCAGTACGCCGAAGAGGACTAGAAGCGCCGCGAGGAGGCCGAGACGCGCAACTCCGCGGAGGGGGTCGTCTACACGACCGAGAAGTTCCTCGGCGAGAACGGCGACAAGCTGCCGGCGGAGGGCAAGGGCGAGGTCGAGTCGCTGCTGACCGACCTGAAGTCCGCCCTCGGCGGGAGCGATGTCGCGGCCATCCGTACCAAGGCCGACGAGCTCTCGCGCAAATCGCAGGACCTCGGTGCGGCCCTCTACGCCGACACCCAGGCACAGGGTGCTCCCTCCGGCGACGCCGGCCCGGGCGCGGCTGACGAGGGTGTCGTCGACGCTGAGATCGTCGACGAGGACGGCCAGGGCGCTGCATGAGCGGAGCATGCGCGCAGCGCCCTGCGACGAAGGAGCGGGCGTGCTGCAAGCTTGAGAAGCGAAGCGTGGATGTGATCGCATGACGGCACCCGACACCGAGTTCGACCCCGAGCGCGTCGTCGTCCGCGACAAGCGGCGCATCGACCCGGTCAGCGGCGAGGTCCGCGAGGGCTACGGCGCGGACGCACCCGCGGCCGCTGACGCCGGTGACGAGCTCTCCGCGGACCTCGACCGGGTCGCCGCCGAGCTCACGGCGGACCTGCAGCGGGTGCAGGCGGAATACGCCAACTACCGCAAGCGGGTCGACCGCGACCGCGCACTCGTCGTCGAGATGGCGACGGCCGGCTTGCTGAACGAGTTGCTGCCGCTGCTCGACGACGTCGAGCGGGCCCGTCAGCACGGTGACCTCGACGGCGCGTTCAAGAGCGTCGGCGAGGGCATCGAGGGGCTTGCCGACAAGCTCGGCCTGCAGCGCTTCGGCGCGGTCGGTGAGCCGTTCGATCCCGCCGTGCACGAGGCACTGATGACGGTGGAGCCCACAGGTGACAGCGACGTGGCGGTCTGCGCGCAGGTGCTGCAGCCCGGCTACCGGCTGACCTCTGGTCGCGTCCTGCGGCCGGCCCGCGTGGCGGTCGCCGAACCGGCGGCGTCACCGGAGCCGATGGCCGCCGTACCAGAAACGCCTGAGCAGTAAGGGAAGGAGGGACGCCATGAGTGCACGCGACTACGTGGAGAAGGACTACTACGCCGCACTCGGCGTCCAGAAGGATGCGCCGACTGCGGAGATCAAGAAGGCCTACCGCAAGCTGGCGCGCGACCTGCATCCCGACAAGAACCCCGACAACAAGGCGGCGGAGGACAAGTTCAAGGCCGTCTCCGAGGCCTACGACGTGCTGTCCGACGACACGAAGCGCAAGGAGTACGACGAGGCGCGCAGCCTCTTCGGCTCCGGGGGCTTCCGCGGCGGCTTCCCCGGTGGCGGGGGACAGCAGGGCCCGGGCGGTTTCACGTTCGATCTCGGCGACCTGTTCGGTGGCCAGCAGGGTGGCGGCATCGGCGATGTGTTCGGCGGGCTCTTCGGCGGTCAGGGCGGGCGTCGTGGCGGCGGCCGGGGTGCCCATCGGGGGAGCGACCTCGAGGCTGAGGTGACCATCGCGTTCGGTGACGCCGTGAGCGGAGCCACCGTGCCGCTGCGGCTGTCGAGCCCCGGCACGTGCGAAACCTGCGCGGGCTCCGGCGCCGCACCCGGCACCGCACCGAAGACGTGCGGTGTGTGCAACGGCGCGGGTGTGACGAGCCGCAACCAGGGCGGCTTCGCGTTCGCCGAGCCGTGCAAGGCCTGTCGCGGATCGGGTCGCGTCGTCGAGACGCCCTGCCCGACCTGCCGGGGCACGGGGGCCTCGACGAAGGAGCGGACGCTCACCGTCCGCATCCCGGCCGGGGTGAAGGACGGTCAGAAGATCCGTCTCGCCGGCCGCGGCGGGCCGGGCGACCGGGGCGGTCCCGCTGGTGACCTGCTCGTGCTCGTCCACGTGACGCCCCACGCCGTCTTCGGGCGCAAGGGCGACAACGTCACGATCACCGTGCCGGTGACCTTCCCGGAGGCCGCCCTTGGCGCCAACATCAGCGTGCCGACGCTGGACGCACCGGTCACCTTGAAGGTCCCGGCCGGCACGAGCAGCGGCCGCACCTTCCGGGTGCGTGGCCGCGGGGTGGCGAAGAAGACCGGCCAGGCCGGCGACCTGCTGGTCACCGTGGAGGTCGCGGTGCCGGCCCGCTTGAACGACGAAGCCCGCGAGGCCCTCGAGAAGTACGCCGCCGCGGCGGAGCACGATCCGCGTGAGCACCTGAAGGGCGTGACGCGGTGATCGAGGACGACGCCCCGGTCTTCGTCATCTCGGTGGCCGCGACGCTCGCGGGCATGCACCCGCAGACTCTGCGCCAGTACGACCGGCTCGGCCTCGTCACACCGACCCGATCCGGTGGCGGAGGTCGGCGCTACTCCGCGCGCGACGTCGCGCTCCTGCGCGAGGTGCAGCGCCTCTCGCAGGAGGAGGGCGTCAACCTCGCGGGTATCAAGCGCATCATCGAGCTCGAGAACCACGTGCAGGCCCTGCAGGAGCGGCTCGTCGAGGTGCACGCCGAGCTCGAGGGCACACGCGCGGCTCTCGCCACGGCGCACAGCACGGCGGTCGCCAGCCTGCGGCGGGACCTCGTGCCCCTGCGCGACAGCGCCCTTGTCGTCTGGAAGCCCGATCGTGGACGCTGACCGCCTCACCACCAAGTCGCAGGAGGCCGTCTCCGTCGCCGTACGACGGGCGGCGACCGATGGACATCCGGACGTCGAGCCCGTGCACCTCCTGCTCGCCCTGCTCGACCAGACCGAGGGCATCGCCACCCCGCTGCTGCAGGCCGTCGGCGCGCAGCCGGAGGCCGTGCGCAGCCGGGCCGAAGCGCTGCTGCGATCACTGCCGGTCGCCTCCGGCTCGACGGTCGCCGCACCGCAGCTGTCCCGATCGCTGATGGCCGTCATGAAGAGCGCTGCTGATGCGGCCGCCAAGGTGGGCGACGACTACGTCTCCACCGAGCACCTGCTCGTCGGGCTCGCCCAGGACGGCGGCGCGGTCGCGGAGATGCTCAAGGGCGTCGCCCCGGCCGGCCCGCAGCTGCCGAAGGCACTCGTCGACGCGTTCGAGAAGGTCCGCGGCGGCGTGCGGCGCATCACGACGCAGGACCCGGAGTCGACCTACAGGGCGCTCGAGAAGTACGGCGTCGACCTGACGCAGGCTGCCCGCGAAGGAAGGCTCGACCCGGTCATCGGTCGCGACACGGAGATCCGCCGCGTCGTGCAGGTGCTGTCGCGTCGGACGAAGAACAACCCGGTCCTCATCGGTGAGCCCGGCGTCGGCAAGACCGCCGTCGTCGAAGGGCTCGCGCAGCGGATCGTCGACCACGACGTGCCCGAGACGCTGCGCGGCAAGCGCGTCGTCTCGCTCGACCTCGGCTCGATGATCGCCGGTGCGCAGTACCGCGGCCAGTTCGAGGAACGGCTCAAGTCCGTGCTGAACGAGATCAAGGACAGCAACGGCGAGATCATCACGTTCCTCGACGAGATGCACACGGTGGTCGGTGCCGGTAAGGCCGAGGGCTCGATGGACGCCGGCAACATGCTGAAGCCGATGCTCGCCCGCGGCGAGCTGCGCATGGTCGGTGCGACGACCCTCGACGAGTTCCGCGACAACATCGAGAAGGACCCCGCACTCGAGCGCCGCTTCCAGCAGGTCCTCGTCGGGGAGCCCTCGGTGGAGGACACGGTCGCGATCCTGCGCGGGCTGAAGGGTCGCTACGAGGCGCACCACAAGGTGGAGATCTCCGACGCCGCGCTGGTCGCCGCCGCCACCTTGTCCGACCGCTACATCACGAGCCGCTTCCTGCCCGACAAGGCGATCGACCTCGTCGACGAGGCCGCCTCGCGGCTGCGGATGGAGATCGACTCGCGCCCGGTCGAGATCGACCAGCTGCAGCGGTCGGTCGACCGGATGAAGATGGAGGAGCTCGCGCTCGAGCGCGAGACCGATGAGGCGTCGCGGCAGCGCCTGGCCGAGCTGCGCCGCGAGATGGCCGACCAGAACGAGGAGCTCCAGGCCCTCAACGCGCGCTGGGAGCGCGAGAAGGCCGGGCTCAACCGGGTCGGAGAGCTGAAGAGCCGGTTGGATCAGCTGCAGACCGAGCTCGAGCGCGCCCAGCGCGACAACGACCTCGAGACCGCGTCGCGGTTGAAGTACGCCGACATCCCCGTCGTCGAGAAGGAGCTCGCCGAGGCCAGCACGGCGGCCGACTCGCGCGATGCGATGGTGAAGGAGCAGGTCGGTCCCGATGACGTCGCCGAGGTCGTCTCCGCGTGGACCGGCATCCCGGCCGGCCGGATGCTCGAGGGCGAGACCGCCAAGCTGCTGCGGATGGAGGAAGCCCTGGCCGAGCGGCTCGTCGGCCAGACCGCCGCCGTGCGCGCAGTGTCCGACGCGGTGCGCAGGGCCCGGGCAGGTATCTCCGATCCCGACCGCCCGACCGGCTCGTTCCTCTTCCTCGGGCCGACCGGCGTCGGGAAGACCGAGCTCGCGAAGGCCCTTGCGGCCTACCTGTTCGACGACGAGCGCGCGATGACGCGCATCGACATGAGCGAGTACGGCGAGAAGCACTCGGTCGCCCGCCTCGTCGGGGCGCCCCCCGGTTACATCGGCTACGACCAGGGTGGCCAGCTCACCGAGGCCGTGCGCCGCCGCCCCTACGCCGTCGTACTGCTGGACGAGGTCGAGAAGGCGCACCCAGATGTCTTCGACGTGCTGCTGCAGGTGCTCGACGACGGCCGGCTGACCGACGGTCACGGCCGCACCGTCGACTTCCGCAACGTGATCCTGGTGATGACGTCCAACCTGGGGTCTGCCTTCGTCAGCGACCCGACGCTGGACCCGGCCCAGCGGTCGGCGGCGGTGCTGGACGTCGTGCGGGCGTCGTTCAAGCCGGAGTTCCTCAACCGGCTCGACGACATCATCGTGTTCGACGCCCTCGGCACCGAGGAGCTCGCGCGGATCGTCGACCTGCAGATCACCCGGCTGGCGCGACGTCTCGCCGACCGGCGCCTGACCCTGACCGTCACCGACGCTGCGCGGGAGTGGCTGACCCTCGCCGGCTACGACCCGGTCTACGGCGCCCGGCCGCTGAAGCGGCTCGTGCAGTCGGCGATCGGCGACAAGCTGGCCCGCGCGCTCCTGGCGGCTGAGGTGCGCGACGGTGACGAGGTCGTCGTCGACCGGGTCCCAGGTCAGGACGAGCTCTCGGTCGCGACCGCGGTGACCGCGCAGGTCTAGACCGCGGCCGCGGCCTGCGACAGAGTGCCGCCATGAGCAGCGTGTCGGGAAGTGCCGTGCTGGAGTGCCCGCCCGAGCAGGCGTGGGCGCTCGTCGCCGACGTGACCCGGATGGGCGAGTGGAGCCCTGACTGCGAGTCGTGCGAGTGGATCGACGGGGCCACCGGCCCTGACGTCGGCGCACGTTTCACCGGCCATGACAAGCGCCGGCTGCTGTCGCGGTCGACGACCTGCACGGTCACGGAGTGCGAGCCCGGACGCGTCTTCGCGTTCGTCGTGGGTGACGCCGCCGACCCCGACAGCACCTGGAGATACAGCTTCGTGCCGCACGTCGACGGCACCATGGCGACGGAGACCTGCGAGATCCCGAAGCCCATGTCGACGGGAGCGAAGCTGGCCGCGCGACTCACGCATCCGGGCGGCGACCGGGAGGCCGATGTGCAGGCCGGCATCGACGCGACGCTCGCGAAGCTCCAGGTCGCCGCGCGCGCCGCGAGCCTCTGAGCGACATGAGGCTCCTCGTGCTCGGCGGCACCCGGTTCGTCGGCCGGGCGGTCGCGGACAACGCTGTCGCACGTGGCTGGGACGTCACCGTCCTCAACCGCGGCGCGACGGCCGTACCCCCGGCCGGGGTCAGCGCCCTGACCGCCGACCGCACGTCGTACGCCGCGCTGACCGAAGCCCTCGGCGCGCAGCAGTGGGACCTCGTCGTCGACACGTGGGCCGGCGCTCCGTCGGTGGTGCGCGATGCGGCCGGGCTGCTGGCGTCGCGCAGCGAGCGCTACGGCTACGTCTCGACCCGGTCCGTCTACGTCTGGCCCCCGCAGCCCGGCGCAGACGAGTCCGCGCCGCTCGTCGACGCCAGCCCCGACGCCGACCGGATCGACTACGCCGCGGACAAGCGCGGTGGCGAGCTTGCCGCGATCCGGGAGTACGGCCCTGACCGCGTGCTGATGGGACGCGCCGGTCTCATCCTCGGGCCGCACGAGGACGTCGGCCGGCTGCCCTGGTGGCTCGGTCGCGTCGCGCGCGGCGGCAGGGTCGTCGCCCCCGGCGATCCCGACCGCGGGCTGCAGTACGTCGACGCCCGCGACCTCGCGGCCTGGTTGCTCGACAATCTCGTCCGCCACACGGTGGGTCCGGTCGACATCGTCAGTCCTCGCCGGCACACGACGATGGGGGCGCTGCTCGAGGCGTGCCTGTCCGTCACAGGTGCCGACGCGGAGCTCGTCTGGGTACCCGAGAGCGTGCTCGAGGAGGAGGGCGCCGAGGGCTGGACACACTTCCCCTGCTGGGTTCCGAGCACGGGGGAGCTGGCGGGGATGATGGAGTCCGACACCTCGCTCGCCGTGTCGACCGGTCTGCGCTGCCGGTCGGCCGAGGAGACCGTCCGCGACACCTGGGACTGGGTGCAGCGCGCCGGTATGCCCGCGCCGCGCGAGGGCCTGCCCCTGAACGGCCTCCCGACCGAGCTCGAGCAGCGCCTGCTGGCTAGGGTCGAGGCGTGACCGACTCGACCGACCTGCTGGCCCTCGTCCGCGACCTCGCCGTCGTGCACGGCAGGGTGACGCTGTCCTCCGGCCGCGAGGCCGACTACTACGTCGACCTGCGCCGCGTGACGCTGTCCGGCCGCGCAGCGCCGCTGGTCGGGCGGGTGATGCTCGAGCTCACGGCCGACCTCGACTTCGACGCGGTCGGCGGGCTCACCATGGGCGCAGACCCCGTCGCCACGGCGATGCTGCATGCAGCCGCGGCCGAGGGGCGGACGCTCGATGCCTTCGTCGTACGCAAGGAGGCGAAGGCGCACGGGATGCAGCGGCGCATCGAGGGCCCGGACATCAGCGGCCGCCGGGTGCTCGTGCTCGAGGACACCAGCACCACGGGTGGCTCGCCGCTGGCCGCGCTCCAGGCGGTCCGGGAGGCCGGCGCGACTGCCGTGGCGGTCGCCGTCATCGTCGACCGCGACACCGGTGCCGGCGAGAAGATCGAGGCGGAGGGCGTTCCGTACCGCTATGCGTTCTCACTCGAGGACCTGGGCCTGACCTGATCGGTCGTTGACGCATCGCCTCCGGAGCGACAGCGTTCAGGTGTGGCCGCTCTTCCGATCGTCATCGTCGTGGTCGGGCTCGCGCTCGTCATCGTGGTCGCGGTCCTGAGCTACCAGGCCGACAAGAAGCGCCGAGCACTGCTGCAGGGGTTCGCCCTGTCGAACGGCTGGGCCTACACCGCCCGCGACGACAGCTGGTGCGAGCGGTTCGTCGGGACGCCGTTCGGCGAGGGGGACAACCGCAAGGCGGTCAACGTCCTGCAGGGCCCCTATCAAGGCGTCCCCATGGCTGCCTTCGAGTACAGCTACGAGACGCACTCGACAGACAGCAAGGGCAACCGGTCGACGACGACGCACCGCTTCGCCCTGTGCGCGCTGCAGCTGCCGGCCCCGCTGCCCGGCCTGGAGCTGTCGCCGGAGTCGGCCTTCAGCCGGCTGGCCGGGCACCTCGGGTTCGGCGATGTCGAGCTCGAGAGCGAGGACTTCAACCGGCGCTACCGCGTGACGGCGCGCGACCAGAAGTTCGCCTACGACGTCCTGAACCCGCGCACGATGGAGTCACTGCTGGCCCGGCCCACCCTGCACATGCGGCTGCTCGACGTCGACGCCGTCTGCTGGGAGAACGGCCGGCTCGACCCCGCGACCCTGCTTGCCAGGCTGTCGACCCTCCAGCTCGTCATCGCGGGCATCCCGTCGTTCGTCTGGGCCGACCGCGCACCATCCGCTGAACAACCGCCAGGGGGAGCACCCGCATGACTGCTCTGTACGTCGTCCTCGGTCTCGTCGTCCTCGCGCTCCTCGCGGTGGTCGTGAGCTACAACCGCTTCGTCCGGCAGCGCAACCTCGTGCAGGAGTCGTGGCGCCAGATCGACGTCGAGCTGCGTCGGCGCCACGACCTCATCCCCAACCTGATCGAGACCGTCAAGGGCTACGCGGCGCACGAGCGCACCGTCCTGCAGAACGTCGTCGACGCCCGATCCGCGGCCGTCAGCGCGGGCAACGGCGTCGCCGCCCAGGCGAAGGCGGAGACGCAGCTCGCGGGATCGCTGCGCGGGCTCTTCGCGGTCGCGGAGAACTACCCCGACCTCAAGGCCGCTGGGCCGTTCCAGCAGCTGCAGGCGCAGCTCGCGGAGACCGAGGACCGCATCGCGGCCGGTCGCCGCTTCTACAACGGCAACGTGCGTGCGCTGAACACGCGCGTCGAGGCCTTTCCCTCCTCGCTCGTCGCGTCGACGTTCCACTTCGAGAAGGCGGAGTACTTCGAGGTCGACGAGCCCGACGTGCGCGACCCGGTGAAGGTCGACTTCAGCTGATCAGGCCGGCTGGCGCGCCAGCTCGCGCCCGAGGCTGTCGTAGGCGACGTAGTAGGCGACCGGATAGGTGCTGTCGTCGACGCGGACCGACCACACCGGCACGAGGAACCGTGTCCCGTCGACGATCGTGGCCTCGTACTCCCGGCCGTCCTTCATGTGCACCCCGACTCGGGCCGCGCCTGGCGGGACCAGCCCGGCGACCACGTGCTCGCGGTCGACCGTGATCGACGCCGAGCCGGAGGGAAGCACCCGGCTGAACCCCTGGTGCTCCGGGTTGACGGGTCCGAAGCAGGCGTAGCCATGGGTCACCCGCGTCGTGACGGTGCACCAGTCCGAGCCCTGCCACCAGGTGAGAACCGACGCCTTGTTGATGCTCTGCAACGTCACGACGTCGGAGGTCGCGGCCGGGAAGCGCGGGTCGCGTGTGATCCCGGCCGACTGCCCCTTCTTCTGCTGCAGGTCTTGGATCGAGCTCGCGATGCCCGGACCGAGGAGGAGGCCGGCAGC
This sequence comes from Nocardioides sp., assembly GCF_025965415.1. Lineage (GTDB taxonomy): Bacteria > Actinomycetota > Actinomycetes > Propionibacteriales > Nocardioidaceae > Nocardioides. Next base: position 14,251 of record NZ_JAOPWY010000012.1, read on the forward strand.
GACGACGGCGGTCGCGACACCGGCGCCTGCGATCCGCGTGCGCGTGCGCCGGCGCCGGGCCCGCCGTCGTACGTCGTCCGGAAGCGACGCGGAGGGCTCGAGCGTCAGGGCCGGCGAGTGCAGCAGCACGCGAAGGTCGTCGTCGCTCATGCCACTTCTTCCCGTTGGGCGGACAGGCCGGGGTGCTCGCGGAGCTTGGCGATCGCCCGGGATGCGGCGCTCTTGACCGTGCCGGGTGAGCACCCGAGGACGCTGGCTATCTCGGCCTCCGACAGGTCTTCGTAGTAGCGCAGTACGACGACGGCACGCTGGCGGCGCGACAGGCCGCCGAGTGCGGAGAGCACCGCCTGGCGGACGTCGTACGCCGATGCCTGGTCGGGGACCGGCAGCTCGGGCAGCTCGGCGGTCGGCTCCTCGCGCCAGGGCTTGCGCCGCCACCAGTCGATGTGCGCGTTGGCAAGAGTGCGTCGCACGTAGCCCTCCGGGTCCTCCGACACGATCCGGTCCCAGCGCAGGTATGCGCGGGTGAGGGCGGTCTGCAGCAGGTCCTCGGCGCGGTGCCGGTCGCCCGTCAGCAGGTAGGCCGTCTGCAGCAGATGGCGGGACCGAGCCGAGACGAACGCGTTGAACGCCTGCTCCTGCTCGGGCTTCACGCCACCTCCCTCAGTGCCGAGGACGAGTCCGGACGGGGATCGGTTGCAGGACCGGCGGACGAGTCAGGCGCTCCGGCCTGCCCGGCGGGCGCGCAGCAGCTCGATCACGATTGGGAGCACGGAGATGCCGACGACGATGATCGCGACGTATTCGAGGTTCTTGCCGATGACGTCGACGCTGCCGAGGAAGTAGCCGAGCAGGGTGACCCCTGTGCCCCAGAGGATCCCGCCGACGACGTTCCACAGCGCGAACGTCCGCGCCGGCAGCTGGCCGGCCCCCATGAGCGGGTTGAGGAACGTCCGCACGATCGGGATGAACCGGGCCAGCACGATCGCCTTGCCTGCGCCGTAGCGCTCGACGACCTCCTCGGCCTTCGTCACGTAGGAGCGCTTGAACAGGCGTGACTCCTCGCGCTGGAACAGGCTCGGTCCGGCGCCGCGCCCGATGAGGAAGCCGACCTGCGCTCCCGCGATCGCCACGATGCTCACGAGGAGGCAGACCAGGGCGATGTTGGGGTGCAGCTTGTCGGACAGCTTGCCGGTCGCGGCGTAGCCCGCGGCGAACAGCAGTGAGTCACCGGGCAGGAAGAAGCCGAGCAGCAGACCGGTCTCGGCGAAGACGATGCCGAGCAGGCCGATGAGACCGAAGGTCTCGACCAGGTGCTGGCCGTCGAGGATGGCGGGGAGGGCGTGCGCTGGTTCCACCCTCGCAGGCTAGTGGCCGCGCTACGGTCCGGCCATGGAGCGCCTTGTCGTGATCGGCGGTGACGCCGCCGGGATGAGCGCCGCGTCGCAGGCCCGCAAGCGCCGCGGTCCCGACGACCTGTCGATCGTCGCCTTCGAGCGCGGCCGCGCGACGTCGTACTCCGCCTGTGGCATCCCGTACTGGATCGCCGGCACGGTCGGGACGGAGGCGGAGCTGATCAGCCGGTCGCCCGAGCAGCATCGCGCCAACGGCATCGACGTGCGCACGCGGCACGAGGTCGTCGGCATCGACCTCGGCGCCCGCACCGTCGCCGTGCGTGACCTCGAGGGCGGCACCGACCTCACTGAGCCCTTCGACTCCCTGGTCTACGCGGCCGGGTCGGTCCCGATGCGCCCGCCGGTGCCCGGTATCGATGCGGCGGGCGTCTACGGCGTCCAGGTCCTCGACGACGGCGCAGACCTGATCCGTGAGCTCGACAGCGGGGACGTACGACGGGTCGTGGTCATCGGCGGCGGCTACATCGGCCTCGAGATCGCCGAGGCCTGCCGCATCCGCGAGCTCGAGGTGACGGTCGTCGACCTGTCGGCAACCCCCGTCGGCACGTTCGACCCGGACATCGGCACGTTCATCGCGGACGCCGTGCGCGGACTCGGGATCGAGCTCGTGCTCGGCGACGGCGTCGCATCGATCGAGACCGACCCGGCCGGCCGTGCGGTGGCTGTGCACACGGCGAGCGGTCGCGCGCTCCCGTGCGACCTCGTCGTACTCGGTCTCGGGGTTCGGCCCAACGTCGCTCTCGCGCGAGACGCCGGCATCCCTGTCGGCTCCTCGGGCGGTCTGGTCGTCGACCGGCGGATGCGGTCGCCGGTCGACGGGGTGTGGTCCGCCGGCGACTGCGTCGAGAGCGTGCACCGGCTGTCGGGCCAGCGGGTGGTGGTCGCCCTCGGGACGCATGCCAACAAGCAGGGTCGGGTCGCCGGGATCAACATCGGTGGCGGCTACGCGACCTTCCCCGGCGTCATCGGCACGGCGGTCACGAAGGTCTGCGACCTCGAGGTCGCGCGCACCGGGCTGTCGATGAAGGAGGCCGACGCGGCCGGCTACCGCTACGTCACCGCCCACGTCGACTCGACGACGCGCGCCGGCTACTTCCCGGGCGCGAAGCCGATCCGCGTCAAGCTGCTCGCCGAGCAGCGCAGCGGCCGGCTGCTCGGCGCGCAGGTCGTGGGCCGGGAAGGCGCGGCGAAGCGGATCGACGTGTTCGCGACGGCGATCTGGAACGAGATGAGCGTCGACGAGATCCTCTCGCTGGACCTGTCCTACGCCCCGCCGTTCGCTCCGGTCTGGGACCCGGTGCTGATCGCCGCCCGCAAGGCCTTCGAGGCCGTCGAAGCCGACGTCCGCTCCTGACTACTGGAAGTAGCCGGCCAGGTCGGCGATGAGCTGGAGCGAGCCGCCCTCGTTGCGGAGCCTGACCCGGCCGTCGTCACCGGGCTTGACGATGGCGAGGTTGGCCCGGGTCGCGCCCTTGGTCAGGTTGAGGTTGCTGACCGTCGGCGGGGCGCCGCTGGTCGCCGGCTTCGCGTAGGCCCGGACGTCGGTGCTCGACGAGACGCTGGTCGCCGTGATGTTGACGACCGCCGCGAGTGCGCCGGCCGGGACGCCCCGGGTCCCGGCGACCTTGAGGTCGGCGTACTGGCCGGGACCGACGGCAGCGGCTGCCGACCCGATGCCGGTGCGCGTGTCGAGGAACCGGAGCGGTACGACGGGGACGTAGCTGCCTGCGCTGGACGCCGAGTAGTAGCCGGCGATGTCGGCGAGCAGGTTGACCTGGCCCGCGGCGTTGGCGAGCCGCACCTTGCCGCCGCTGCCGACGGCCACCGTGACGAGGTTGGGCGTGGTCTCGCCGGCGCGCAGGTTCAGGTTGCTGACGACCGGCCTCGGTGCCGACGGGTCGGCCGGGGTCGGGTAGATGCGCACGTCGGTGTTGGCGCTCGCGTTGGTGGCGGTCACGTTGAGGACCACGGCCGTCGCGTCGGCGGGGACGGTGACCGTCCCGCCGTCGGAGGTCGGCAGCGAGCCCGTGACCTGCAGGTCGATCGGCGTCGCCGCCTGGACCCGGCCCGGAGCGGGCACGCCGACCGCGGGCGACCGCGTGTCGAGGATGCGGCCGGGGTCGAGCGACGTGAAGCCCGAGTCGCCGGTCGTGGGGGTGTACCAGCCGGCGAGGTCGGCGATGAGGTCGACCGTGCCGCCACTGCTCAGCAGCGCCACCTTCCCGTCGGCGCTGAGGGTCGCGGTGACCAGGTTGGGCACGGTGGCGCCGGGCCCGGCGTTGATGTTGCTCGCGCCCGGCAGCGTGGCGGCGTCGCTGGGGTAGACGCGGACGTCGGTCGCGGAGGTCCCGTTGGTCACCGTGACGTTGAGGATCACTGCGGTGGCGTCGGCCGGTACGGCGCCGGCGTCGGTCATGATCCCGCGGATCGGTACGACGAGCGGCGTCTTGGCCTGCACCTTCGCCTTGGGTGCGCCGACGGCCTCACGGGTGTCGAGGATGCGCACCGGCGTCACCGCCTTGAAGCGGGAGGGCGTGCCCCCGGCCACCGGACCGGGTGCGGGGCCCTGCGCGAACGGCTGCCGGTCGTCCGTCGGGACGCTGACGAACCGGCCCGCCCGGGTGCCGGCGCGGTCCACGCTCCACAGGTCGCCCTGCAGCGGGTCGCCGGACGCGTTGTAGCCGTACAGGTCGAACAGGATGCTCTCGCCGTCGACCGACCAGGCGGGGTACTCCGCCACGGTCCGGGCCGACGTGGGGCGCGTGACCGCGAGGACGGTGCCGGTCCCGCCCGTCGCCGGGACGGTCGCGATCTGCGCGACATCGGCGTTGGCGGGGGTCGTGTCCTTGTCGGTGACCGTGGCGTAGGCGATCGTCGCGCCGTCGGGTGACCACGCCGGCAGGGCGCCCGTCGGGCCGAGCGCGACCTTGTTGCTGCCGTCCGTGTTCATCACCGTGAGGGGACCGCTGTCCTGGCCGGACGCCACGACGGCGAAGACGATCTTCGTACCGGTGGGGTCGTAGTCGGCGCTGAAGCCGCCGTCGCCACCCGGCACCGCCGTCACCGTGCCGCCCCCGGCCGGCACGGTCTGCAGCGCGTTGGCGAACGTCGCCGGGTCGCCGGTGTTGGCCGGAGCGGTGGCGATGAAGCGGGTGAACAGGATCGTGGCGCCGTTGGGCGACCACACCGGCACGATGTCGCTGACGTCGCTCGTGGCGGTGGACGTCGGCGTCGTCAGGGACCGCACGCCGGTGCCGTCGCGGTTGACCGCGACGATCGACCCGGTCTCGCCGCCGAACGAGTTGATCGCGAAGCGGGTCGCGACGACCTGGCTCCCGTCCGGCGACAGCTCGGGGTCGTCGTAGCGGATGCCCGCAGTGACGTCGGCCTTGAGGACGATCTTCGTCGTACGGGCCTCGGGATCGAACAGGACGACGTCGTAGTACTGGTCCTGCGCACCGGGATCGGTGGTGTAGACGATCTCGTTCGCGGTGGTGCTGGCAGACGCCGGGGCGGCGAGCAGCGCAGAGACGGGCAGGACGGCGCAGGCGACGGCCAGGAGGCGGCGAGAGGTGACCATCCGCGCATTCTTGCCCGATACGGGCGGCAGGGCTGGGACTTCGCCCAGGAAACCCCGTCCGGCATACTCGCGGCCGGTGCCACACCCGCAGCAGATGCCAGTACGGAGCCGCTCATGCCGATCGCCACGCCCGAGACCTACGCGCAGATGCTCGACCGGGCGAAGGAGGGTCACTTCGCCTACCCGGCGATCAACGTGACGTCCTCGCAGACGCTGAACGCCGCCCTCCGCGGCTTCGCCGAGGCCGAGAGCGACGGGATCGTCCAGGTCTCCACCGGCGGTGCGGAGTTCCTGAGCGGCACGACGATCAAGGACATGGTGCTCGGCGCCCAGGCGCTGGCGGAGTACGCGCACCACGTCGCCAAGGCCTATCCGGTGACGGTGGCGCTGCACACCGACCACTGCCCGAAGGACAAGCTGGACACGTACATGCGGCCGCTCATCGCCATCAGCCAGGAGCGGGTCGACGCCGGCCGCGACCCGCTCTTCCAGTCGCACATGTGGGACGGATCCGCGGTGCCGCTCGAGGAGAACCTCGAGATCGCCAAGGAGCTGCTCGCCGCCTGCGCCAAGGCGCGCATCGTGATGGAGATGGAGATCGGCGTCGTCGGTGGCGAGGAGGACGGCGTCGAGAACGCGATCAACGAGAAGCTCTACACCACGCCGGAGGACGCGCTGCGCACCGCCGAGGTGCTCGGCACCGGTGAGAACGGCCGCTACCTGCTCGCGGCGACGTTCGGCAACGTGCACGGCGTCTACAAGCCCGGCAACGTCAAGCTCAAGCCCGCGATCCTCAAGGAGATCCAGGACGAGGTTGGGCGCAAGGTCGGCAAGGAGCACCCGTTCGACCTGGTCTTCCACGGCGGCTCCGGCTCGCTGCTCGAGGAGATCCGCGAGACCCTCGGCTACGGCGTCGTGAAGATGAACGTCGACACCGACACGCAGTACGCCTTCACCCGGCCGGTCGCGGATCACATGTTCAAGAACTACGACGGCGTGCTCAAGGTCGACGGCGAGGTCGGCAGCAAGAAGGTCTACGACCCCCGCTCCTGGGGGAAGGCGGCGGAGACGTCCATGGCCGCCCGGGTTGTCGAGGCATGTCAGGACCTGCGTAGCGCCGGCACCACAAAGCCCTAGCCGCCCTAGCCGCAGCGAGACGGCTCCGTTACATTCTGTGAGCCCCGTCGTACGGCGGGGTGCTCGCCCCTGCCCGCCGAGTCCTGCCTCCGGGAGCGAGTTCACGAACGCTGCTCGAGGCAGGAGCGGGGGACCCACAGGTCCTTCCGGACGGATTCCGTCCTTGGGGTGAAGGTCTCTTGCGAGACCCGGGCTACCCGGCCCGAACCCGACAGCTCACCCCGCAGGCGCGAGGGAAGGACCCACCCGGTGTCGCACGCGCCCGTCCTCCGTGTCCGCAAGCACGCCCGCCACGCCAGGCCCTCGAAGGCCGCGCCCGTCATGGCTGCCGCCGGGCTCTCCGCCTCGTTCGTGGCCGCCGACGCCGCGATGCTCGCCTCCGGTGCCTCCGCCGCCACGGCCGACGACTTCGCCCGGCTCCGCCAGTGCGAGAGCGGCGGCAACTACGCGATCAACACCGGCAACGGCTTCTACGGCGCCTACCAGTTCGACCGCGGCACCTGGAACGGCCTGGGCTACCCCGGTCGCGCCGACCAGGCTGCGCCGGCGACGCAGGACGCCGCCGCGGCGAAGCTGCAGTCCCAGCGGGGTTGGTCGCCCTGGCCGGCCTGCTCGCGCAAGCTCGGCCTCGGCCGCTCGTCCTCCACCGTCGCGGCCGACAACGCCGTGGCGCCGAGCCCGGTCCCGGTGGCCACCCGAGCCAGTCGCAGCCGCACCCGGCTGGCGCCGGTGCACCACGCGAGCCCGCGGATCCGCGTGGTGGTGGCCCCGATGACGCCGCCGCCGTTCCTGCACAAGCAGCTCAGCGTCGCCGACCAGCCGCACTTCCGCATCGGGGTTCACATGTGGCAGGCCCGGATGGCCGCCCGCGGCTGGCCGATCTCTGTCGACGGCTACTTCGGGCCGCAGAGCGCCGCCATCGCCAAGCGCTTCGCCGCGGAGAAGGGCATCCACCTCACGGCGCTCCCGGGCGAGGTCGACAAGGGCGTCTGGGACGCCGCCTGGCGCCTGCCCGTCAGCTGAGCCGGCTCCGCCGCCACGCCCACAGTGAGATCCTCAAGGCCCATGCCCTGAGGATTTCACTCTGAGGCCGAGCACAATGAGCACCATGCAGCCGGTGCTCGCGCTCGAGGACGTGCGGGTCGTCCGCGGCGACGTCGCGGTGCTCGACGGCATCAGCGCGCAGATCACGGCCGGCCGCTGCACGGCGCTCGCCGGCCCGAGTGGTGCCGGCAAGTCCACGCTGCTGCGGCTGCTCGACCGCCTCGAGGAGCCGACCTCGGGTCGCGTGCTGCTGCACGGCCGGGCGCTTCCGTCGTACGACGTCCTGGAGGTCCGGCGCCGGGTCGGCCTCGTCCAGCAGGCACCGGTGCTGCTCGGCGCCACCGTCCTCGAGGACCTGCGCACCGGCCGGCCGTCGCTCAGTGAGGACGAGGCGCGCGACCTGCTGGCCCGGGCAGGTCTCGGCGACCAGGGCCTCGATCGGCTGACGGTGTCGCTGTCCGGCGGGGAGGCGCAGCGGCTCTGCCTGGCGCGGGCGCTCGCCGTCGGGCCGGAGGTGCTGCTCCTCGACGAGCCGACGTCGGCGCTCGACGCGGTCGCCGCGATGTCGGTCGAGCGGGTGGTCCGCTCGCTCGTCGCGGAGGGGCTGACGGCCGTTCTCGTCAGCCACGACCTGCGCCAGGCCAGGCGCCTCGCGGATGACGTGGTGGTGCTCCGGGCCGGCCGCGTCGAGGAGGCCGGTCCGGCCGCCGAGAGCGAGTACCTGGCGGGAGCCTCATGAGCGGCGGCTCCTTGAGCAGCCCGTCGGTTCCGAGCTGGTACGGCGTCGCGGCGTCGGTGCTGCTCGTGGGGATCGCGTTCTTCCTGGTCCTGCGGGAGCGACTGGGGCTCGGGCGCGAGGTCCTCGTCGCGGCGGTCCGTGCCGCCGTGCAGCTCGTCGCTGTCGGCGCGCTGCTGCTCGTGCTGTTTCGGCACACCGGACTGCCCGGGGCGCTGGCCTGGGTGACGGCGATGGTGCTGCTTGCCGGTCGGGTCGCGGGTCGACGGGCGAAGGGACTCCCGCACGCGACGAGGGTCGCGACGATCGGTGTCGCTGCGGGGGCGGCAGCAACGCTCGGCCTGCTGATCCTGGCGCGCGTCATCGACACGTCGGGTCGCGTCGTCGTACCGGTTGGCGGCATGGTCGTCACCGGCGCGATGCAGGGCGCTTCCATGACGTTGCAGCGGATGCGGGACGAGGCCGTGACAGGGCGCCGTGCGGTCGAGGCGCGGCTCGCGCTCGGCCTGGCCGGCAGTGCGGCTTTCGCGCCGCACCTGCGCACGTCCTTGCGGACCGCGCTCATCCCCGCCATCGACAGCACCAAGGTCGTCGGCCTGATCAGCCTGCCGGGTGCCACCGTCGGCTTGCTGCTGGCCGGAGTCAACCCACTGACCGCGATCCGTTACCAGGTCGTCGTGATGTACATGCTGCTCGGTGCGGCCGCGGTCGCCGGTGTGGTGGCCGGCCGGCTCGCGGTTCGGATGATGTTCGACGACGCGCATCGGCTCAGGGCCTGATGCTCATCCATCCCTGGGACGCGGCGCAGAGCGACGACGAGTGGAAGGCGTGGCTGCGGCCGCGCGACTTCGGCACCCTTGTCGCCGCCGGCCGTGACCGCTCGGTGCCGGTCGTCGTGCCGACGCACTTCGTCCACGACGGCGACGCGACCGTGCTGCTCCATCTCGCGCGCCCCAACCCGGTCTGGCGGGCCATCGACGAGAACCCGCATGTCGTGCTGTCGGTCGTCGACGACATCGCCTACATCCCGTCGGCGTGGAAGACGGTCGGGGAGGACGTTCCGGGCCACGGGATCCCGACGTCGTACTACGCCGCCGTCGTCCTGACCTGCACTGCTGAGGTGCTCACGGGCGAGGTGCTCCTCGAGGTGCTGCGCACGCAGCTCGCGCACTTCGAGCCCGGGTCCGGCGTGGCCGACCCGTCGGTGCACACGCGCAAGCTGCCGGGCATCCGCGGGATGCGGCTGTCGGTCGACGCTGTCGCCGCGAAGTTCAAGTACGGCGGCAACGTCGACGACGCGCACCGCGCGCGCGTCGCGGCCGAGCTCGCGGCCCGCGATCGGCCGGGTGATGCCGCCTCGCGCGCGCACCTGCTCCGCCGAACCCCGCTGACCTGAGAAACCCGCACCCTCGCCGGGCTCCCACCGTGTCGTCACCCGTATGTCGAACTGCCCACTCCGGGTGGGAGCGGCAATCTGGGTGGGGAGCGGCAGGGCGTATGTCGAACTGCCCACTTTGGGTGGGAGCGGCACGTGTATGTCGAACTGCCCACTCCGGGTGGGGAGCGGCACGCTGGGTGGGCAGTTGGACATACGTGCGTGACTGCCTACGTGGGCGAGGCAGTCGCCCGGTCGAGGAAGCCGCGGACGACGCGGACGTACTCCTGCGGCTGCTCGACGAACGTCATGTGGCCGGCGCTCTCGAAGATGTGCAGCTCGCCCTTGGGCGCGAGCTCGGCGATCCGCTCGGAGGCAGCGGGCACGCAGGTGCGGTCGTGCCGACCGGTACACGCGAGGAGCGGCTGCGGCACGCGGGTCAGGGCGTCCTCGACGTCGATCGAGAGGCCGCCGCCCTCCAGCGACGATGCCCGCAGCACCGCGGCGGAGTAGCGCATGTGCTCGGTCTGCCCGACGAACTCGGCGATGCGTGGGTCGCGCGGATCGGCGAAGTGCCAAGGCAGCTGGTCGAGGAGCAGCTGCCGGCACTCCTCATCGGTCTCCAGGGTCGCCTCGCGCTCCCACGACGCGGCGACCTGACCCCGAAGATCCTCCGGCTCGAACACGGCCAGCCCCTTCGGCACCTCGTCGAAGAAGCGGTCCTCCGGCACGCCGCTGCTGACCACGGTCGCGACCGCGGCCCCCGGTGCGTCGGCGGCATGCTGCAGCGCGACGAGCGCGCCGAACGAATGACCGAGTACGGCGTAGTCCTCGGCGCCCAGAGCCGCGGCGACCGCGCTGACGTCGCTGGCGTGCTGGGCCAGCGTCCACGAGGACGGGTTGCTGTCCCGGTCGCTGCGGCCCTGGGCGCGGCCGTCGATGAGGACCAGCCGGTAGCGCTCGCCGAGCGCGTCCAGGTAGTCGCCGAACATGGTGTGGTCCAGGCCCGGCCCGCCGTGCAGCACGAGCAGCGGCAACCCGTCGGCCTCCCCCCGCTCGACGACGAACAGGTGGGTGTCGTGCACCGGGACGAGGCGGCCGGTCGGTTCTGCGGGCATGAGGCATTCTGCGCACATGAGCATCACGGGTAGAGACCTGCTGGGCGGACCGCCTCCGACGCTGCTGCCGGAGGAGGCCGGCGCGACGCTGCTCGCGCAGGGCGGCGACCCCGCGGAGGTCGCGGCGAAGCACCCGACCTCGAGCGCGGCCTGGGCCGCGCTGGCCGACGCCGCGTTCGAGCGCGGCGCCGTCGTCGAGTCCTACGCCTACGCCCGGACCGGCTACCACCGCGGTCTCGACGCGCTGCGCCGGGGCGGCTGGAAGGGCTACGGCCCGGTGCCGTGGTCGCACCAGCCCAACCAGGGCTTCCTGCGGGCCCTGCACGCGCTCGGCCGGGCAGCGGACACCATCGGTGAGACGGACGAGGCGGAGCGGATCGCCCAGTTCCTCGACGACAGTGACCCCGCGGCGCGCGAGGGGCTCAGGAGCTAGGAACCCCGGTCGAGCCCTCCGGCGGGACGATCACCTTCGGCGGAGACTTGCGTCGCCCGAGCAGCGCGGCCCCGGGCAGCCCGGCGAGGGTGCGGCTGGTCTCGTCGACGAAGGTCATGATCCGCTCGGTCGAGCCCGCGATGAACGCGACCCGCTCGTGCGTGTCGGCCAGCGTCCGCAGCACAGGCAGGATGTCGGCCTGCACCTGCTTGAGCGTCGCCGGGATCTGCTCGATCATCGGGTCGTCGAGCACCGCGGCCATCCGCGCCATGCCGGGCGCCAGTGCCTTGAGGGGCTCCTCGAGCTCGCTGACGATGCCGTCGATGCGCGTGACCATCCGGTTCATCGTCTGGACCGTCTCGGCGAGGCCGCGGACCGCGGCGCTCAGCGACGTCACCGCACCGGGCAGCGTCGCGAGCGCCTCGGTCTGCGCCTGAAGGACGCCGATGACGCTGCCGAACACGCCGTCGATGCCCGGGAGCTTCGCCATGGACGCGAGACTAGGCCCGGGCGGCTAGGCTTGCTCCGCAAGAGGCCCTGCTGCGTCCTGCACAGGGTCCTTCGTCTGTTCTGGAGGGGCTGAGATGCCCGCACTCGTCCTCATCGGCGCCCAGTGGGGCGACGAAGGCAAGGGCAAGGCGACCGACCAGCTCGGTGGCTCGGTCGACTACGTCGTCAAGTTCAACGGGGGCAACAACGCGGGGCACACCGTCGTCATCGGCGACGAGACCTACGCCCTGCACCTGCTGCCGAGCGGCATCCTCAGCCCGGGCTGCACGCCGGTCATCGGCAACGGCGTCGTGGTCGACCTGTCGGTGCTCTTCCAGGAGATCGACGACCTCGAGGCCCGCGGCTTCAGCTGCGAGCGCCTCGTGATCAGCGCCGATGCGCATCTCATCGCGTCCTACAACCGCACGCTCGACCGCGTCGCCGAGCGGTTCCTCGGCAACCGCAGGATCGGCACCACCGGCCGCGGCATCGGGCCGACGTACGCCGACAAGATGAACCGGATCGGCATCCGCGTGCAGGACCTGTTCGACGAGAACATCCTGCGCCAGAAGGTCGAGGGCGCGCTCGACCTGAAGAACCAGCTGCTCGTGAAGGTCTACAACCGCAACGCCGTGACCGTCGACGCTGTCGTCGAAGAGCTGCTCTCCTACGTCGACCGGCTGCGGCCGATGGTGGTCGACTCGGCGCTGCTCCTCAACGCGGCGCTCGACCGCGGCGAGACCGTGCTGCTCGAAGGCGGCCAGGCGACGCTCCTCGACGTCGACCACGGCACCTATCCCTTTGTGACGTCCAGCAGCGCGACGGCCGGCGGCGCCTGCACCGGCAGCGGCATCCCCCCCGGTCGGGTCGACAAGGTGATCGCGGTCATCAAGGCCTACACGACCCGGGTCGGCGAGGGGCCGTTCCCGACCGAGCTGCACGCCGCCGACGGGGAGAAGCTGCGCGCCGACGGCGGGGAGTACGGCACGACGACGGGGCGACCGCGGCGCTGCGGTTGGTACGACGCCGTCATCGCCCGCTACGCCGCCCGGATCAACGGCGTCACCGACTTCGTGCTGACCAAGCTCGATGTGCTCACCGGCTGGGAGTCGATCCCGGTCTGCGTCGCCTACGAGGTCGACGGCAAGCGCCTCGAGGACATGCCGATGACCCAGACGGAGTTCCACCACGCCGTACCGGTCTACGAGTACTTCGACGGCTGGACCGAGGACATCTCGCGGGCGCGGACCTTCGGTGACCTGCCGAAGAACGCGCAGGACTACGTGCGGGCGCTCGAGCAGATGAGCGGCGCGCGGTTCAGCTCGATCGGAGTGGGGCCGGATCGGGAGCAGACGCTCGAGCTCCACGCGCTTCTCTGAGCTGCCGCGCGCGGGCGACTGCCGTGCGCAGGTGCTCGGGTGGCACGAACGCGACGTAGCTGCTGATGACGGCCAGGGAGAACCAGCCGATCAGCAGCGACGCCTCGATGCCCAGGTGCAGTCCGACGCCGGCAGCCATCACCCAGTAGCGCAGTCGCGGCAGCCAGAGCCCGAAGGCCAGTGACGCCTCGACCGCGAGCGAGGAGTAGGTCAGCACCGCTGAGACGAGCAGCGAGGTCGACAGCGCGGCAGGCAGGGTGAAGCGCTGCAGGTCCTCGAGCTGCAGCGCTATGCCGACGGCGGTCCCGTTGTTCCAGTCGACGCCGCGGACCTTGGCCCAGACCGAGAACAGGTACAGCGCGCTGACCTGCATCTGCACGAGCCGCAGCGCCCACGGGGCGCGCAGCCGTTCGGGGAGACCTCTCGCGACGCGCCGTCTCGCGTCGAGCGACCAGGTCTCGCCGGCGGGCATGAGCATCACGAAGAACGCGAGCTCGCGCAGCAGCAGGTCGCCCGAGTTGAGCACCCACGGGTCGCGTCGCTGAACGGCCAGGAGCAGTACGGCGACGACGACCGACGCGACACGGGTGCGCCAGCCGAGGGCGAGGGCGACTCCCGCGCCGAGCAGCACGGTGAGGACGATGTACGGCGGCCCGAGCTGCACCGCCCACGCGCCGCTGTCGTAGTGGGGCAGCCCGCGCTGCACACCGGACCGCGCGAGAAACGTGTTGGCGTCGGGCAGCAGCGAGAGCGTCCACCCGACGGTGAGGATCCCGATGGCGATGCGCAGCGCGGCCATCGGAGCCGTGTCGATCGGCCCGAACGCCCAGCGCGACCAGCCGCTCCAGACCCGGGCGATCGGCGGCCGTCTCACGGCAGGTCCAGCGTGTAGAAGGCGAACTCTCCGCGGGCGACGCGCTTCTTCCCGGTGCCGGGGGTCACCGCGTCGCGGAACGTGCGGACGAGGACCACCTTCGTGACGCCCGGACCGGCGTCGCGCGCGATCCAGCGCGCAGTGGGCTCCCAGAGACTGGAGTAGTCGTCAGCCCGCAGCCTCTCGACGTACTTCTGCCAGCGGTAGGTGCGGTAGGGCGCGAGCAAATACCCGTTGTGCGGTGGCACGCGGACGCGTTGCCGCCCGTCCGCGTAGGTGATGCGCGCGTAGACGCCGACCGAGAACGCGCGGGGGTCAGGGGCGAACAGCGCCCAGTCCTGGTCGAGGCCGATCGGGTAGAGGACGTGGGCGGCGGCCGGGCGGACCGCATCGCGCGGCTTGCCGGCGGGCATGTTCCAGATCAGGACGGCGACCGCGAGCACCGCCATCATCGTGGTGAGCACGACGCGCCCGGCGATGCTCGCCTCGAATCGCTCCCCCACGGGGCGCAGTGTGAACTACTCGGCCGGTCCGAAGGGGAAGGACGCGCGTTCTGCCCACGCGCCGGCGTCGTCCTGCTGCCACAGGGCGGCACTCGAGGCGACGATGTGGAACGGGAGCCCGGGGCTGACTGCGTTGGCCGCGGACTGTCGCAGGGCCCGGTCCTCGGTCTGGACGATCGTCAGGTGCGGGATCAGCTCGTCGGCCGGGATCTCGCCGCCGTACGGCGGGCACTCGGGCCAGCGACGGGCCAGCGCCCGCGTGAGCTGGACGAGGGCGTCGCTCGTCGGCTCGATCCACACGACACCCGCGTCCTCCCATCGCCGGACCTTGGTGAAGCTGACCGGGAAGGAGTCGATGCCGCGGAAGAACCAGCCGAGCTCGGCCAGCACCCCGTCGTCCACCCGCGCCGCAGGCAGGAACGGGTAGAGCAGGGTGACGTGCGCCGGCACGCCGTGCGCCGCCGACGGGTCTCCCTCGAGCCGCCACTCGTGGACCAGCGGCTCGGCCTCCGGCACGCAGAGCAGGATCGCGGTCTGCACAGGAGCCCCCCTTGTCGACAGCACGCTAGCGTCGGCCCCCGTGAACGTCGTCGTGCTGGGTTCCGGTGGCCGCGAGCACGCCCTCGTCCAGGCCCTGTCGCGTGATCCCGCGGTGACCCGGCTCGTGTGCGCGCCGGGCAACGCCGGAACCGTCGCGCAGGCCGAGAGCCGCGAGCTCGACCCCACGGACGCGGCCGCCGTCGTCGACCTGGCGCAGGACGTCGCCGCGGACCTGGTCGTCATCGGGCCTGAGTCGCCGCTCGTCGCCGGTGTGGCGGATGCGCTGCGGGACAAGGGGTTTGCGGTGTTCGGTCCCTCGGCGGACGCCGCCCGGATCGAGGGCAGCAAGTCCTACGCGAAGGACGTCATGCGGGCCGCCCGCGTACCGACCGCCGCGGCCATGGTGTTCGACGACGACAACGACTGCGCCGCCTACCTGGCCGGCGCGACGCCGCCGTACGTCGTGAAGGCCGACGGCCTCGCCGCAGGTAAGGGCGTGCACGTCGGGCTCGATCTCGCACAGGCCGTCGACTTCGCCCGCGACGCGTTGCAGGCGCTCGGCGGCCGGGTGGTCGTGGAGGACTACCTCGACGGTCCGGAGGTGTCGCTGTTCGCGCTGAGCGACGGCGCGACCGTCGTCCCGCTGCTGCCGGCCCAGGACTTCAAGCGGGCGTACGACGGCGACGAGGGTCCGAACACGGGTGGGATGGGCGCCTATGCACCACTGGCGTGGCTGCCGCCCGGGATGGTCGACGACATCACCGCGCGGATCCTGCAGCCGGTGGTCGACGAGATGGCGGCCCGCGGCACGCCGTTCTCGGGGCTGCTGTACGCCGGCCTGGCGATCACCTCCAGTGGGCCCTCGGTGATCGAGTTCAACTGCCGGTTCGGCGATCCCGAGACGCAGGCGGTGCTGGCGCTCCTCGAGACACCCCTTTCCGGGCTGCTCATGGCGTGCGCCACCGGCAGGCTTTCCGCCGTCGGGCCACTGACCTGGCAGGACGCCGCCGCCGTGACGGTCGTGGTCGCGGCCGACAGCTACCCGAACGCTCCCGTCACCGGCGACGCCGTGGTCATCGGTGGTCTGCCCGACGGCGTCACGATCCAGCACGCCGGCACGACCACGGTCGACGGCCGGGTCGTGAGCAGCGGCGGCCGCGTCCTGGCGGTGACCGCGGTCGCGCCCGACCTGGCGGCGGCGCGCGAACGCGCCTACGAAGGGCTGGCGGCGGTGCGGCTTCGAGGAGCACACTCGCGGACGGACATCGCGCTGCGCGCCGTCCGGGGGGAGGTGACCGTCGATGGGTGATCCCGTCTTCGACGGTGACGGCCGCACACCGCGCGTCGCCATCATCTACAGCAGCCCGGCCGACCACGACACCATGTCGCAGGCGGGTGCGCTCCTGTCGCGCTTCGGTGTCGCCTACGACGAGCAGTCCCTGTCGCCGCACCGGGCCCCCCGCGCCCTGGCCGACTGGATGGCCGAGCTCGAGCCGCGCGGCATCGAGGTCGTGATCGCAGGATCCAGCGGCTCGGCGGCTCTCGCCGGTGTCGTCGCGGCCCACACGACGCTCCCCGTCATCGGCGTACCGCTCTCCACCGGCGGGCTCGACGGCCGCGACGCGCTGCTCGGGCTGACCCAGCTGCCCCCCGGCGTCCCCGTGGCCGCGGTCGGCATCGACAACGCGATGAACGCGGCCGTCCTCGCCGTGCAGGTGCTGGCCGTGGCAGATCCCCTGCTGCGCACGAGGCTCTGGCGCTTCAAGGACGACTTCGAGAAGGCCGCCCGCCACTAGGCTGACCCCCTACCTGGGGAGACGACGTGATCGAGCGCTACACCCTGCCCGAGATGGGCCGGGTCTGGAGCGAGGCCCACAAGTACGAGCTGTGGTGCCAGGTCGAGGTGATGGTCCTCGAGGCGCACGCCGCCGCCGGGGTCGTCCCGGCCGACAGCGTCGAGCCCGTCCGCGCCGCAGCGCCGCCGACGCCGGAGGCCGTCGCCGAGATCGAGGCGGTGACGCAGCACGACGTCATCGCGTTCCTGTCGGCGTGGGCCGACAACACGTCGCCGCGCGAGGCCGCCGCCTACGTCCACTTCGGCATGACGTCGTCGGACCTGCTCGACACCGCGCTGGCGCTGCAGCTCGTCGAGGCGACCGACATCCTGCTGGCGAAGGCCGACGCGCTCGTCGCGGCCCTCCGCGACCTCGGGCTGACCCACAAGGACACCGTGCGGGTGGGCCGCACCCACGGCATTCACGCCGAGCCCACCACGTGGGGTCACCGCGTCGCCGACATCGCCTTCGCCATGGCCCGCTCCCGCGACCGGCTTCGTGCCGCGCGCCAGGCCGTCGCCGTCGCGAAGATCAGCGGTGCTGTCGGGACCTACAGCAACATCTCGCCGGACGTGGAGGTCGCCGTCGCGTCCCGGCTCGGGCTGGCTCCTGCGCCGGCCGCGACGCAGGTCGTGATCCGCGACGGCATCAGCGAGTGGGTCTCCGCCCTCGCCGTGATGGCCACGGTCTGCGAGGCGTTCGCCCTCGAGGTGCGCCATGGCCAGCGGACCGAGGTGCGCGAGCTCTGGGAGCCGTTCGGCAAGGGCCAGAAGGGCTCGTCGGCGATGCCGCACAAGAAGAACCCCATCGCCTCCGAGCGCATCGCCGGGCTCGCCCGCATCGTGCGAGCGCAGGTCGTGCCGGTGATGGAGGGCATCCCGCTCTGGCACGAGCGCGACATCAGCCACTCGTCGACGGAGCGGATCGCCCTGCCGGACGCCGCGATCGGCACCGACTACCTGCTGCACCTGACGACCCGCCTGGTGACCGGACTCGTCGTCGACGTCGACCGCATGCGCAGCAACCTCGAGTCGTCCGGTGGGCTGATCTACACGTCGACCGTGCTGCTCGAGCTCGTCGACGGCGGGCTGTCGCGCGAGGACGCCTACGCCTTCGTCCAGGCCGCCGCCATGCGCACCTGGGAGACCGGGATCCCCTTCCGGGAAACCCTGACGGCGCAGGCGAAAGAGGCCGGCAAGGAGCTCGATGAGGCGCGTCTCGACGAGGTCTGCCGCCCGGAGCGCTACCTCGCGCGTCTCGCGCCCGTCTTCGAGCGGCTGGCTGCTCTCACGTGACGCTCCCTCTCCCGCTGCTCGCCAAGGGCAAGGTCCGTGACGTCTACGCCGTCGACGACGACCACGTGCTGCTCGTCGCGAGCGACCGGCTCTCGGCGTACGACGTCATCCTGCCGACCGGGGTGCCCGACAAGGGCGCGGTGCTGACCGGGCTGTCGGTGTGGTGGTTCGACCAGCTCTCCGACCTCGTGCCCCATCACCTCGTCACGGCGCGGGTGAGCGAGATGCCCGCCGTCCTGCACCCGCATGCCGAGGAGCTCCGCGGCCGCACGATGCTCTGCCGGCGGCTGGACATGGTGGCCGTCGAGTGCGTCGCGCGCGGCTACCTGACCGGGTCGGGCCTGACCGACTACGGCAGGACCGGATCGGTCTGCGGCGTGCCGCTTCCCCCCGGACTGGTCGAGGGCTCGCGGCTCCCGGAGGCGATCTTCACCCCGACGACCAAGGCGCCCGTGGGCGAGCACGACCTGCCGATTACGTACGACGACGTGGTCGCGCAGCTCGGCGCCGAGCTCGCCGCGGAGGTGCGCGAGACGACGCTGGCGATCTACCGCCGCGGCGCCTCCGTGGCCGAGCGGGCCGGGATCCTGCTCGCCGACACCAAGGTCGAGCTCGGACACGGCCGGGCCGGCGAGCTCACCCTCGGCGACGAGGTGCTGACACCGGACTCGTCACGCTTCTGGCCCGCGGTGTCGTGGGTCCCGGGTGGGCCGCAGCCGTCGTACGACAAGCAGTACGTCCGCGACTGGCTCACCCAGTCCGGCTGGGACCGGACGGCCCCGGGGCCGGAGCTGCCCGCGGAGGTGGTCGAGAAGACGCGACAGAAGTACGTCGACGCCTACGAGCACCTCACCGGCTCCTCGTTCGACACCTGGCTCCGCGCCTCCGCCTGATCGCCGCCACCGCGGGCCGTCGGTAGGGTTGCGCTGTGGCCGCTGTGAAGATCGTCGTGGACGTGATGCTGAAGCCGGAGATCCTCGACCCGCAGGGCCAGGCGGTGGCCAACGCGCTTCCCAGTCTCGGGTTCGCTCCCGCCACGAGCCTGCGGATCGGCAAGCACGTCGAGCTCGAGATCGAGGCGCAGGACGAGCAGAGGGCGCTCGAGCAGGCCGAGAAGATGGCGGAGACCCTGCTGGCCAACCCCGTGATCGAGGACTACACGGTTCGGCTGGCCTGAGCCCCGACGCGCCAGCCGACCGGCCCGTCCGGGGCAGGCGCCGCCGGTAGGCTGGCCTCATGCCAGCACGGATCGGTGTCGTGACCTTCCCCGGCTCGCTGGACGACCGAGACGCCCAGCGCGCCGTACGGCTGGCCGGCGCAGAGGCCGTCGCCCTCTGGCACGGCGACGCCGACCTGCGCGGGGTCGACGCAGTCGTGCTTCCCGGTGGGTTCTCCTACGGCGACTACCTGCGCTGCGGTGCCATCGCGCGCTTCGCCGCGGTCATGACGACGATCGTCGAGCAGGCGCGCCAGGGGCTGCCCGTGCTCGGCATCTGCAACGGGTTCCAGGTGCTGTGCGAGTCGCACCTGCTGCCCGGCGCGCTGACCCGCAACCAGCACCTGCACTTCGTCAACCGCGACCAGGGGCTGCGGGTCGAGTCGACGAAGACCGTCTGGACGAGCGAGTACGCCGACGGCCAGGAGGTCGTGATCCCCGTCAAGAACGGCGAGGGCTGCTTCGTCGCGGACGAGCGCACCCTCGACGCCCTCGAGGCCGAGGGCCGCGTCGTCGCGCGCTACATCGGCGGCAACCCCAACGGCAGCAGCCGCGACATCGCCGGGATCGCCAACGCGGCCGGCAACGTCGTCGGCCTCATGCCGCACCCGGAGCACGCGATCGAGGACCTCACCGGTCCGGGCACCGACGGGCTCACGTTCTTCACCTCCGTTCTCAAGTCGCTCGTCAACGCATGACGGACACGGTCGACCGCGCGACGCAGACGCCCGACGAGGAGCAGCCCTACCTCGAGCTCGGGCTCAAGGACGACGAGTACGCGAAGGTCAAGGCGATCCTCGGCCGGCGGCCGACGCAGACCGAGCTCGCGATGTACTCGATCATGTGGAGCGAGCACTGCTCCTACAAGAGCTCGAAGGTGCACCTGCGCCAGTTCGGCGACGGACCCAAGAACGAGCGGCTGCTCGTCGGCATGGGCGAGAACGCCGGGGTCGTCGACGTCGGCGAGGGACTCGCCGTGACGTTCAAGGTGGAGTCGCACAACCACCCGTCGTACGTCGAGCCGTACCAGGGCGCAGCGACCGGCATCGGCGGCATCGTGCGCGACATCCTCACCATGGGTGCGCGGCCGATCCTGGTGATGGACCCGCTGCGGTTCGGCGACGCCGACCACCCCGACACCAAGCGCGTCCTGCCCGGGATCGTCGCGGGCATCGGCGGCTACGGCAACTGCCTCGGACTGCCCAACATCGGTGGCGAGGTCGTCTTCGACCCGTCCTACCAGGGCAACCCGCTCGTCAACGCCCTCTGCCTCGGTGTGATGCCGAAGAGCCGCATCCAGCTCTCGGCCGCGACGGGCGTCGGCAACGTCGTCGTGCTGCTCGGCGCGAAGACTGGCCGCGACGGCATCGGCGGCGTCAGCGTGCTCGCGAGCGCGACCTTCGACGCGGACGGCCCGGCCCGGCGCCCGAGCGTCCAGGTCGGCGATCCCTTCATGGAGAAGCTGCTCATCGAGGCCTGCCTGGAGATGTACGACGGCGGCCTGGTGCAGGGGATCCAGGACCTCGGCGGTGCCGGACTCACGTGCGCGCTGACCGAGACGTCAGCAGCCGGCCGCTCCGGGATGCACGCGCACCTCGAGCGGATTCCGCTGCGCGAGGCGTCGATGGAGCCGCACGAGGTCCTCGCCAGCGAGTCGCAGGAGCGGATGCTCGCGATCGTCACCCCCGCAGACCTGCCGGCGGTCCTTGCCATCGCCGACAAGTGGGGCGTCCTCGCGACGGCGATCGGCGAGGTCACCGAGGGCGACCGGCTGGTCGTCACGTGGCACGACGCGGTCGTCGTCGACGTGCCGCCCGGTTCACTTGCCGACGACGGACCGGTCTACCAGCGGCCGATCGAGCGCCCGGCCGATCAGGACGAGCTCGCCGCCCACGCGCTGCCTGCCTACCCCGCAGCCACCAAGGACCTGCTGCTCCGCATGGTCGCGAGTCCCAACCTCTGCAGCCGCCGCTGGGTCGTCGAGCAGTACGACCGGGTCGTCATGGGCGACACGGTGCTCGCCTGGCCGGAGGACGCCGGAGTCGTGCGGCTGTCGGAGGAGACCAACCTCGGCATTGCGCTCGCGACCGACGGCAACGGCCGCTACACCCGGCTCGACCCCTACGCCGGCGCACAGCTGGCGCTGGCCGAGGCCTACCGCAACGTCGCAGCCACCGGCGCGATACCGATCGCGGTCACCAACTGCCTCAACTTCGGCAGCCCCGAGGACCCCGCCGTCATGTGGCAGTTCGCCGAGGCGACGCGGGGTCTGGCCGACGGGTGCCGTGACCTCGGCACCCCGGTCACCGGTGGCAACGTCAGCTTCTACAACTCGACCGCCGGCGCTGCGATCAACCCGACGCCGGTCGTCGGCGTCCTCGGTCTCCTGGACGACGTCACGCGCCGCACGCCGATGGGCTTCACCGAGGCCGGACTGACCGTGTTGCTGCTGGGCGACACCTGGGACGAGCTCGGCGGCTCGGAGTGGGCCTGGGCCGAGCACCGTCACCTCGGCGGCCGGCCCCCGGCGGTCGACCTGCTCTGCGAGAAGGCGCTCGGCGAGGTGCTGATCGCCGGCGCCCGTGACGGGCTGCTGTCCGCAGCCCACGACCTGTCCGACGGCGGGCTCGCGCAGGCCCTCGTCGAGTCCTGCCTTCGGCACGGCGTGGGCGCCCGCGTCAGCCTGCCCGACGGACCCGCGCCGTTCGTCGAGCTCTTCAGCGAGTCCGCGGCCCGCTGCCTCGTCGCCGTCACGGGCGCGCACGAAGCAGCGGTCACGGCCCTGTGTGCTGCCCACGACGTGACCTGCACGCGCCTCGGCGTGACCGGCGGTGACGCCCTCGAGCTGACGGGGCTGTTCACCGCGACCTTGAGCGAGCTCCGCGAGGCCTACGAGGGCACGCTGCCGGCGCTCTTCGGACCGCTGGCCGGTGCGACCCGCGAGGCCCCGGCGGCGCCGGCGCTCTGATGGCCAGAAGCGCGGCGTACGACGGTGCGGTGCGCGCTCTGGACGCACAGTGGTCGCGGCTGCTCGAGGTCCTGCCCGGCCTCGATCCGGCGGCCGACAGCCGCGTCGCCGGCTGGCAGGTCCGCGAGGTCGAGGCGCACCTGACGGCGACGACCGCGGGCCTGGCCCGGATCATCGATGCCGACGCACTGGCCCAGGCCGACACGGACATCGCCGGCTGGGCGAGCGCCCTGCCCGGACTCGCTGACGTCGCGGACGCCGACGCACGGGCCGGCGCCGCCGACCTGGCGGGTGCAGTCGCGGCGGCGCGGGTTGCCCTCGAGGGCGCCGACGAGAAGCGCGTCGTGCAGCAGCGGACCGGCGCGCACACGCTGTTCGACGCGGTGCGGTTCCGCCTCATCGAGGGAGTCGTCCACGGCCTCGATGTCGGCATCGACCCCGACCCGATCGCGCAGCGCCTCGCGGTGAAGGCGGTCGTCGAGATCCTGGTTGCACGGGCACCGGGTCATGCCGTGGAGCTGCGCATCCCGCCGTACACCGCTGTCCAGGTCGTCGAGGGCCCGCGGCACACGCGTGGCACTCCACCGAACGTGGTCGAGCTGGGGCCGCGGGCGTTCCTCGACCTCGCGTCCGGGCGTGCGCAATGGCACGACGCAGTGCGCGACGGACAGGTGCGTGCGAGCGGCGAGCGCGCCGATCTGAGCGCCTACCTGCCGCTGATCTCGTAGCCGGCTGTTTCGCGGCACCGGGTGTCGGTCGTCCGCGCGGAGCCTCCCCACCACTGAGGGCCGCCGGTATGTCGAACTGCCCACTCTGCGTCGGGGGTTCACGGTGGGTCGCGGGGCCCACTCTGCGTCGCGGGGTTCACGGTGGGTCGCGGGGCCCACCGTGCGTCGCGGGGTTCACGGTGGGTCGCGGGGCCCACCGTGCGTCGCGGGGCCCACTCTGCGTGGGCAGTTCGACATACACCTGGGCAGGGACCAGGCACCGCATCCCGCTGTGACAGCCTCGGCGGATGAAGGAGCTGATCCGGCACCGGCAGCTGCTGCCCTCCGTCGTGTCCGACCGTCAACCGAGGGAGCACCCGTGGACGTCCCCAGCCTGACGCAGAGCGAGGCGAGCACCCGCGGCGCGCTGCTCGAGGTGCAGCGCTACGACGTCGCGGTCGACCTGACCGGACTCCTCGAGGGCACCGCCCTTCACGTCTCGTCCACGATCGCGTTCCGCTGCAACGAGCCGGGGGCGTCCTCGTTCGTCGACTGCGCGGTGGAGCTGCAGTCCGCGGTCCTGAACGGCGTGCCGATCGCGGGTGCCGCCGGGCCCCGGCTCGAGCTGGCAGGCCTGCAGGCGGACAACGTGCTGGTGGTCACGTCCGTGCAGACCGACACCGGCTCGCGGACCGCCGTCCACCGGTCCGTCGACCCGTCCGACGGCCTGGTCTACGTCTGGACGTCGTTCGAGCCGGATGAGGCCCAGCGGGTGTGGGCCTGCTTCGACCAGCCCGACCTCAAGGCCGTCTGGGCCTTCGAGGTCATCGCGCCGGCGGACTGGACCGTCCTCACGAGCACCGGGCCGGTCCAGGTGGTCGACGTCGACGGCGGACGTCGCTGGGTGTTCGCGGACACACCCCCGCTCTCGTCGTACGTCCCCGCCCTGAACGCAGGCCCCTTTCACGAGGTACGGCGAGAGCTCGGCGGCTTCGACCTCGGCCTCCAGTGCCGTCGCTCGCTCGCCGCCAACCTGGACCGCGACATCGACGAGCTGTTCGCGGTCACTGCTGCCGGCCTCGCGTTCTTCGGCGAGCGCTTCGGCATGCCGTTCCCGCAGCGACGCTACGACCAGGTCTTCGTGCCCGACATGGGCGGCGCGATGGAGAACTACGGCTGCGTCGTCTGGTCGGACTCGTTCGTCTACCGGACGCCGCCGAGCTACGGCGAACGCGAGTCGCGGGTGCAGGTCCTGCTGCACGAGATGGCGCACATGTGGTTCGGCGACATGGTCACGATGCGCTGGTGGGACGACCTCTGGCTCAACGAGGCCTTCGCCGAGTGGGCCAGTCACTGGGCCGCCGTGAACGCGACGGAGTACGTCGACATCTGGGC
Source organism: Nocardioides sp. (assembly GCF_025965415.1). GTDB lineage: Bacteria > Actinomycetota > Actinomycetes > Propionibacteriales > Nocardioidaceae > Nocardioides. The sequence continues at coordinate 38,290 of NZ_JAOPWY010000012.1, forward strand.
GTCGTTCCTGGCCGGCTGGAAGCTGGGTGGCTATGCCGCCGATCGCGCCCCGAGCCGCCATCCCATCCGGCAGGCCGCCCCGGACGTCGCCACCGCGAGCGCCGGTTTCGACAGCATCACCTACGCGAAGGGAGCCAGCGTCCTCAAGCAGCTGGTCGCCTACGTCGGCGAGGACGACTTCGTCGCTGCGCTGCGGGCCTACTTCGCCAAGCACACCTGGGGCAACGCCACCCTCGACGACCTGATGGGCGAGATCGCTGCGGCGAGCGGCCGCGACATGTCGGGGTGGACGCGCGACTGGCTGGAGACCGCCGGCACCGACGTCCTCTCGCTCGACGGCTCGACCCTGCACGCGGTGGGACCGGACGGCACGACGCCGAGGCCTCACCGTGTGGACGTGGGCGTCTACCGCGAGAGCGGCGGCGGCTTCGCGCTGGAGCAGACGGTCGCGCTCGAGATCGCAGCGGCAGCGGTCGACCTGCCCGCGACCGCCGACGATGCGCTGCTGCTCGTCAACGACGGCGACCTGACCTTCGCGGAGGTGCGACCCGCCGCCGCTGCCCTGGAGCGGCTGCTCGCCGCGGCCCCGGCGCTGCCGACCGCGATCGCGCGAACCGTCGCCGTGACGACCGCATGGCAGCGGCTCGTCACCGGCGGACTGGACGCCGCGACGTTCGTCGACTGCGCGGACCGGGTGCTCGAGGTCGAGTCGGTCGACATGGTGGTGGAGCCCCTGCTGCGGCTGGCGGTCCAGGCCGCTGACCTGTGGTCGCCGGACGCAGCTCGTGACGATCTCCTGGGCCGCGTCGCCGACACCTGCCTGCGACTCGCGCAGGACCCGGCCCGGCGGGTCGCCGCCGTACGGGCGCTGGCCGAGACAGCCACCACCCGCCGCCAGCTCGACGCCCTGGCCGAGTACGCCGACGGGGACGTCGACCTGGGCTGGCGGCGCCTGGTCCGGCTGGCCGCGCTCGGCCAGGTCGACCTGGTGGAGCTGGCCCGGCTCGAGGCGGAGGACCCCGACCCGGACTCCTGGGTGCGCGCGCTGACCGTGCGCACCGCCCAGCCGGACCCGGCGGCGAAGTCGGCGGCGTGGGACGCCGTGCTCTCCGGGACGACCGTGCCGCTGGGCAGCAGCTCCGACGTCGCGCGGGCGTTCTGGCAGCGGTCCCAGGCCGAGGTGCTGGCGCCCTTCGGGCCGCGCTTCGTCGACGCCCTGCAGGCGATGGGGGCCGGCGGCATGATCCCCGCGATGGTCGCCTCGTCGGTCCTGTTCCCGCGGGTGGGCGTGGACGCGCCGTTCCTGGACGGCCTCGTCAGCGCCCTGGACGCTCCGGGCATCAACCCGATCGTGGCGCACACCGTGATCGAGCGAGGAGACGAGCTGCGACGCATGCTGGCTGCCCGCCAGTAGCGGCCGGCGCCGGTACACTCGGACCAGTCGGCTTCCCCGCCAACTCCCCGAGGAGCTCCCCGCGTGCCATCCGCACAGGGCCAGCCCGGTACTGACGATCTCGAGCGTCCCATCGGCGAGGAGTGCGGCGTCTTCGGCGTCTGGGCTCCCGGCGAGGACGTCGCCAAGCTGACCTACTACGGCCTCTACGCCCTTCAGCACCGCGGTCAGGAGGCGGCGGGCATGGCCGTCAGCGACGGCAGCGCGATCGTCGTCTACAAGGAGCTCGGGCTCGTCGCGCAGGTCTTCGACGAGTCCACCCTCGGCAGCCTGCGTGGCCACCTCGCGATCGGTCACTGCCGCTACAGCACCACCGGCAGCAGCACGTGGGAGAACGCCCAGCCTTCGTTCCGCACGCTGGCGACCGGCGGCAGCCTCGCGCTCGGCCACAACGGCAACCTGACCAACACGAGCGAGCTGGCCCGGCGGGGCCGCGACCTCAAGACCGACCACATGGGCGCGACGACCGACTCCGACCTGATCACCACGATGATCGCCGCGGCCGAGGACGTGCCGATCGACCTGGCGGCCATGGACGTCCTGCCGCAGCTCAAGGGCGCCTTCTCGCTCGTCTTCATGGACGAGCACACGCTGTACGCCGCGCGCGACCCGCACGGCGTACGCCCACTCGTCCTCGGTCGGCTCGAGCGCGGCTGGGTCGTCGCGAGCGAGAGCGCCGCCCTCGACATCGTCGGCGCCTCGTTCGTCCGCGAGGTCGAGCCGGGTGAGCTGCTCGCGATCGACGAGCACGGCGTGCGCAGCCAGCGGTTCGCGGAGAGCACGCCGAAGGGCTGCCTGTTCGAGTACGTCTACCTCGCCCGCCCGGACACGACGATCGCCGGCCGGTCGGTCATGACGACGCGCGTGCACGTCGGGCGCACCCTCGCCTTCGAGGCGCCGGTCGACGCCGACCTCGTCATCCCGGTGCCCGAGTCCGGCACCCCGGCCGCCATCGGCTACGCCGAGCAGAGCGGCATCCCCTACGGCCAGGGGCTCGTGAAGAACGCCTACGTCGGCAGGACGTTCATCCAGCCGTCGCAGACGATCCGCCAGCTCGGCATCCGGCTCAAGCTCAACCCGCTGCGCGAGGTCATCAAGGGCAAGCGGCTCGTCGTCGTCGACGACTCGATCGTGCGCGGCAACACGCAGCGGGCGCTGGTGCGCATGCTCCGCGAGGCCGGCGCGGCCGAGGTCCACGTCCGCATCTCCAGCCCGCCGGTGATGTGGCCCTGCTTCTACGGCATCGACTTCGCCAGTCGCGCCGAGCTCATCGCGAGCGGCCTCGGTGTGGAGGAGATCCGCGCGTCGATCGGTGCCGACTCGCTCGCGTTCGTCAGCCTCGAGGGGCTGACCGCGGCGAGCAACCAGCCGGCGGCCAACCTCTGCCGCGCGTGCTTCACCGGTGACTACCCGATCGAGATCCCGCAGCCCGACCTGATCGGCAAGCACGTCCTCGAGGGCATCGCCCGGACCGCGAGCGCCGAGCACATCGTCGACCACGCGCACGCCGACGGACGCAAGGTCGTGCACAACGGCGGCGACGGTGTCGACGGCATGGACGCGCTGCTCCCGGCAGGCGGCGCCGAAGACGCCCTGACCCGACCGTGAGCGGCACGACGAAGGCCAGTTCGTCGTACGCCGGCGCGGGCGTCGACATCGACGCGGGTGACCGCGCCGTCGAGCTGATGAAGAGCAAGGTCGCGCGGGCCGGCCGGCCGGAGGTCGTCGGCGGCCTGGGTGGGTTTGCCGGGCTGTTCCGGCTCGACGTCGCGAAGTACCGCCAGCCGCTGCTCGCCAGCAGCACCGACGGCGTCGGCACCAAGCTCGCCATCGCGCAGGCGATGGACCGGCACGACACCGTGGGCATCGACCTCGTCGGGATGGTCGTCGACGACCTCGTCGTGTGCGGAGCCGAGCCGCTCTTCCTGCAGGACTACATCGCGTGCGGCCAGGTCGTCCCGGAGCGCATCGCCGCGATCGTCGGCGGCATCGCGGAGGGCTGTGCGCAAGCCGGCTGTGCGCTGGTCGGTGGTGAGACCGCCGAGCACCCCGGGCTGATGAGCCCCGAGCACTACGACATCGCCGGCACGGGAGTCGGGGTCGTCGAGGCCGACGACGTGCTCGGCCCCGACACCGTGCGCGAGGGCGACGTCGTCATCGCGATGGCGTCCAGTGGCCTGCACAGCAACGGGTTCTCGCTCGTGCGGCACGTGCTGCTGCAGGGGGCTCGGCTCCGCCTCGATGCCGAGGTCGACGAGCTGGACCGTCCGCTCGGCGAGGAGCTGCTCACCCCCACCAGGATCTACGCCAAGGACTGCCTCTCGCTGATCGAGGAGACGAGCGTCCACGGGTTCGCCCACATCACCGGCGGTGGCCTGGCGTCCAACCTGGCGCGTGTCCTGCCCGCCCACCTGTCGGCGACGCTCGACCGCGGCACCTGGACGCCGCAGCCCGTCTTCTCCCTCGTCGCCGGGCGCGGGAAGGTCGAGCCGGCCGAGATGGAGCGCACCTTCAACATGGGGGTCGGCATGGTCGCGCTGCTGCCCGCCGCCGACGTCGACCGCGCTCTCGCGGTGCTGCTGGCCCGGCATGTGCCGGCCTGGGTGGTCGGCGAGGTGACCGCCGGCTCCGGCGACGTCACGCTGACCGGGGCACACCCGGCCTAGCCGCTACTTCGCGGCGAGGTCGTCCTCGTCCTCGTCGTCGTCGTCCGACGCGTAGGGGTCGTCGAACTCGTCGTCATCGACGGGGGCGGTAGCCGGGGCGGCCGGCGACCCCCCGGTCAGCTCGGCCTTCAGACGCTCGAGGTCGGTGCCGCCGCTGTTGTACTTCAGCTCGCGCGCGACCTTCGTCTGCTTGGCCTTGGCACGGCCGCGCCCCATGGCTCGACCCCTTCGATCCGACGGGGCCTCATCGCTGAGTGCCCCGGAGGCGGGTGTTCCGACAGCGGGCCGCGCCCGACATGTCCTCGGACGCTCCGCAGGGACACAACGGTACAGGGTTCGCCGTCGTACGACACCCCGGGTCCCGGCCGCCGACGGCACGGGGACATATGCGGATCTAAGCGGGCGAACTAGCCCAGTTGGTGGAGCGGGCCGTCACCGTTAGCCCAAACAGTCGTTCTCGGCAGGCAGGAAAGCCCCGGGCGATGACGAATCCCCGGTTCACCCAGTCACCTCGTCAGGAGCCTCTCCGATGCGCAACCGCCTCGTCCTCGCCGCCGCCGCCCTCAGCGCCCTCGCACTGGCGGCTCCCGCCGCCCTGGCCGGTCCCGCCACCCCGACCCTGGACGGCAAGAAGACGACCAAGCTGACGGTCTCGCTGGCAGGCGGGCTGCAGGACAACGACAAGGACGCCGCCGACCTCTCCGGCGCCGACCGCGCCGACTGCGCCGCGCCCCGCTGCGGTGTCCTGAAGTTCGTGTTCAAGCCGGCCGCGGGTGTGAAGGCGGACACCCTGTTCAACATCAAGTGGACCAACCCCGCCTCGGACATCGACCTCTACGTCGCCGAGGTCGGCAAGAGCGGCATGAGCGACGTCGCCCACTGCGGCGGCATCGGCAACACGAGCGAGACGGTCTTCATCCCGGCGGGCACCTTCAAGCCGGGCAAGACGTACGCGCTCGTCGCCGACTTCTTCCGGTCGGTCAACGAGACGGTGACGGGCACCGTGACCATGCCGGCGGCCGCCCCGTCCGCCCCGGTTCCGGCTGCTGCCGACAGCGCGGTCTACCCCGTCAACTGCACGCTCTGACCCACCCCACCAGCTGAGGACACGACATGCGCACTCGTACCGCTCTCGCCGCCGCCGCGGTGCTGCTCGCCGCTGCGGGTTCGATGACCCCCGCGCTCGCCGGCCCGACCGGTGGCGCCACCAAGGGCAGCTGGACGTTCACCGCCACGCCCAACCCGACGGGTGACACGCCCTCGCAGGCGGGTGGCACCGGCAAGTGCGCACCCGCCGGCGGCGTCGGCCGGGCGACGCAGGAGTTCACCGTCCCCGGGCCGGGCACGCTCGACGTCGCCCTCAACAACAAGGCCGACTGGTCCGGCGACATCCGCACGAAGTCCGATGGCGAGGTCCTCTCGGACTCCGACGGCAGCGGCCCGACCGACGCCGAGGCCATGTCTGCCAACTTCAAGAAGAAGACCGTCGTGATCGTCGGCGCCTGCAACCTCGAGGGCGAGCCCTCCGTCACGGCGACCTACGTGTTCACCCCGAAGAAGAAGTAGCTCCTCGCGCACCGAAGGCCGGCTCCCACGGGAGCCGGCCTTCGCGGTGTGTGCCGCGACGTCAGGGACGGCCGGGCAGCAGCACCGTGCGCAGCCGGCCGACGTCGGCCATCCGCCGCTCGGCGACGCGGTCGGCGGCAACGGCCGGCGGAACGCCCTCGGACTCCGCAGTGCGGAAGATCGTGAGCGTCGTGTCGTAGATCTTCGCGGCCTTCGCCTTCGCCCGCTCGAAGCGGAAGCCCTCGATCTCGTCGGCCACCTGCACGAGCCCGCCGGCGTTGGCGACGTAGTCGGGCGTGTACAGGACACCGCGGTCCGCGAGCACCTTCTCGAGCCCGGGGTGCGCGAGCTGGTTGTTGGCCGCACCGCAGACGATCTTCGCCTTCAGCTGCGGAGCGAGGTCGTCGGTGACGGAGGCGCCGAGAGCACAGGGCGCGTAGACGTCGCAGTCGCTCGCCGGCAGGTCGCCGACCGAGACCACCTCCACGTCGGGGAACGCCGCCCGGACCCGCTCGACCGCAGCCGGGTTGACATCACTGACGACGACGGCCGCGCCGTCCTCGACGAGGTGCTCGACGAGGTGATGGCCGACCTTGCCCACGCCCTCGACCGCGACCTTCCTGCCGTGCAGCGTCGGGGCGCCCCAGGTGTGCTCGGCGGCCGCGCGCATCGCCTGGAAGACGCCGTACGCCGTGAGGACTGCGCTGTCACCGGCGCCGCCGTGCTCAGGCGACCGCCCCGTGACGAAGCGCGACTCCTTGGCGATGACGTCCATGTCCTGGACGTAGGTGCCGACGTCGCATGCCGTGTAGTAGCGACCTCCCAGCGACTCGACCATCCGGCCGTACGCGCGCAGCAGCGCCTCGGTCTTCATCGTCGCGGGGTCGCCGAGGATGACCGCCTTGCCGCCGCCGAGGTCGATCCCGGCGCAGGCCGCCTTGTAGGCCATCGCCTTGGACAGCTTGAGCACGTCGGAGAGCGCAGCGGCCTCGTCGGCGTACGGGTAGAAGCGGGTGCCGCCGAGCGCCGGGCCGAGGGCGGTGGAGTAGATCGCGATGATGGCCTTGAGCCCGCTCGGGCGGTCCTGGCAGAAGACGACCTGCTCGTGGCCGGCGTCCTTGAGGTGGTCGGTGCGGTCGAAGACGCCCATGGGACAAGCCTAGTAGCGGGTGCGGGGGAGGTGTCGGGCTCCGCGTGGAGAAGAGTGGTCGTACGTCGACCGCTTGGAGCCACCATGGCCCGCCGCAACGCCACCCTCGCCACCCTTGCCGCCGCCGCACTGATGATGGGCGCAGGAGCCACCGCTGCGTTCTCGGCGACGACCGCGCCGCCGGCCGCGACCTTCACCGCGCCGATGGTCCTGGCGGGCGGCGGTGCCGAGCCGAGCATCCGCGTGCCCAAGGACGGGCTGTCCGCGGCCTACGTCTCTGCGCCGACCGGCCTGGGCAGCAACTTCTGGCGCATCACCGAGCAGAAGAACGCAGATGGATCGAGCAGCCTGATCCAGGGTCCCGTGCAGCAGCCCGACCTCGGCACCGGCGGCGGTGACTCGGAGATCAGCGTCGGCAACGCCCGCTACGCCGAGGCCTCCCCGTGCGACGCCATCTCCTACTCCGGTCTGCACAACATCGACCTGCTCAACAACTTCACGGTGGCCCGCTCGACCGACTGCGGCAAGACCTTCTCGCTGCTCAACCCGTACGGCACCCAGAACACCCTGACCGACCGGCAGTGGCAGGCCTTCGACGGCGCCCACACCAACTTCCTGATCTTCCACAAGGTGGACACGAGCCAGATCGTCGTCTCCGAGTCGCCCGACGCCGGCAACACCTACGTGTCCCTGTCCCCGGACGGCGCGCACGGGATCATCGACCCGACGACCCTGCCGTCCGTGGCCAACACCAACCAGGTGGGCAACATCGTCACCGACTACTCCCACCCCACCGGTGCCAACAACCTGCTGTCGATGGAGCCGACGCACGTCATGTACGCGACGTTCGGCGGGCCGCGCGACCCGGCCGACAACGCGCAGGCGCAGGCGGACGCGAACGTTCCGGGCACCAACTACAACCACGTCGACACCATCTACGTCGCGAAGAGCTCGGACGGCGGCGTCACGTGGACCGACACGAAGGTGTTCTCCACCGACCCCGGCAGCAAGCGGGAGCTGAACCTGCTCTTCCCCGTCGTCGAGGTCGACAAGGCCGGCAACGTCTACAGCCTCTGGTCCGACGGCTACAAGATCCAGTACGCCGTCAGCACCGACGGCGCGAAGACGTGGTCGAAGCCCTACCAGGTCAACACCGACAACCGCGGCACGAAGCCCGACGTCGGGAAGGGCAACCTGTTCCCGTGGATGGCCGCGGGAGCCGACGGGATGCTCGACGTCGTCTGGTACCACGGGCAGGGCGGCGCACCGGGCTCGGAGCTCAACTACCGCAACCAGGGTGACAAGAGCACCCACTGGACGGTGGCGTTCGCGCAGCTGGGCAAGGCGACCGCGAAGAGCGCAGCAGGAGCCGCAGCGCCGACGGTGCTGAGCTACAGCAACGCCGTGACCCCGATCATGCACACAGGGACGATCTGCAACAACGGCACGTTCTGCGACCTGCCCGTGCCGGGGTCCTCCGGTGACCGCTCGTTGCTCGACTTCTTCCAGGTCGCCATCGACGGCGCCGGTCGCGCCAACATCGCGCTGGCCGACAACGAGGCGTCACCCGGCTCCAACATCACGGCCTACACGCGGCAGACCAGCGGCTACTCCCTGACGAGCGGGGCGCGCCTGGCGCCCGCGCGGGTCACGCTGCCGAAGCTGGTCTGCACCGCCGACGCCGCCTTCACCGACCCGTCCGGCGATGCGACCCAGGTCGTGGCGGACACCCCCCTGCCGAGTGCACCGGCGCTCGACATCACCAAGGGCTACGTCACCTACGACGCGGCGAAGAAGGTCGTCGTCTTCCACACCAAGGTGCTCGACCTCAAGCAGGATCCGCCGGCTGGGGGCACGGGCGAGGAGATCGAGTTCACCTTCACCTACGCGGGCGTGGCCTACACAGCCATCGGCGAGCACGACGCGTCCTCACCGACCGACAGCTTCCACATGGAGTCCCCGCTGCGCACCACCGTGGGAGGTGCGCTGACCGGCAGCTTCGACAAGGCGGCGTCCGAGGTGCGGGTTGCGGTGCCGGCCACGTTCTTCGCCGGGCTCGCCAAGAAGGGCCCGGTGGTCGGCAACGGCTCGAAGTTCGCCGGTCTCACCATCACGACCCGGCGCGACATCGCCAGCGCGATCGTGCCCAACGCAGACACCGCGGGCTCGCTCGGCTGCCCGTTCGTCGTCGGGGCCAAGGCGGCGACCGGCCCGACGCCGACGACTCCCAAGACGGTGCCGGCTCCCGTGGACAACCGGCCCGTGCCGGGGCGCCTGCCGGCGACCGGCCCGGGCGCCGGGCTGCCGTTCCTCGCCGCTGGTCTGCTGGTGCTCGGTGTCGGCGTTCGGCGGGCTGCCCGCGGCTGACGCGTGCGACGATGCCCGGCGTGACGGCTTTCGCGGCGCACCTGCGCGTCTACGAGCCGGTCGCCGCGTTCGACCGCGAGGAGCGCAGGCACTGGGAGGCCTACGTCCGCGCGGGCAACATCCCGACGGTGCAGGGCGGCATGGCGATGGAGCAGGCCGCCGCCGTCCGCGCCGTGCTCGGCCGGGTGCCCGGGGTCATGCCGGTCGTCGGCGAGCACGCGTTCGTGACGGAGGTCGACGGCGTCACCCTCGTCTGCCCGTGGCGCACCCGCATCCGGGCCTGCGAGGCGATCGGCGACTTCCGCGACCCGCTGCCCGAGGAGCTGGCGGACATGTTCGTCCCGCGCGCGGCGTCGGAGGTCGCGGAGGACGAGCTCGAGCAGTGGCGGGTGGAGCACCCCGACCTGCACACCCACATCATGAGCAGCACCTGGCAGGTGCCGCTGCGCTGGTTCATCCTCGTCGAGGCGGACGAGCGCGAGGTCAGTCTCGGTACGGCGGCAGCCGGCACGACCCGGGTGACCGGCCGCTCGCTCGTCTACCGCACCGCGATGTCGCGGGCCCGCCGTCGTACGGCCCGGGCCCTGGCCGTGCTCCGCCGCACGCTCGACGACGGGCTGGTGACCGCGGGCGTGGAGGACCTGGGGCGGTGGCTGGAGGAGTTCCACCCGCGGTCGCTGGTCGAGCTCGACTACGGCGGCCTCGTGCACCTGCTCGATGACGCCGAGCTGCGGCAGGACGAGTCGGCCCGCGACGTGGCGGAGGCGCTGGCGGCTCTGGCCGACGGGGAACCGGTGAAGGCCGCGGGGGCCTACGGTCGCGTGACCGCCCGGATGAAGGCCCTGCAAGGGGTCGAATCGGCCAACTGAGGCTCCCGGCACGCTCGGCCCGGTGTCCTGACTAGTCCCAAGATGGCCCGCACGGGCCATTCCGGAGAAAGCAGACATCGCGCACTATCAGCCGTGGAGCAGGCGCCATGCCGGCTCGCCAGCTCCAGACGAGAGGACGCACTGCCATGAGCACCCGTACACCCGACGCCGAGGCACTGCTGACACCCGCCGAGGTCGCCACGATGTTCCGCGTGGACCCGAAGACGGTCACGCGGTGGGCCAAGAGCGGCAAGCTCACGTCGATCCGCACGCTGGGCGGCCACCGCCGCTACCGCGAGGCCGAGGTGCGTTCGCTGCTCGCGGGCATCCCGCAGCCGCGCCCCGCCAACAGCTAGCAGCCTCCCAGCCCGCGGCGTACCCAGACCGCGCGACTCAGGACGGCGCCGCCTGCCTCCACGGGCGACGCCGTCCTGTCGCGTCTGCGGCGCCCTGACCGAGCCCCGTCGGACTCCGGCGGGGCTTTCGTCGTGCCGATGATCAGGACATGACCGAGGGCATCCGTGCGGCTGGTGGGGTCGTCTGGCGGCGTGGGCCCGACGGCCCAGAGGTCGCCGTCGTACACCGGCCGCGCTACGACGACTGGTCGCTGCCCAAGGGCAAGCTCCACGCCGGCGAGCTGCATCTGCCGGCGGCGATGCGGGAGATCCGCGAGGAGGCAGGCGTCGTCGGCGCCGCGCGGTCATCGGTGGGCGGCACCGAGTACGACGTGGACGGCGTCGGCAAGGAGGTCCGCTGGTGGTCCGTCCGCGCGGCCACCGAGCACTTCGCGCCCAACGACGAGGTCGACGAGCTCCGCTGGCTGCCGCCCCGGGCCGCCCTCGAGCTCGTCCACGAGCCCAAGCCCCTGCGGCGCTGGCTCGAGCTGCCCCTCGACGCGGCCGTGGTCCTGCTGGTGCGCCACGCCAGCGCCGGCGACGCGTCGACCTGGCGCGGCCCCGACAGCGCGCGTCCGCTCGACGAGAGGGGCCGCGGTCAGGCCGACCTCATCGCGAGCGTGCTGCCGCACTTCCGGCCGGTGCGGGTGCTCTCGGCCTCGCCGCTCCGCTGCCTGGACACCGTCAGCCCGCTCGCCGCCGTCCTCGGCCAGCGGGTCGTCGTGGACGACCGCTTCGCGGAGGCGTCGGAGCCGGTCGATCCCGAGCGCAGCCTGCTGGAGGTCGCCGAGCCCGGTGAGGCCGTGGTGGTCTGCAGCCAGGGCGGCATCATCCCCCGGATCCTGCAGGCGCTGGGACTCGAGCCGGAGCGGATACGCGCGCGCAAGGGCAGTGTCTGGGTCCTGACGCTGCACGACGGCCGGCTGGTCCAGGCCGAGGACGACGTACTGGCCTGAGGGGGTTGGGGTGGTCAGGGACGGGATCGAACCGCCGACCCCACGCTTTTCAGGCGTGTGCTCTACCAGCTGAGCTACCTGACCGGGTGTGCCTAGCGACCCCGACGGGACTCGAACCCGCGACCTCCGCCGTGACAGGGCGGCGCGCTAACCAACTGCGCTACGGGGCCTGAGGATCCAGACCGTGGAACGTGCCCCCAACGGGATTCGAACCCGCGTAGCCACCTTGAAAGGGTGGAGTCCTGGGCCGCTAGACGATGGGGACTGTCTGGCCGTCGGAGACCCCGAGAGCATACCGGACCGAACGGCGCGTCAGACCAGGACGCTTCGTAGCCTGGCTCCTCGGCGGGCTCGCGATGATCGAAGTCGAGGCACGGGAGGTCTGACTCCCCGCAGTCCACGCACGCGTGATCACGCAGGTAGGCCGCGAGCATCGCTCGCACTTCTTGTTTCTCGGTCCGACATTTCCGGCGGGCCCGTCGAGGAGGCGCAGCGTCCGCGGCATGATGGTTGTTCGGGGCCGCTAGCTCAATTGGTAGAGCGCACGCCTTTTAAGCGTCGAGGTTCAGGGATCGAGGCCCTGGCGGCCCACTCGCAGGTG
>NZ_JAOPWY010000014.1 GCF_025965415.1 Nocardioides sp.
CCCCGGTGGCCGAGCAGCCCGCCGGTCCGCGCGGCGGGCTCAGCCTCGTCGACGTACGCCGGCTGTGGCCCGACATCCTCGAGCAGACCAAGAACCGGCGCCGCCTGGCGTGGATGGTGCTCTCCCAGCATGCCCACGTGGTCGACGTGGACGGCACCCGACTGACGGTGGGCTTCGCCAACTCCGGTGCGCGCGACTCCTTCGTCAACGGCGGCTGCGACGAGATCCTGCGCCAGGCCGCCATCGACGTGGTCGGCATGGACTGGCGCGTGGAGTCGATCGTCGACCCGAGCGGTGCCGCCGCGCAGGCGCCCGTGGTGCGCCAGGCCGCCACCGACCCGGCGTCCCCTGTCCCGGCTCCCGCGGGTGACGCCCCCGACGGGCCGCCTTCCTGGGTGACGGGTGACGCCGCTCCCGCGGCGAGCCCGCAGGCACCTGCCGCTCCGGCCGCGGCTCCGCAGGTCTCGGCCGCCCCCGCCCGCGAGGCGCTCCAGGCCGCACGCAGCGGCGGCATCGCCGAGCCGGTCGAGCCGATCCGGTCCGCCGACGACGACGTCGACCGCGACGACCCCGACGCCGAGTCGGGCGCGCTCGACACCGAGTCGCTGCTGAGCCAGACGCTCGGCGCCCGGCTGATCGAAGAGATCAAGAACGAGTGACGCGCAGCTCCACGCCAGACCCGGCCCCGATCCACCCGCACCCATCCACGACGTGGGAGACCCCATGACTGACAACCCCTTCGACGCCCTCGGCGGCGGCTTCGACATGAACGCCCTCCTCCAGCAGGCGCAGCAGATGCAGCAGCAGCTCGAGGAGGCGCAGGCCGCCCTCGCCCGGCAGACCGTCGAGGGGACGATCGCCGGAGGCGCCGTCACCGTCACCGCCAACGGCGTGGGCGAGCTGGTCGGCGTGGCGATCCGGGCCGGCGAGTTCGACGGCAGCGACCCCGACGACCTGTCCGACCTCTCCGACCTGATCGTCGCCGCCTACCGTGACGCGCGCGCCAAGTCCGAGGCCCTCGCCAGCGAGTCGATGTCCCCGCTCACCGAGGGTCTGGGCGGTGGCCTCGGCGGCGGACTGCCCGGGCTGGGCTGAGGGGCCCTCGTTGTACGAAGGCGTCGTCCAGGACCTGATCGACGAGCTCGGGCGGTTGCCCGGCGTCGGTCCCAAGAGCGCTCAACGCATCGCGTTCCACCTGCTGCAGGCCGAGCCGGCCGACGTACGCCGGCTCGCCGACGTGCTGATCGAGGTCAAGGCCAAGGTCAAGTTCTGCTCGGTCTGCTTCAACGTCAGCGAGGACGAGCAGTGCCGCATCTGCCGTGACACCCGCCGCGACCCGAGCGTGCTGTGCGTGGTCGAGGAGTACAAGGACGTCGTCGCGATCGAGCGCACCCGGGAGTTCCGCGGGCGCTACCACGTCCTGGGCGGGGCCATCTCGCCCATCGACGGCATCGGGCCCGACCAGCTCCACGTCAAGGAGCTGATGCCGCGCCTCAACGACGGTGTCGTCACCGAGGTCATCCTCGCCACCGACCCCAACCTCGAGGGCGAGGCCACCGCGACCTATCTCACGCGTCTGCTCCTCCCGATGGGGTTGCGCGTCACCCGCTTGGCGAGTGGACTGCCGGTGGGGGGTGACCTCGAGTACGCCGACGAGGTCACGCTCGGCCGTGCATTCGCCGGAAGGAGATCAGCCGAATGACCCACGACGACCAGATCACGTTCGAGCAGCAGATCGCCGACTCGGTGACGAGCTTCCTGCTGGCGCTGCGCGAGATCGCGCGGGAGGGCAACGGGTCGCAGGCCATCTCGCTCCTGCTCCTCGAGATCAGCCAGGTGCTCCTGGCGGGCGCCCGGCTCGGCGCGCAGACCGACTTCACCCCGCGTGAGGAGTTCCAGCCCGACGTCGGGCCCGAGGCCGACATCGACGAGCTGCGACTGCGCCTGGCCGAGATGCTGGAGGGCGTCGACGCCTACACCTTCGTCTTCGACCCCTACGTCCCGGAGGTGGTCGAGAGCCGCCTGTCCGACGACTTGGCCTCGATGGCGATCGACCTCGAGAACGGCCTGCGCCACTACCGCGCCGGCGACGTCGACGAGGCACTGTGGTGGTGGCAGTTCTCCTACGTCAACAACTGGGGCAACCTCGCGGGCGCCGCCCTCAACGCCCTCCTCACCGTCGTGGCGCACGACCGGTTCGACACCGACTTCGAGGCCAACGCCGAGGCCGTCGCCGTCGCCGATGAGATGCTGGAGATCGAGCCGGGCGTCCAGCCGTAGAATCGTGGGCGGCCTGCCGGCAACGGCGCCAGCGGGCTCCATCCACCGATCGCGGTCCGTGCGACCGCACACCGATCCTCGAGGACCAAACCGTGGGCATTGTCGTGCAGAAGTACGGCGGCTCCTCGCTCGCCGACGCCGACGCCATCAAGCGCGTCGCCCGGCGCATCGTGGAGGTCAAGAAGTCCGGCCACGACGTGGTCGTCGCCGTCTCCGCGATGGGTGACACCACCGACGACCTGCTCGACCTGGCCAACGGCGTCTCGCCGCTGCCGCCGGCCCGCGAGATGGACATGCTGCTGACGGCCGGCGAGCGCATCTCCATGGCGCTGGTCGCCATGGCGATCAGCGACCTCGGCTTCACCGCGCGGTCCTTCACCGGCTCCCAGGCGGGCGTGATCACCGACTCGGTGCACGGCAAGGCCAAGATCATCGACGTCACGCCGGGCCGCATCACCCAGGCCATCGGTGAGGGCCACATCGTCATCGTCGCGGGCTTCCAGGGCGTCTCCGCCGACACCAAGGAGATCACCACCCTCGGCCGCGGCGGCACCGACACGACGGCCGTGGCGCTCGCCGCGGCGCTCGAGGCCGACGAGTGCGAGATCTACACCGACGTCGACGGCGTCTTCACCGCCGACCCGCGGATCCTGCCGAGTGCCCGCTAGCTCGACCCGGTCTCCGACGAGGAGATGCTCGTGCTCGCCGCGGGCGGGGCGAGG
>NZ_JAOPWY010000016.1 GCF_025965415.1 Nocardioides sp.
CCGACCTGGATGGCGTTGTAGCCGTCCTTCTCGGGGGTGCGGACCTGGGTCACGACGTTGGTGCCTGCCGCGATCACGGTGACGGGGACGATGCGGTTGTTCTCGTCCCAGGTCTGGGTCATGCCGAGCTTGGTGCCCAGCAGTCCCTTGACGTTGCGTTCGAAAGTGCTCATGTGTCGAACCTCAGAGCTTGATCTCGATGTCGACGCCGGCAGGCAGGTCGAGTCGCATCAGCGAGTCGACCGTCTTGGGCGTGGGGTCAATGATGTCGATGAGACGCTTGTGGGTGCGCATCTCGAAGTGCTCGCGGGAGTCCTTGTACTTGTGGGGCGAGCGGATGACGCAGTAGACGTTCTTCTCGGTCGGCAACGGCACCGGGCCGGCGACCTTCGCACCCGTACGGGTGACGGTGTCCACGATCTTCCGCGCCGAGGTGTCGATCACCTCGTGGTCATAGGCCTTGAGCCTGATGCGGATCTTCTGTCCCGCCATAGGTCCGTGTCCTCTTCGATCTCGTACGCCTGGTCTGGTTTCGGTGCTCGTGCCCCTGCTGGGCCGGCACCGCCTGTCTCTCCTCCATCCTCCGACCCCCGCGGTCGGGCGTGTCGCGCTACTTACTCGCAACACATCCCAGCTGGGAGGTGGTGTTTCTCTGGATGGCACCCGACGGTTCGTCGGATCTGGTCGGGTCTCCGATCAAGGTTTCTGATCCGGCGCGGTGCACACGGACAACTGTTTCGATCAAGGAGACGCGATTCAGAAGTCAAGGTGTGCCGCGCCCCGGCGACCCGCCGGAGCAACCGGAACATCTTGGCAGACTCCGCACGCCCACGCCAAATCGCAGTGGTGGAGGGGACGGAGCCGGGCGCTCACGCCTCGGGAGAGCCCGCGGCGAAGGCCATCGGTCGATATCCGATCCGGGTATCGATCCGCTGACCGGGTCGACCAGCAGGTCCCACCCCGTGGCCGGAGCGACCCGGGAGGAAGGGTACCCCGGCGTCGGCGAGTGACGGCTCAGGCGGTGCGGCGGTAGCGGAAGTCGGCGATGTCGCGACCGACCTCGACGCCCTTGCGCTCGAAGCGGGTCACCGGACGCTCGGCCCAGCGCTCGACGCGCCCGCCCTCGAGCGTCGGCTCGGCGTCGAGCACCTCGCGCATCTGGTCGGCGTAGTTCTCCCAGTCCGTGGCAAGACGCCAGGTGCCGCCCGGCACGAGACGGGAGGAGGCGAGGGCGGCGTTGGCCGGGGTGACCAGGCGGCGCTTGTGGTGCTTGGTCTTGCGCCACGGGTCGGGGAAGAAGGTCCAGAGCTCGGTGAGGCTCCCCGGCGCGAGCAGGTGCTCGAGCGACCAGACGGCGTCGACCGAGCAGAAGCGGACGTTGTCGGCCCCCGCCTCGGCCACCCGCCAGAGCGAGTCGGCCACCCCGGGCAGCCAGACCTCGAGCGCCAGGACGTTGTGGTCGGGGCGCGCGGCGGCAAGCACGGCCGTGGCCTCCCCGATGCCCGACCCGATCTCGACGATCAGGGGGGCCTCGCGGCCGAAGCGCTCGGCGAGGGTGAAGTCCGGCCGGTCGACGGCCTCGTCGGGGATCACCCAGTCGGCCTGGTGCGCGGCCCACGCCTCGGCCTGCCGCGGCGTGAACCTGCTGCCGCGACGCGAGTAGGTCAGGACCTCGCGCATGCGACGACCGTCGTCGGTCAGCTTGTGGTGCGGCCGGGCAGGGCGTACGACGTCGTTCACCCGTCCATTGTCCCGGTCACCCGGGCCGGGCGCACATCTGCGACGGCGGGCCTCAGAGGTGCGCGAGCGCCCCCGTGAGCACCGAGCGGAGCCGCTGCTCGATGTCGTCGAACTCCGGCTGGCCGATGATCAGCGGCGGTGCCAGCTGGATGACCGGGTCGCCCCGGTCGTCGGCGCGGCAGTAGAGGCCGGCCTCCCAGAGCGCGCCGGACAGGTAGCCGCGCAGCAGCCGCTCGGACTCGGCGTCGTCGAACGTCTCCTTGGTCTCGCGGTCCTTGACCAGCTCGATGCCGTAGAAGTAGCCGTGCCCTCGGACGTCACCGACGATCGGGATGTCGAGCAGCCTCTCCAGCGTCGACCGGAAGGCCGGGGCGTTCTGCTGGACGTGGTCGACCAGCCCCTCGCGCTCGAAGATGTCGAGGTTGGCCAGCGCGACGGCCGAGGAGACCGGGTGCCCGCCGAAGGTGTAGCCGTGGGCGTAGGCGGTGGTGCCGGTCTTGAACGGCTCGAAGAGCCGGTCGCTGGCGATCATGGCGCCGATCGGCGAGTAGCCCGAGGTCATGCCCTTGGCGCAGGTGATGATGTCGGGCTGGTAGCCGAACTCGGTCGCACCGAACATCTCCCCCACCCGGCCGAAGGCGCAGATGACCTCGTCGGACACCAGCAGGACGTCGTACTCGTCGCAGATCTCGCGCACCCGCTCGAAGTAGCCGGGCGGGGGCGGGAAGCACCCGCCGGCGTTCTGCACCGGCTCGAGGAACACCGCGGCGACGGTGTCGGGGCCCTCGAACTCGATGGCCTCGGCGATCCGGTCCGCGGCCCAGCGGCCGAACGCCTTCTCGTCGTCACCCAGGTAGTCGGGGCGGCGGTAGAAGTTGGTGTTGGGCACCTTGTGGGCCCCCGGGACGAGCGGCTCGAACATCTCCTTGAGCGGCGGGATGCCGGTGATGGAGAGCGCGCCCTGGGGGGTGCCGTGGTAGGCCACGGCCCGGGAGATCACCTTGTGCTTGTTGGGCTTGCCGGTGAGCTTGAAGTACTGCTTGGCCAGCTTCCACGCCGACTCGACCGCCTCGCCGCCACCGGTGGTGAAGAAGACGCGGTTGAGGTCGCCCGGAGCCATCGCGGCGATCCGGTCGGCGAGCTCGACGGCGCGCGGGTGGGCGAAGGACCAGAGCGGGAAGAAGGCCAGCTCCTTCGCCTGCCTGGCCGCCGCCTCGGCCAGCTCCTCGCGACCGTGGCCGACCTGGACCACGAACAGGCCGGCGAGGCCGTCGATGTACTCGCGGCCGTGGCTGTCCCAGATCTTGTGGCCCTCGCCCTTGACGATCAGCGGCATCTCGCCGCCGTTCTCGTAGGTCGAGTGCCGGGTGAAGTGCAGCCACAGGTGGTCGCGACCGGCGGTCTGGTAGTCGAAGGACTCGCCCTCGAAGGCTGACTGGCTCATCGTGTTCCCCAGTTGTAGTGCTGCTTGTTGAGCTTGAGGTAGACGAAGGTCTCCGACGAGACCACGCCCTCCAGCTCCCGGACCTGACGGATGACGTCGAGCAGGTGCGGGTCGTCCTCGCACACCACCTCGACGAGGAGGTCGAAGCTGCCGGCCGTCGTGACGACGTAGTCGACCTCGGGGACCTGGGCGATGCGGTCCCCGACCTTGGTGAGGTCTCCCTCGGTGCGCACGCCGATCATCGCCTGGCGGGTGAACCCGACCTGGGTCGGATCGGTGACCGCGACGATCTGCATGATCTCGGAGTCGAGCAGCTTCTGCACCCGCGCGCGGGCGGCCGCCTCGGAGAGGCCCACCGCCTTGGCGATGGCGGCATAGGAGATCCGGCCGTCCTCCTGGAGGAGCTCGATGATCTGCTTGGCAGTCGCATCGAGACGCACCGTGCCGTCACTCATGCACGCACCCGTTTCGCTCGCTCATGGGACCCATGGTGCTGTGCGGGACACCCGATTCGCAAGCCGTGCAACGCGGAATCCGCATTTCCGTGGGGTCAATTCTGCGCTTCCCGCACTTTCTTTGCCCGTGACTATGGAGATTGGTGCCTCCCTCGTCCTACTCTCCCTTCACCGCACCCGACCGGGAGGACCCTCGTGACCAGCCCACGCACGCTGCGCAACTTCATCGGTGGCACCTACGTCGACTCCGGCGCCGGCGCCACGAGCGACGTCGTGAACCCGGCGACCGGGCAGGTCGTGGCGCACGCGCTCGTCAGCGGCGCGGAGGAGGTCGACGCGGCCTACGGGGCTGCGGAGCGCGCCTTCGGCGAGTGGGGTCGTACGACGCCCAGCGAGCGCCAGCAGGCGCTGCTGAAGTTCGCCGACGCGATCGAGGACCACGCCGAGGAGCTCATCGCCCTCGAGTCGGAGAACACCGGGAAGATCAAGGCGCTCACCGCGAGCGAGGAGATCCCCCCGATGGTCGACCAGCTGCGGTTCTTCGCCGGTGCCGCCCGGGTGCTGGAGGGCAAGGCCGCGGGCGAGTACCTGGCCGGGCACACCTCGTGGATCCGGCGCGAGCCGATCGGCGTCGTCGGCCAGGTGACGCCCTGGAACTACCCGCTGCTGATGGCGGTGTGGAAGATCGGGCCGGCTCTCGCGGCCGGCAACACCGTCGTCCTCAAGCCGAGCGACACCACGCCCGAGAGCACGTTGCGCCTGGCCGAGATCGCCTCCGAGTTCCTGCCGGCCGGCACCCTCAACGTCGTCACCGGTGATCGCGAGACCGGACGCCTCCTCGTCGAGCACCCCACGCCCGCCATGGTCGCCATCACCGGGTCGGTCCGCGCCGGTGCCGAGGTCGCGGCGAGCGCGGCGCCGCACCTCAAGAGGGTCCACCTCGAGCTGGGCGGCAAGGCACCCGTCGTCGTCTTCGACGACGCCGACATCGAGGCCGCCGTCGAGGGCATCGCCATCGCCGGCTACTTCAACGCCGGCCAGGACTGCACCGCCGCCACCCGCGTGCTCGCCGCCCCCGGCATCCACGACGACTTCGTCGCGGCCCTGTCCGACTATGCGCGGAGCTCGGCCCCGGTGGGGCTCCCCGACGACGAGGACGCGCTCTTCGGGCCGGTCAACAACGTGAACCAGCTCGCCCGGATCACCGGCTTCATCGAGAACCTGCCGTCGCACGCGACCGTCTCCTCCGGCGGCAACCGGCGTACGGACCTCGGCGACGGCTTCTTCCTCGAGCCCACCGTCCTGTCCGGGCTCCTCCAGGACGACGACGCCATCCAGAACGAGATCTTCGGCCCCGTCATCACGGTGCAGCGCTTCACCGACGAGCAGGAGGCGATCCGCTGGGCGAACGGCGTCGACTACGGCCTCGCGTCGTCGGTCTGGACGAAGGACTTCGGGCGCGCGATGCGCATGTCGAAGGCCCTCGACTTCGGCTGCGTGTGGATCAACACGCACATCCCGCTCGTGGCGGAGATGCCGCACGGCGGCTTCAAGAAGTCCGGCTACGGCAAGGACCTGTCCTTGTACGGCTTCGAGGACTACACCCGCATCAAGCACGTGATGGCCAACATCGAGAGCTGAGCACGCGCACGACGCACGACACAGGACGACTCGGGGCTGAGCGGAGGACTTCACTGATGACACCGATCCCACGCCGTACGCGGCGGCACCTGTCTCCCCCGGCCGCGGCCGTCGTCGCGGCGGCCTCGGGCGGGATGAGCCGACGGGCGCTGCTCGGCACGGGCGTCGCGGCCGGTGCCGGACTCGCCCTCACGGGGTGTGCCCCGCCCCCGCCGCCGTCGGGCGGTGCGGCCAGCCTCGAGCTGCCCACGGACATGTCCGCCGAGGAGAAGACCCTCAAGTGGGCCAACTGGACGGCGTACCTCGACATGAACGGCAAGGAGACCAGCTCGCCGACGCTGACGGCCTTCACGGAGCAGACGGGGATCGAGGTCAGCTACAGCGAGGACGTCGACGACAACGACTCCTACTACGCCAAGGTCGGTCCGCAGCTGCGCGCCGGCCAGAGCATCGACCGGGACATCTTCACGTTCACCGACTGGATGGCGGCCCGAGTCATCCGCGACCAGCTGTGCCAGCCGCTGGAGCTCATCCAGATGCCCAACGTGGTGAACAACCTGCTCCAGCCCCTCAAGGACGTGTCCTTCGACCCCGGACGCGCCAACTCGATCACCTGGCAGAGCGGCTTCGCCGGCATCGGCTACAACAAGGGCAAGATCGGCCGGGAGCTGAAGTCCCTCGACGACCTGTGGGCCGACGACCTCAAGGGTCGCATCGTCGTGCTCTCGGAGTTCCGCGACACCGCGGCCCTGGTGATGCAGTCGCAGGGCGTCGACATCACCAGCGACTGGGGCCGGAGCGAGTTCGAGAGCGCGCTCGACTTCATCGAGGGCAAGATCGAGGACGGCTACATCCGCAAGGTGAAGGGCAACTCCTACCTGGAGGACCTCACCAGCGGCAACGCGGTCGCGGGCATCACCTGGAGCGGCGACATCTTCGTCCTGGCCGCCGACACCAAGGACCCGAGCTGGACCTTCACCATCCCGGAGTCCGGCGGCACCCTCTGGTCGGACAACCTGATGGTCCCGATCACCTCCACGCACCGTCGCAACGCCGAGACCCTGATGAACTACTACTACGACCCGGCGGTCGCCGCCCAGGTCGCGGCGTGGGTCAACTACGTCTGTCCCGTCGACGGCGCCCAGGCCGAGATGGAGAAGGTCGATCCCGACCTGGCCGAGAGCCCGTGGATCTTCCCGACCGCGGAGTTCATCGCCGAGAACAACATCCAGTCCTTCCGGGTGCTCGACGCCGACGAGGACATCGAGTTCGCCGACCTCTGGTCCACGAAGGTGATGGGGAACTGACATGGCCGGATTCCGTGAGGCGCGCGGCGACCTCAAGCTCGAGAGCGTCACCAAGTCCTTCGCCGACTTCACCGCGGTCGACGACCTCGACCTGCTGGTGCCGCGCGGCTCCTTCTTCGCCCTCCTCGGCCCCTCGGGGTGCGGCAAGACCACCACGCTGCGGATGATCGCCGGGCTGGAGCAGCCCACCGCGGGCCGGGTTCTCATCGGCGACACCGACCTGACCGGGTCGCGCCCCTACGAACGACCGGTCAACACGGTCTTCCAGTCCTACGCGCTCTTCCCGCACCTCACGATCCGCGACAACGTCGCCTTCGGTCCCAAGCGGCGCAAGGCCGCCGACGCGGCCACCCGGACCGACGAGGCGCTCGAGCTGGTGCAGATGGCGTCCTTCGCCGAGCGCAAGCCCGCCCAGCTCTCGGGAGGGCAGCAGCAGCGGGTCGCCCTCGCCCGGGCGCTGGTCAACCACCCGGAGGTGCTGCTGCTCGACGAGCCGCTGGGCGCCCTCGACCTCAAGCTGCGTCGTGAGATGCAGGTGGAGCTCAAGCGCATCCAGACCGAGGTCGGGCTGACCTTCATCCACGTCACCCACGACCAGGAGGAGGCCATGACCATGGCCGACACGGTCGCGGTGATGAACAAGGGCCACATCGAGCAGCTCGGCGCACCGGCGACGCTGTACGACCTGCCGCGCACGCGGTTCGTCGCCAACTTCCTCGGGCAGGCCAACACCGGGGTCGGCACCATCAAGGACATCGACGGGGACCACCTCGTGGCCGACGTCCTCGGCACCCCGGTAAGGATCCTCAAGTCCCGCTCGCAGGTGCACGAGGGCGAGGTGCTGTTCGGCGTACGCCCGGAGAAGGTGACGGTCTCGCGCACCCGGCCCGAGGGCGTCGGCAACGACGTCAAGGGCGTGGTGCGCGACGTGTCCTTCCTCGGGGTGGCGACGAGCTACCTCGTCGACATGCCCAGCGGGACGACCTGGAGCTGCTACGAGCAGAACCTCGACGTCGAGCCCCTCGACCTGCGACCCGGGGACGAGGTCTGGCTGACCTGGAACCCCGGGCACGCGTTCGGCGTGCCCGTGGACGCGGCATGAGCTCCCTCGCCCAGGTCTCGCAGGTGGCGGGCGATCCCGCGGTCCACCCGGTGGCGCCGGCGCCGGAGACGGAGAAGCGCAGCTGGACGGCGTACCTCCTGCTGCTCCCCGGGGTGCTGTGGCTGGGCGTCTTCTTCATCCTGCCGCTCGTGCAGCTGGCCGCGGTGAGCCTGCAGAGCCGCTACCCGGGGTTCCCGGGCTACTACTACCGCGACCTCAACTTCGAGAACTACGCCAGTGCGCTGACCGACTACGCGCCCCACTTCGCGCGGTCGTTCCTCTACGCCGGCCTGGCCACCCTGCTGGCCTTCGTGGTGGCCTACCCGCTGGCCTACGCGATGGCGTTCAAGGCCGGGAGGTGGCGCAACCTGATGATGATCTGCGTCGTCGCCCCGTTCTTCACCTCCTTCATCCTGCGCACCTTCGCGTGGTCGCAGATCCTGGCCGACGAGGCGTGGGTGGCCGGCATCCTCAACTTCCTGCACCTGCTGCCGGGCGGGCACATCATCAACACCCCGGTGGCGGTCATCGCCGGCCTCACCTACAACTTCCTGCCCTTCATGGTGCTGCCGATCTACGCCTCGCTCGAGCGGGCCGACCCGCGCGTGATCGAGGCCGGCGGCGACCTGTACGCCAACGGCTTCACCACGTTCCGCACGGTCACCCTCCCGATGTCGATGCCAGGCGTGCTCGCCGGCACGCTGCTGACGTTCATCCCGGCGGCAGGTGACTTCGTCAACATGGAGCTGCTCGGCCCCCAGCGCGGCAAGATGGTCGGCAACGTCATCAACGACCAGTTCCTCGCCGTCCCCGGCGGCTATCCGGTGGCGGCCGCGCTGTCGTTCACGCTGATGGCGGCGATCTTGGTGATGGTGTTCCTCTACGTGCGCCGCTTCGGCACCGACGAGCTGGTGTGAGGTGGCCTCGATGACGACTCCCCCGACCACGTCTGCGCCGAAGACGGCCTACCGGCCCTCGACCGCCAAGCGGGCCCAGGTCTGGCTGGCCAACCACTTCGCGATGCTGTCCGCGATCCTGGTGCTGCTCTACCTCTTCCTGCCCGTCGCCTACACCTTCGCGTTCTCGTTCAACGACCACGGCAAGACCAACATCGTGTGGCAGGGCTTCACCTGGAAGCACTGGCAGGACCCGTGCGGGGTGCCGGGCGTCTGCGGATCGCTGGTGACCTCGCTGCAGGTGGGGGCCATCTCGACCGTCATCGCCACGGTCCTCGGCACGCTGATGGCCCTCGCCATGGTCCGCTACAAGTTCCGCGGCAAGGCCGCCAGCAACGTGCTGATCTTCGTGCCGATGGCCACGCCCGAGATCGTGATGGGCGCCGCCCTCCTGACGATCTTCGTGCAGGGCTTCGCCAACGTCGGCCTCAGCCTCGGCTTCACCACGATCGTCTTCGCCCACATCATGTTCTGCCTGAGCTTCGTCGTGGTCACGGTGAAGGCCCGGATCCAGTCCCTCGACCCCCGGATCGAGGAGGCCGCTCAGGACCTCTACGCGAGCCCGATGCAGACCTTCTGGAAGGTCACCTTCCCGTTGATCCTCCCCGGCGTCCTCGGTGCAGCCATGCTCGCCTTCTCGCTGTCCTTCGACGACTTCATCATCACCAACTTCGTCTCCGGCAACGAGTCGACGTTCCCCAAGTTCGTCTACGTCGCGTCCCGCCGCGGCATCCCTGCCGAGGCCAACGTCATCGGCTTCTCGATGTTCGTGATCGCCGTGCTGCTCGTCGTCGGCGCGCAGGTCGTGAGCTCGTTGCGGGCGTCGCGGGTCAAGGAATAGGTCGAAGGAGTGACATGCCCGAATCGAGGCCGGCGCCCATGCGCGTCCTGATGGTCGGCGCCGGCGGGGTCGGCGACGCCGCCGCCCGGATCGCGGTCGAGCGCGACTTCTTCGAGGCGTGGGTGGTGGCCGACTACGACCTCGCCCGCGCCGAGCAGACCGTGGCGGCCGCGAGCGCGCGCCGCGAGGGCGAGGCACGGCTCAGCGCGGCGCAGGTGGACGCGTCCGACGCCGACGCGGTGAGCGCGCTCGCCCGTGAGGTGCGGGCCACCCACGTGTTCAACGCGGTCGACCCGCGCTTCGTCATGCCGATCTTCACCGGCGCCCTGGCCGCCGGCGCCGACTACCTCGACATGGCGATGAGCCTCTCGCAGCGCCACCCCGAGGCCCCCTACGAGCAGGTCGGCGTCAAGCTGGGTGACGAGCAGTTCGCCCGCGCGGGCGAGTGGGAGGCCGCGGGACGCCTCGCCCTCCTCGGCATCGGCGTCGAGCCCGGCCTGTCCGACGTGTTCGCCCGCTACGCCGCCGACGAGCTGTTCGACCACATCGACGAGCTCGGCACCCGCGACGGCGCCAACCTGGTGATCCGCGACGACGTCGGCAACGAGGTGTTCGCACCCGGCTTCTCGATGTGGACGATCATCGAGGAGTGCCTGAACCCCCCTGTCGTGTGGGAACGCGAGAGGGGCGGCGGCGACCTGGAGTCGGGGTTCTTCACGCTGCCGCCCTTCTCCGAGCCCGAGGTGTTCGACTTCCCCGAGGGCATCGGCCCGGTGGAGTGCGTGCACGTCGAGCACGAGGAGGTGCTCCTCATGCCCCGGTGGGTCGACGCCGACCGGGTGACGTTCAAGTACGGCCTGGGCGAGGAGATGATCGCGATCCTGCGCACCCTGCACACCCTCGGCCTGGACTCGACCGAGCCGGTCACGGTCAAGGGCGTCCGGGTCTCGCCGCGCGACGTCGTCGCGGCGTGCCTGCCCGACCCCGCGACGATCGGGCCGCGGATGGAGGGCAAGACGTGCGCCGGGCTGTTCGTCACCGGCACCGGCAAGGACGGCGCGCCGCGCTCGACGTACCTCTACCACGTGGTCGACAACGCCGACTCGATGCGCGACTACGGCGCGCAGTGCGTGGTCTGGCAGACCGCGATCAACCCCGTGGTGGCCCTCGAGCTGCTCGCCGACGGCACCTGGTCCGGCTCCGGCGTGCTCGGCCCCGAGGCACTGCCACCCAAGCCGTTCCTCGACCTGCTGGCCGCCCCCAGGCCCGAGGGCTACGGATCCCCCTGGGGCATCGAGGACCGCACGGAGAGGACGTCATGACGCTGTCGCAGGAGAGGATCCTGGCCACCGAGATCCCCGGCCCCCGCTCGCGGGCGCTCCAGGAGCGCAAGGTGGCGGCGGTCTCGGCCGGCGTCGGCACGACGCTGCCGGTGTACGTCGAGCAGGCGGGCGGGGGCATCCTGCGCGACGTCGACGGCAACCAGCTCATCGACTTCGGCTCGGGCATCGCCGTCACCACGGTCGGCAACGCCGCACCGCGGGTGGTCGAGGCCGTGCAGCGGCAGGTCGCGGACTTCACGCACACCTGCTTCATGGTCACGCCCTACGAGGAGTACGTCGAGGTCTGCGAGAAGCTCGCGGAGCTCACGCCCGGCAGCCACGAGAAGCGCTCTGCCCTCTTCAACTCCGGTGCCGAGGCGGTGGAGAACGCGGTCAAGGTCGCGCGCCACCACACCGGTCGCGACGCGATCGTGGTCTTCGACCACGCCTACCACGGGCGTACGAACCTGACGATGGCGCTGACCGCCAAGAACATGCCCTACAAGCACGGCTTCGGACCGTTCGCCGGGGAGATCTACCGCGCCCCGATGGCCTACCCCTACCGCTGGCCGGGCGGCCCGGAGGCGTGCGCAGACGAGGCCTTCGAGGCCTTCGTCAACACCGTGCACGCCCAGGTGGGCGAGGACAGCTGCGCGGCCGTGCTGATCGAGCCGATCCAGGGCGAGGGCGGCTTCATCGTCCCGCCTGCGGGCTGGCTGCCGCGGGTCGCGGACTGGTGCCGCGAGCAGGGCATCCTCTTCATCGCCGACGAGATCCAGACCGGCTTCGCGCGCACGGGCGACTGGTTCGCCTCCGACCACGAGGGCGTTGTCCCCGACCTGGTGACCACCGCCAAGGGCATGGCCGGCGGACTCCCCCTGGCCGCGGTCACCGGCCGTGCCGAGGTGATGGACTCCGTGCACGTGGGAGGGCTCGGAGGCACCTACGGCGGCAACCCGGTGGCCTGCGCCTCCGCGCTGGCCGCCATGGAGACCATGCAGGAGCTCGACCTGCCCGCGCGCGCCCGCGAGATCGAGGCGATCTTCGTGCCCCGCCTGCAGGCACTGGCCCAGCGCCACCCCGAGCGGGTGGGCGACATCCGGGGTCGCGGGGCGATGCTCGCCGTCGAGCTGGTGAGCGACGGCCCGGGACGTACGCCGGACGCGGCCCTCGCCGGCGCAGTCCACCGGGCGTGCTCCGCCGAGGGCCTGGTGACGCTCACCTGCGGCACCTTCGGCAACGTGTTCCGCTTCCTCCCCCCGCTCTCCATCGACGACCACCTCCTGTCCGAGGGACTGGACATCTTCGAGGCCGCCTTCGACCGGGCGGCCGCTGGAAGCCAGTGAGAGGCTGATGACATGGCTGACGTGATCGAGACCGTGCCCCGACAGCTCCTCGTCGGCGGCGAGTGGGTGGACGCCTCCGGAGGCGCGACCTTCGAGGTGACCAACCCCGCCGACGAGGGGGTGCTGACCCGCATCGCGGACGGGACCCCGGAGGACGGCCAGCGCGCGCTGGCCGCCGCGGCCGGGGCACAGAAGGAGTGGGCCGCCACCGAGCCCCGCAAGCGGGGTGAGATCCTCCGCAGCGCCTTCGAGCTGCTCACCGAGCGCGCCGACGACTTCGCCCGCCTGATGACCCTGGAGATGGGCAAGACGCTGGCGGAGGCGAAGGGAGAGGTGACCTACGGCGCCGAGTTCTTCCGCTGGTTCTCCGAGGAGGCGGTGCGGATCCACGGTCGCTACTCCGCGGCCCCCTCGGGCAACACCCGGCTGATCACCATGAAGGCCCCCGTCGGGCCGACGCTGATGATCACGCCCTGGAACTTCCCCCTGGCGATGGGCACCCGCAAGATCGGTCCGGCCATCGCCGCCGGCTGCACGATGGTCGTCAAGCCGGCCCACGAGACGCCCCTGACCATGCTGGCCCTCGCCGCGCTGATGCAGGAGGTCGGGCTCCCGCCCGGCGTGCTCAACGTCGTCACCACGACGGACTCCGGCGGCGTCTGCGAGCCGATCATCCGCGACCCCCGGCTGCGCAAGCTGACCTTCACCGGCTCCACGGCCGTGGGCAAGGTGCTGGTCTCGCAGGCCTCCGAGCAGCTGCTGCGGGTCTCGATGGAGCTCGGCGGCAACGCGCCCTTCATCGTCTTCGGCGACGCCGACCTCGACGCCGCCGTCGACGGCGCGATGCTCGCCAAGATGCGCAACATCGGCGAGGCCTGCACCTCGGCCAACCGGTTCCTGGTCCACGCGTCGGTCGCCGAGGAGTTCGCCGGCCGACTGGCCGAGCGGATGGGCGCCCTGACGGTCGGCGACGGCACGGAGGACGGCGTCGACGTCGGCCCCCTGATCACCGCCAAGGCCCGGGCGGGCGTGCACGAGCTCGTCGAGGACGCGGTCTCCTCCGGGGCCAAGGCCCTGGTCGGCGGCACCGTGCCCGAGGGTCCCGGCCACTTCTACCCGCCCACCGTCCTGGTCGACGTACCCGCCTCGGCGCGGGTGTTCCGCGAGGAGATCTTCGGTCCGGTCGCCCCGATCACGACCTTCGACAGCGAGGCCGAGGCGATCGAGCGCGCCAACGACACCGAGTACGGCCTGGTCGCCTACGTCTTCTCACGCGGCCACGCCCGGGTGATCCGGGTCAGCGAGGCCCTGGAGTTCGGCATGGTGGGCGTCAACACCGGCATCGTCTCCAACCCCGCCGCGCCCTTCGGCGGCGTCAAGCACTCCGGCTTCGGCCGCGAGGGTGGCTTCGAGGGCATCGAGGAGTACCTCGAGACCAAGTACGTCGGCAGCGCCCTGTGAGCCCGGCGACGGGCATCGACCGCGCGCGGCTGGCCGCGCTCCACGCCGCGGAGGAGCAGCGGTTCGTCGACCTGCACCCGACGTCCGCGCGGCTCGCCGCCGAGGCCGGCGAGCACCTGCTGGCCGGCGTGCCGATGCCGTGGATGACCCGGTGGCCGGGGTCGTTCCCCCTCTTCGTGGAGTCGGCCACGGGCGGTAGGTTCACCGACGTCGACGGCATCGACTACGTCGACCTCTGCCTCGGCGACACCGGGTCGATGACCGGGCACTGCCTGCCCGCCGTCGCGGACGCCGTACGCGAGCGCACCGAGCACGGCATCACCACGATGCTGCCCTCGACGGACGCCTCCTGGGTCGCCGGTGAGCTGAGCCGCCGCTTCGGGCTCCCCCGGTGGCAGATGGCGATGACCGCGACCGACGCCAACCGCTTCGTGCTGCGCTTCGCCCGGCACCTCACCGGACGGCCGAGGATCGCGGTGATGGACTGGTGCTACCACGGCACCGTCGACGAGACGCTGGGCGTGCTCGAGCACGGCCGTGCCGGTGACCGCGTCGTAGCCCGTCCCGGCGCCCTGGGTCCCCAGGTCGACGTCGCCGAGACGACCGCGGTGGTGCCGTTCAACGACCTCGACGCGCTGGAGGCCAGGCTGGCCGAGGGCGACGTCGCCTGCCTGTTGATGGAGCCGGCGCTGACCAACATCGGCATCGTGCTCCCCGAGGAGGGCTACCTCGCCGGCGTCCGCGAGATCACCCGGCGCCACGGCGTCCTGCTGGTCAACGACGAGACGCACACCATCTGCGCCGGCCCCGGCGGCGCGACCGCGGCCTGGGACCTCGACCCGGACTTCGTCGTCATCGGCAAGCCCATCGGCGGCGGCATCCCCGTCGCCGCGTACGGCATGACCGCCGAGGTCGCCGCGCAGCTGGAGGGGCCGATGCTCGGTCACGACATCGACGTGGCCGGCGTGGGCGGCACGCTCTCCGGCTCGGCGCTGGCCATGGCGGCGGTGCGGGCGACCTTGTCGACCGCCCTGCGCCAGGAGGACTTCGACGTCGCCATCCCCCTGGCCGAGCTGTTCACCGACGGCATCCGGGGCGTGATCGACCAGCACGACCTCCCGTGGCACGTGCAGCGGCTGGGCTGCCGGGCGGAGTACTGGTTCTGCCCGCCGCCGCGCGCGGGCGCCGAGGCGGCCGCGGCCGTCGACGAGGACCTCGACGCCTTCTTCCACCTGTGGACGGTCAACCGCGGGGTGCTGCTGGCGCCGTTCCACAACATGTCGCTGTTCTCGCCATTCCACACCGTGGCGGACGTCGACGCCCACACCTCGGCGTTCCGGGGTGCCGTGGAGGCGCTGCTCGGATGACTGGCCGGCGCCGGGTCACGGCGACGTGCCGGCTCGTCGAGAGGCGCGACTAGACGCCGGAGGACGTCGCGGGCGGGGACCCCGGCTGAGGACCGACGACGCCTGCAGCGCGCCCCGCTTCGGCGTAGGCGGCCGCGAGCGTGTCGACGGTCTCGTGGGCGTTGAGCCCTGA
The DNA here is from genome assembly GCF_025965415.1 of Nocardioides sp. Lineage (GTDB taxonomy): Bacteria > Actinomycetota > Actinomycetes > Propionibacteriales > Nocardioidaceae > Nocardioides. The sequence goes on from NZ_JAOPWY010000016.1 coordinate 15,155, forward strand.
CGGGTTGGGCACGACGAACACGCGCGAGGCACCCCACCGCTCGGGTTGCTCACCGGCCCTGGCCCCCCTGCTGCCGAACGCCGCGCGGTAGGCGGTGATCCCGGCGACCGCCACCACGAGCGGGCGCCTCTGAGCCACGAGCTCCCGGAGCCGTTCCCCACCCTCGCGCAGCTCCTGGACCGAGAGCTCGTCGGCGCGAGCGGTGGCGCGCGCGACCACGTTGGTGATGCCGATGCCCCGGCGCCGCAGGGCTTCGCGGTCCTGGGTGGTCATGCCCGCGGACGGGTCGACCGGTTCGGCCAGGATCCCGGCGCGCAGCAGCGCCGGGTAGAACCGGTTGCCCGGGCGGGCGAAGTGGGTCTGGGTGGCTGCCGTCCACAGACCCGGGTTGATGCCGACGAACAGCAGCCGCAGCTGCTGCCCGCGTGCGGGGAGCAGGTCGGGGACCTCGACGTCACGGAACGACTCCAGCTCGGCCTTCGTGAACCCCATGGCTCCATGGTGCCGTGGCAGCGGCACCGGTCGTCCCTGGGGTGGTCCTGAGCGCATCGCGGCACTGCTTGCCCGACCAGCCCAGGACGACTCTCGCGGCGGCCCGCTGCGCGGCGTACCGTGGACGGCGTGCTGAGCTGGCTCCAGGACTTCGGTGAGCTGTTGCTGGTCTGGATCGGTGTCCAGATCGTGCTCGGTGGCGCAATCGGTGGCCTGTGGAGCTGGGAGCGACGCCTGGGGCGCGCACTGGTGCGGGTGGTGCGGCACGAGCCCGACGCGGCCGTCCTTCCCCTGCGCCGGCCGATCGAGCGGATCGCCGCCGACGTCTGCCGGCTCCACGACGCGTTCCACCACGACGGGATGCGCTTCGCCAAGTACGAGGGCTGCCGGCTGGCCTACGACTCGGTGCTGGCCGAGGCGGCCGAGACCCTGGAGCTCGACCACCTGATGGCCGTGCTGCCCCCGGGCGTCGAGCGCGACCGCGAGCGGGAGCGCATCGAGCGGCTGCTGACGCAGGCCGGGCTGCTGCCCCGGTCGCGCGCGGCCTGACCGCGGACGCACGAGACCCCGCCTCCCTTGCGGGAGACGGGGTCTCGACGTGGTGCTGGTGCCGGTCAGTGACCGGCGGGGATCACTTGGTGATCTTGACGACGCGGCCGGCGCCGACGGTGCGGCCACCCTCGCGGAGGGCGAAGCGCAGGCCCTCGTCCATGGCGATGGGCTGGATGAGCTCGACCGACATCTCGGTGTTGTCACCCGGCATGACCATCTCGGTGCCCTCGGGCAGGGTCACAACACCGGTCACGTCAGTCGTACGGAAGTAGAACTGCGGGCGGTAGTTGTTGAAGAACGGCGTGTGACGGCCGCCCTCGTCCTTGCTGAGGATGTAGACCGACGCCTCGAAGTTGGTGTGAGGCGTCGTGGTGCCCGGCTTGATGACGACCATGCCGCGCTCGATGTCCTCGCGCTTGGTGCCACGGAGGAGCAGACCGACGTTCTCGCCCGCCTGGCCCTCGTCGAGCAGCTTGCGGAACATCTCGACACCGGTGACGGTCGACTTCTGGGCGGTCTCGCGGATGCCGATGATCTCGACCTCCTCGTTGACCTTGACGATGCCGCGCTCGATGCGACCGGTGATGACGGTGCCACGACCGGTGATCGTGAAGACGTCCTCGACGGGCATGAGGAACGGCTTGTCGGTCTCGCGCTCGGGCGTCGGGATGGACTCGTCCACCGCGTTCATGAGCTCGACGATCGACTCGCCCCACTTCTCGTCACCCTGCAGGGCCGGGAAGGCAGCAACGCGCACGACCGGGATGTCGTCGCCCGGGAACTCGTACTCGGAGAGGAGCTCGCGCACCTCCATCTCGACGAGCTCGATGAGCTCCTCGTCGTCGACCATGTCGCACTTGTTGAGCGCCACGACCAGGGCCGGCACGCCGACCTGGCGGGCGAGCAGCACGTGCTCGCGGGTCTGCGGCATCGGGCCGTCGGTGGCGGCAACCACGAGGATCGCGCCGTCCATCTGCGCAGCACCGGTGATCATGTTCTTGATGTAGTCCGCGTGACCCGGGCAGTCGACGTGCGCGTAGTGGCGCGCCTCGGTCTGGTACTCGACGTGCGCGATCGAGATCGTGATACCGCGCTGACGCTCCTCGGGAGCCTTGTCGATCTGGTCGAAGGCCGAGGCCTCGTTCAGATTCGGGTACTTGTCGTGCAACACCTTGGTGATCGCCGCGGTCAGCGTCGTCTTGCCGTGGTCGATGTGACCGATCGTACCGATGTTGACGTGCGGCTTGGTCCGCTCGAACTTCGCCTTAGCCACTGGGGCTCCTCCTGGGTGTGGTTGTTTCTTGACTCGTGGGTGTGGTTGGTGCAGCCGAGGATCCGGGCGAGACTACTCGCCGCGGACCTTCTTGATGATCTCGTCGGCGATGTTCGTGGGAACCTCGGCGTACGAGTCGAACTCCATCGAGTACGACGCCTGACCAGAGGTCTTGGACCTCAGGTCGCCAACGTACCCGAACATCTCGGACAGGGGCACAAGGGCGTTCACGACCATGTCGCCGTGACGCTCCTCCTGCGCCTGAATCTGGCCGCGGCGCGAGTTGATGTCGCCAATGACCGTGCCGAGGAAGCTCTCGGGGGTGGTCACCTCAACGGCGAACATCGGCTCGAGCAGCACCGGCCTGGCCTTGCGTGCGGCCTCCTTGAAGGCCTGGTTGCCGGCGATCTTGAACGCGAGCTCGGACGAGTCGACGTCGTGGTAGGCGCCGTCCTCGAGGGAGAACTTCACGTCGACCATGGGGTAGCCGGCGAGCACGCCGAACTCCATGGCCTCCTGGCCGCCCTGGTCGACCGAAGGGATGTACTCCTTCGGGACCCGGCCGCCGGACACGTTGTTGACGAACTCGTAGCCCGCACCGAGACCGGTCTCGGGGTCGATGTTCGGACCGAGGTTGACGACGACCTTGGCGAACTGACCCGAACCACCGGTCTGCTTCTTGTGGGTGTAGGAGTGCTTCTCGACCAGGTTGCGGACCGTCTCGCGGTAGGCGACCTGCGGCTTGCCGACGGTGGCCTCGACGCGGAACTCGCGCTTCATCCGGTCGACGAGGATCTCCAGGTGGAGCTCGCCCATGCCCGCGATGATCGTCTGACCGGTCTCTTCGTCGGCCTTGACCGTGAAGGTCGGGTCCTCGTCGGAGAGGCGCTGGATCGCGGTGCCGAGCTTCTCCTGGTCACCCTTGGTCTTGGGCTCGATCGCGACCTCGATCACCGGGGCCGGGAACGTCATCGACTCGAGGACGACCGGGTGCTGCGGGTCGCACAGGGTGTGACCGGTCTTGGTGTCCTTCAGACCCATCACGGCCACGATCTGGCCGGCGCCGACCGACGCGATCTCCTCACGCTTGTTGGCGTGCATCTGGTAGACCTTGCCGATCCGCTCCTTGCGGCCGTTGACCGAGTTGACCACGGTCGAGCCGGCCTCGAGCTTGCC
>NZ_JAOPWY010000022.1 GCF_025965415.1 Nocardioides sp.
CGAACCGCGACCTGACGTTCGCGGGTGCCATCGTCGTCGCACCCGGCGTCTTCACCCACTCCGGAGAACGCGCACCGGACGAGACGATCACCGACGAGCAGAAGACCGCGCTGGACGCACTCCACCTGCGGAAGATCGACCTGGCCGACCGGGTCCTGGTGATCAACCCCGGTGGGTACGTCGGCGAGTCCACGAGCCGGGAGATCGCGTACGCCCGCGCCACCGGCAAGCCGGTCTCCTTCACCGATCCCGTGCAGCACCCGTCCTAGGGCGTGATCACAAGGTTGCCCACCTTGCGACCGGAGTCCACGACGCGGTGCGCCTCGACGATGTCGCTGAGCGGGAGGGTGCGGTCGACGACCGCCCGCAGCTCGCCGGCGGCCAGGCGCTCGAGCAGCCACGCGAAGTCGGCCGGGTCCTCCGACGAGACGCCGGCGCGCACCCGGCCGCGCGCGAGGACGGTGTCCGCGAGGCTGCCCGCCACCAGCAGGAGGACCCCGTCGGCCGACAGCAGCCGCAGCCCCGAGTGCCGATCGAGGTTGCCGACCGTGTCCAGCACCACGTCGTACGTCGTGGCCAGCTCGAGCACGGGGGTGCTGGCGTGGTCGACCACCTCGTCGGCGCCGAGCGAGCGCACGAGCTCGGCGTTGCGGGCGCTGCACACGCCGGTGACGTGGGCGCCGGCGAGGTGGGCGACCTGCACCGCCGCACTCCCGACCGCGCCCGACGCGCCGTTGACCAGCACCCGCCGTCCCGGCGCGAGCCGGTCGCGCAGGAAGTGGCGTGCGGTCTTGCCGCCGAAGAGGATGGCGGCCGCCTGCTCGTGGTCCACCCCGGCGGGCTTGGGGGTCATCCGGTCGGCGCGCACGGCGACGAGCTCGGCATGGGCGCCCATCCCCGCCCCGGTCATCCCGCAGACCTCGTCGCCGACCGCCACGTCGTCGACCCCGGGACCGACCGCCTCCACCACGCCCGAGTAGACGCCTCCCAGCACGGCACGCCGTGGACCGCGGATGCCCAGGGCGAGCCGCCCCGGCAGCGCGAAGCCGCGGGGGAAGCGGCACCCGCGGATGCGGGCGTCGCCGGAGTTGAGGGTCGTGGCCCGCACCCGCACCAGGACCTGTCCCTTGCCCGCGACCGGGTCGGGTGCGTCGACGACCGACACGACCTCCGGCGGCCCGTACCTCGCTACCACGGCTGCCCTCATGACGTCTCCCCTCGCCTTACACCTGTAAGTCTGGTCCCCTGCACAGTAGCCTTACGCCCGTAAGTCCGCCACCCCAGGAGCAGCCCGTGTCCAGACCACCCCTCTCCCGGCAGCGCGTCATCGACGCCGCCAGCCGGGTCGCGGACGCCGTCGGGCTCGCCGGCGTGAGCATGCGCAGCGTCGGGCGCGAGCTCGACGTGGAGGCGATGTCGCTCTACCACCACGTCGCCAGCAAGGACGCCCTGCTCGACGGCCTGGCCGACTGGGTCTTCGAGCGCATCGACACCCCCTCGGCCTCCGCACCGTGGCGCCCCGAGATGGAAGCGCGCGCCCGGTCGGCGCGTGCGGTCCTGGCCGCCCACCCGTGGGGCCTCGGCCTGATCGAGTCGCGCCGCTCCCCCGGTCCCGCGACCCTGCGCCACCACGACGCCGTCCTCGGCTGCCTGCGCGCGGCCGGCTTCCCGGTCGCGCTGGCCGCGCACGCCTTCTCGGTCCTCGACGCCTACGTCTACGGCTTCGTGCTCACCGAGGTGAACCTGCCCTTCCAGCCGGGTGAGTCGGCCGAGGACTTCGTCGAGGACCTCGGCGCGGCCATGGCCGACTACCCCCACCTCGCCGAGATGGTCGCCGAGCAGGTCGTCGGGCGCGACTACGCCTACGGCGACGAGTTCGACGACGGCCTCGAGCTCATCCTCGACGGGCTCGAGGCCCGGCGGGCGTGAGCCCTCAGACGAGGAGCGTCACGACGAGCACGACCGCCGCGGCCGCGATCAGGCCGAGCGGGAGCCACGCCGGCTCACGGCGTACGGCGTCGGGCAGCGCCAGCTGGTCCGGGGAGCCGGGCCGCACCCCGGCGGCGGTGCGCGCGGAGTCGACGAGGTCGTAGAGGCGGTTCTCGACGAAGTCGGCGTAGGGCATGTCCTGGTGGGGCGTCGCCTCACCAGGGGCCTGCCGGGACGTGATCGTCTTGCGCCACGAGCGCCCCACGACGGTCGAGACCCAGCGGCGGTCGGCGGCGCGCACCGCGAGCACCTGGCGCACGGCCATCTCCTCGACGGCGGCGAGCCGGATGTGGACGGTCTCGGCGAGGTTGCGCATCACGAGGTGGTCGCCCGTGGCCCACAGCGCCGGGCGCAGCATCGCGGCCCAGGCGAGCACGCCCACGAGGAGCGCGGCGCCGATCACCCAGGTCGGGAACCCGTCGTCGAGGTAGGCGAGCCCGGCCATCACCACGACGGCCGCCACGGCCACGGTCATCCATCCGGTGACCCGACCACTGGTGGCGTGGAACCTCTCCACGACCGTCGTGTGGTCGTCCTGCAGGCGTGCCATGTCGTCCTCGTCCGATTGGGCAGATGTTGGCCCTCCGTGGATTGCCGGAGGCCTCGACACCAACTCTATGCTGGGTCGGTGACAGCCACTGCCAGCTCAACGCCGAGCGCCGGGGTCTACGACGACATCGTGCGCTCGGACTCCTCGCTCCGCCGCTTCCTCCACGGCCTCCCCGGGGTCGACCAGGTCGGGTGCGAGGCCCGCGCCGCCGGTCTCGGCACCCGGTCCATCAAGACCACGTCGAAGGCCTTTGCCATCGACCTGGCCATCCGGATGGTCGACCTCACCACGCTCGAGGGTGCCGACACCCACGGCAAGGTCCGCGCGCTCGCCTCGAAGGCGATGCGCCCCGACCCGGCCGACCCGTCGTGCCCGGCGACCGCCGCCGTCTGCGTCTACCCCGACATGGTTGCGACGGCGAAGAAGACCCTCGGCGACAGCGGCGTCCACGTCGCAGCCGTCGCCACCGCGTTCCCCAGCGGTCGCGCGGCGATGGACATCAAGCTCGCCGACACGCGTGACGCGGTCGAGGCCGGCGCCGACGAGATCGACATGGTCATCGACCGTGGTGCGTTCCTGTCGGGTCGCTACCTCGACGTCTACGAGGAGATCGTCCAGGTCAAGGAGGCGTGCGCCAAGCCTGATGGGTCGAGCGCCCACCTCAAGGTGATCTTCGAGACCGGCGAGCTGCAGACCTACGACAACGTCCGTCGCGCCAGCTGGCTCGCGATGATGGCCGGCGGCCACTTCATCAAGACCTCCACCGGCAAGGTGCAGCCGGCGGCCACGCTGCCCGTCACCCTGATCATGCTCGAGGCCGTCCGCGACTTCCGTGAGCAGACCGGCCAGATGGTCGGCGTGAAGCCCGCCGGTGGCATCAGGAGCACCAAGGACGCCATCAAGTACCTCGTGATGGTCAACGAGATCGCCGGGCCCGACTGGCTCGACCCCGACTGGTTCCGCTTCGGCGCCTCCACCTTGCTCAACGACCTGTTGATGCAGCGCACCAAGATGACGACCGGTCGCTACTCCGGTCCCGACTACTTCACGCTGGACTGATGGAGATGACCACCATTTTCGAGTACGCCCCCGCACCCGAGTCGCGCGCGATCGTCGACATCAAGCCGTCCTACGGCCTGTTCATCAACGGCGAGTTCGTCGACGGCCACGGCTCGTCGTTCAAGACGGTCAACCCCGCCACCGAGGAGGTCCTCGCCGAGGTCGCCGAGGCCGACGACGCCGACGTCGACGAGGCCGTGAGGGCCGCTCGTCGCGCCTACACCCGCGTCTGGTCGCGGATGTCCGGCGCCGAGCGCGCCAAGTACCTCTACCGCATCGCCCGGATCATCCAGGAGCGCGGCCGCGAGCTCGCCGTCCTGGAGTCGATCGACAACGGCAAGCCGATCAAGGAGTCGCGCGACGTCGACATCCCCGTCGTCGCCGCCCACTTCTTCTACTACGCCGGCTGGGCCGACAAGCTCGAGCACTCCGGCTACGGCTCGACGCCGCTCGGTGTCGCCGGCCAGGTCATCCCGTGGAACTTCCCGCTGCTGATGCTGGCGTGGAAGATCGCCCCGGCGCTCGCGTGCGGCAACACCGTCGTGCTCAAGCCGGCCGAGACCACCCCGCTGACCGCGCTGCTGTTCGCCGAGATCTGCCAGCAGGCCGACCTCCCGCCGGGCGTCGTCAACATCGTCACCGGCGCCGGCGACACCGGCCGCGCGATCGTGTCGCACCCCGACGTCGACAAGGTCGCCTTCACCGGCTCGACCGAGGTCGGCAAGGCGATCGCCCGTGCCGTGGCCGGCACGGACAAGAAGGTCACCCTCGAGCTGGGCGGCAAGGCCGCCAACATCGTCTTCGACGACGCGCCGCTCGACCAGGCCATCGAGGGCATCGTCAACGGCATCTTCTTCAACCAGGGCCACGTGTGCTGCGCCGGGTCGCGCCTGCTCGTGCAGGAGTCCGTCGCCGACGAGGTCATGGAGCGCCTCAAGCGCCGCATGGCCACGCTGCGCGTGGGCGACCCGCTCGACAAGAACACCGACGTGGGTGCGATCAACTCCGCCGAGCAGCTGGCCAAGATCCGCGAGCTCTCCGACATCGGCGAGGCCGAGGGTGCCGAGCGCTGGTCGGCCCCGTGCGACCTGCCGACCAACGGCTACTGGTTCGCCCCGACCGTCTTCACCGGCGTGTCGCAGGCCCACCGGATCGCCCGCGAGGAGATCTTCGGCCCGGTGCTCTCGGTGCTGACCTTCCGCACGCCGTCCGAGGCGATCGAGAAGGCCAACAACACGCCGTTCGGGCTCTCCGCCGGCGTGTGGACCGACAAGGGCTCGCGCATCCTGTCGATGGCCAACCGCCTGCGGGCCGGCGTGGTCTGGGCCAACACGTTCAACAAGTTCGACCCCACCTCGCCGTTCGGCGGCTACAAGGAGTCCGGATACGGCCGCGAGGGCGGCCGCCACGGTCTCGAGGCCTACTTGAAGGGAGCGGACGCGTGAGCCGCATCGACGTGCGCAAGACGTACAAGCTCTACATCGGTGGGCAGTTCCCGCGCTCGGAGTCGGGCCGCTCCTACGTCGTCAACGACGCCAAGGGTCGCCTCCTGGCCAACGCCGCGCAGGCCTCGCGCAAGGACGCCCGCGACGCCGTCGTGGCCGCCCGTGCCGCCTTCGGCGGCTGGTCGGGCAGGACCGCCTACAACCGCGCGCAGGTCGTCTACCGCATCGCCGAGGTGCTCGAGGGTCGCCGCGAGCAGTTCGAGGCCGAGCTGCGCGCCTCGGAGGGCATCAGCCCGGCCAAGGCCCGGACCTACGTCGACGCCGCCGTCGACCGCCTCGTCTGGTACGCCGGCTGGGCCGACAAGATCACCCAGGTCGTCGGCAACGCCAACCCGGTCGCCGGCCCCTACTTCAACCTCTCCACCCCCGAGCCGAGCGGCGTCATCGCCGTCGTCGCCCCGCGCGGCGCCCTCCTGGGCCTGATCAGCGTGGTGGCCCCGGCCATCATCACCGGCAACACCGTGGTCGTGATCGCCAGCGAGCAGAACCCGCTGACGGCCATCACCCTCGGTGAGGTCATGGCGACCAGCGACCTGCCGGGCGGCGTCGTCAACGTGCTCACCGGATCGGTGGCCGAGATCGCCCCGTGGCTGGCGTCGCACATGGATGTCAACGGCCTGGACCTGACCGGTGTCACCGACACCGAGCTGGCCACCCAGCTCGAGGTGGCCGCGGCCGACAACCTCAAGCGCGTGCGCCGTCCCGCCCCCGACACCGACTGGCTCCTCGAGCCGTCCCTCGACCGGATGACACGGTTCATGGAGACCAAGACGGTCTGGCACCCGATCGGCGTCTGAGACCCGGCAGCGACCAGCAGCGACGACGAAGGCCCCCAGAGATCCTCCGGGGGCCTTCGTCGTAGGGCTGCGATCAGCGGTTGAGCAGCGACGAGGAGAGGACGCCGAGGATCTCGTTGGGGTCCTTCACCAAGAAGTTCTGGCCCCCGGTCGCCGCGGCGATCTGGTCGAGCTCACCGGTGTCGGCGTCGTCGGAGATGCCGATGATGATCACCTTGACCGGCTTGGCGGGGTCGCGGATCGACTTGAGCTGGTTGACCAGGGACTCCAACGACAGCGAGCTCGAGTCGTCGCTGGCACCGTCGGTGAAGATCACCACGGAGTTGAACCACGCCGGGTCCCACTTCTCCTGGGCGTACTTGTAGGCCGCGAGCGTCGTGTCCATGACGCCGGTGCCGCCCTTGACGCGCTCGACTAGCTTGACGGCCTCGGCCCGGACCACGTCGCCGTGCGTGCCGGCGTCGCCCGCGGGGGCGTCGAGGCGGTCGAGGGGGGCGTACTCCTCGTAGGACACGCCTCCTTCGCCACGGTTCTTGGAGAAGCCCCAGATGCCGATGCGGGCCTGGTCCGGGAAGGCGTCGAGCGCGACCTGCGAGGCGTTGACGGCCAGCTGGATGCGGGTGATGTCGCCGATCGAGGTCTTCATCGAGCCGGACAGGTCGACCACGGCGAGGATGCTCGACGGGACCGAGAGCACGCGCCACTTGCGGAGCGCGTCGTCGGTGGTCTTCTGCGGCACCTTGGCGAGCACCTCGGCGTCGCCGAGGCCGATGTCGTTGGCCAGCGGGGCGCCGTCGGGGCCACGCAGCTCGGCGGCCGCGATGGCCTCCACACCGGCGGATGAGGTGAACCAGCGGGTCAGCGCGCGGCCCACGCGGGCCGAGAGGTCGCCGCCGGAGGCGAGGATGTCCTTGTTGCCCCGGTTCACATCGACCAGCGGGTACTGCAGCATCGGCGCACCGGTGCCGGGTGCGACCAGGTTGATCTGGTCGTTGCTGCGCCGAGCCGCGAGGTAGGCCTGCTCGGTCGCGGGCACCAGCTGGGTGCTCGAGGCCGAGATCGTGCTGAGGTCGGTCTCGGTGGAGGCACCGGCCACGGCCCGCTCGCCGTAGGTCTGTGCGACCGGGACGGTCTTCTCCTCGATCGAGAGTGCCGTCTCACCGGTCTGCTTCATCTCGGCGTACGGCGCCAGCAGCGCGAGCGCGGAGGCACCCTCGGCGCTCGGGTCGGCCATCGCCAGCACACCGCTGCCGAGCGCCCCGGTCCACGACGAGGGCGCCTTCGCGGCGGGCCCACCGATGAGGCCCACGGGCGTCTGGGCGAGGACGTCGGCGATCGGCGTACCGGTCCAACCGGCAGCGGTCAGCTGACCCTTCCAGGTCGGGCTGTCGGGGATCCAGATCTCGGGGAGCTCGGCGTTGGGGTCGGCCAGGAGCGCCACGACGTCCTTCACGGTGCCGATGGTGACCTGGATGTCGATGCACGGCTCGTCGGCGTTGACGTCCTTGACGGCCTCGGCGACGAGGCTCTCCATCACCGGAGCGGTGGTCAGGGTGACCTGCTCGGAGACGCAGTCGGCCGCCTCGGAGTCGTCGCTCCCGCCCAGGGTGAGGAAGGCGACGACGCCGACCACCAGGAGGAGGGCGAGGCCGACGAGCAGCGGCACGCTGCCGGCCAGGCCGGTACGTCGGTCTGCTCCGGCGGAGCTGGGCGCACTTTCGGGCGCGGTCGAGTCGTCCTGACTCATGAGGTCCTCCCACAAGGCACGTTCGATCTGGGGTCTGCGCGAGACTAGTCTCCGGCGTGACCGTCCGTGGCCGAACGAGGAAATGAGTCCCCAACGATGCAGCGTGCCCAGGTGGTCGTCCTGGCGGGTCCGAGCGGCGCCGGCAAGTCCCGGCTGGCCGAGCGGCTCGGACTGCCGGTCCTCCGGCTCGACGACTTCTACAAGGACGGCGACGACCCGACCCTGCCGCGGATCACCCACGGCGCCAACGCCGGGCTGGTCGACTGGGACGACCCGGAGTCGTGGCACCGCGAGGACGCCCTGACGGCGCTGCGTGAGCTCTGCGCGACCGGTCACAGCGAGGTGCCGGTCTACGAGATCTCGCAGAACGGCCGCTGCGGCTCACGCACCGTCGACCTCGGTGCCAGCACGAGGTTCGTGGCCGAGGGGATCTTCGCCCCGGAGGTCGTGGCCGCCTGCCGCGAGGAAGGCATGCTCGCCGCGGCCTACTGCATCACCCAGCACCCGCTCGTGACCTTCTGGCGACGGCTCACCCGCGACCTGCGCGAGCACCGCAAGCCCCCGCTGATGCTCCTGCGCCGCGGCGTGGCCCTCGCCCACGACCAGCGGGAGGTCGTCGCGCGGGCGCTGCGCCAGGGCTGCCGCCGGGCGACGGGCGACCAGGCGTACGCCGAGCTGACCCGGCAGCCGCAGGGGTCGACGGGGTCGCGCTGATGGCCACCGCCCCGCTCCGACAGCCCGACCGCCGCTCCTGCGGCGCCGCCTCGCTGGTGATGGCCCGGCGACTGGTGCACCCGCGCTATGCGGGGCTGGTGAGCGACCAGGCGACGTTCGCCCACGAGGCGAGCACGCTCCACCTCCGCCTCACCTCGCTGGCGGACACCGCCGGCGGCTGGCAGGTGCCGTGGCCACGGGCCATCGGCACCCCGCCCTGGGCCGTGGCGCGCGAGCTGCGGCTGCTCACCGGCACGCCGTACGCCGTCCACCTCGTGCGCCTGCGCCGCCACGCGTGGACCCACCTCCGCGGCACCGGCCCGGAGCGCCCCGCCGCGGTGTTCGTCGGCGACCGGTGGCTGCCCCGCCACGTCGTGCTGGTCACGGGGGTCGACGACGCCCGCGCCACGACGTACGAACCGGCCTCGGGTCGCACGCTGGCGATCGGCCGCGAGCGGTGGGAGCGCGACGACCTCGACCTGGCCGGCTGGGACCGGCCGTGGCTGGTGGTCAGCCCGCGGTGATCACCCCTGGGCGATCAGGTCGGCGTAGCCCGGCTTGACGACCTGCTCGATGATCGCGAGCCGCTCGTCGAAGGGCAGGAAGGCCGACTTCATCGCGTTGATGGTGAACCAGCGCAGGTCCTCCAGCGTGTAGTCGAAGGCCTCGACCAGGCCGAACATCTCCTGCGTCATCGACGTGCCGCTCATCAGCCGGTTGTCGGTGTTGACCGTGACCCGGAAGCGGAGCTCGGTCAGCAGCCCGACCGGGTGCTCGGCGAAGGACTCCGCCGCCCCGGTCTGGATGTTGGAGCTGGGGCACATCTCCAGCGGGATCCGCTTGTCGCGGACGTAGGCGGCGAGGCCCCCGAGCTCCACCGACCCGTCCTCGGCGACGGTGATGTCGTCGATGATGCGTACGCCGTGGCCGAGCCGGTCGGCGCCGCACCACTGGAGCGCCTCCCAGATCGAGGGCAGCCCGAAGGCCTCGCCGGCGTGGATGGTGAAGTGCGCGTTCTCCCGCTGGAGGTACTCGAAGGCGTCGAGGTGCCGGGTGGGCGGGAAGCCGGCCTCGGCGCCCGCGATGTCGAAGCCCGCCACGCCCCGGTCGCGCCAGGCGATGGCGAGCTCGGCGATCTCCATCGACCGGGCCTGGTGGCGCATCGCGGTCAGCAGCTGGCGTACGACGATCCTGCCGCCGCTCGCGGCCATCCCCGCCTCGAAGCCCTCCTGCACGGCCGCGACGACCTCGTCGAGGGTCATGTCTCCGCTGACGTGCTGCTCGGGGGCGTAGCGCACCTCGGCGTAGACGACGCCGTCCGCGGCGAGGTCCTCGACGCACTCGCGGGCCACGCGGGCGATCGCCGGGCCGTTCTGCATCACCGCGACCGTGTGGTCGAAGGTCTCGAGGTAGCGCACCAGCGAACCCGAGTCGGCCGACTCGGCGAACCACCGGCCCAGCGACTCCGCGTCGTCGGCGGGGAGCCGGTGTCCGATCTCGGCGGCGAGCTCGACGATCGTCTGCGGTCGCAGGCCGCCGTCGAGGTGGTCGTGCAGCAGCACCTTAGGGGCCGCGTGCACCTGCTCGCGGGTGGGGGTGGTCATCGGGCCATCCAATCAGGCTCGCCCATGAGCGAGCACTAGGGTTCGTGCCCATGCGCACCTTCACCACCCTCGACGACGTCGCCGCGGCAGCCGGGTCCGAGATCGGCACCAGCGAGTGGCTCGTGGTCGACCAGGCCCGCATCGACGCGTTCGCCGACGCCACGCTGGACCACCAGTGGATCCACGTGGACGTCGAGGCGGCGGCCGCCGGGCCGTTCGGCACCACGATCGCCCACGGGTTCTTGACCTTGAGCCTGCTCCCCCACTTCGCCTCGCAGGTCTTCGCGCTGGAGACGCCGGGCGCGCGGCTCAACTACGGGCTGGAGAAGGTCCGCTTCCCCAACCCGGTGCCCGTGGACAGCCGGCTGCGCTCGCACGTGCGCTTCGGCGAGGTCCGCGACCTGCCCACCGGCAAGCAGCTGATCGTCGAGCACACGATCGAGATCGAGGGACACGACAAGCCGGCCTGCGTGGCCGCCCACGTGGTGCTGCTCCTCGCCTGACGGCGAGCTCAGCGCGACATCACCGCCCGGGCGAACACCTCGAGTATGTCCTGCGGTTGCGCCGCGAGGTAGGCCTCGCCCCCGGTGACGTGGGCCATCTGCTGCAGCGCGGCCAGGTCGGCGTTCTCACTGATCGCGATGCCGACCAGCCGCACGGGGCGGTCGGGGTCGCGCAGCGCCCTCAGCTGCTGCAGCAAGGGGCGCAGCCCGATGGACCCGGGGTCCTCGTTCTGGCCGTCGGTCATCACGACGACGGCGTTGGAGTAGTGCGGGCGATAGCTGCGCACGCCCTCCCGGTACGCGGCGAGCGCCGTGTCGTAGAGCCCGGTGCCGCCGCCGGTGAGGCCCGGTATCTCCTCCGCCCTCTGGCGCAGGGCGTAGCGCTGGGTGCGGCCGAACCGCAGGTCGTCCAGGCGCCGGATCGGCTCCAGCTCGCGCCAGTCCTGGCCCGGGCCGCCCTTGTCGATGGAGAAGATCCAGAGCCCGACGCGAGCGTGGTCGGGCAGGAACGACAGGGCGATGCCGGCCGCGTCGGCGAGCAGGTCCATCCGGGTGCCTGCCCCCGCGCTGAAGTCCATCGACCCCGAGGCGTCGACGACGACCAGCATCGAGGACGGCACGGCGAGCGTGCGCCACGACGCCACGGTGCCGGCGATGGCTTCGGCGGACGGCGTCGGGAGCACCGTCGTCACGCCCGACACGGAGCCCGGCGACGTCCGCTCGCCCGTGGCACGGAGGCCCTGCGCGTGGAGCTCGGCCCGGCCGTCGGGGCTGCCGAGGTAGTCGGCCACGGCACGTGCCACCTGCCGGGCAGCCGGCTCGGCGTCCTTGCTCACCGTCATCGGGAAGTCCAGGACCGGGGCACCGACCTCCGGGGTCAGGTCGTGCAGGTCGCTGCGGCCTTGGACGGCGGTGAGCTCCTGCTCGGTGGTGACCACCAGGCGTGGCGACCTCCGAGGGAACATCGCCGGCGCCACGTCGGCGTCGTCCCCGCGGGAGCGGCGGGCGCCGTAGCCCTGCGCGAAGGGTACGACGAGCTGGCGCGCGTCGGCGGCGGTGCGGCCGACCGCCCTGGCTTCCGCCTGCGGTGCGACGACGGCCAGGATGCCGGCGACGGTCGTCTCGGGGTCGGGCACCGAGACCAGTCCCGAGGCCTCCGCCTCACCCCACGACGCGAACCGGCGCGCGGCCTGCCCTCCGACGAGGAGGACCGGCGTGTGCGCCAGGCTCCGCGCGACCACCCGCGGGCGCGCGTCACCGAGGTAGCGCTCGGTGGTCAGGAACCGCGACTCCGGGATCCAGATGTCCGGCAGCGCCCCGCCCGTGCCCACGCCGAGGGCCACGGCCAGCCCACGACGCATGTCGGGCTCCACCCGGGTGCACTCGGGTGCGGTCTCCTCGACCGCCTTCAGGACCGCTCCGTAGAGCTCCGGGCCGACCGTGAGCTCGACCGTGTCATAGGCACCGCAGGACCGGGCGTCGGCCGCGGACGTACCGTCCCGCGACATCAGCAGGTAGGCCGCGCCGCCACCGACGACGACGCCGGTCAGCAGGAGGAGGACCACGAGGACAGGCGCCCCCAGCGCGCTCGCGCGGCCAGCGTCGCGCTCGTCCAGGTTGTTCATCGGGACCCCCCGCCCCTTGGGACATCCGCGACGCTAGGCCGCACGGCACAGGGACGAGGGGTTACCGGCGGGTCTTCGTCAGAGTTGGGGACGCTCCTGCGTCAGCCGATCCGGCCGAGCACGAGGTCGGTGGGCGTGAAGGACGCCCCGTCGCCGATGTCGTAGCCGCCCTCGAGCGAGGCCAGTGCACGGTCGAAGCGCTCCGGCTCGTCGGTGAGCAGGGTGAAGAGCGCCTGCCCCTCGGTGACCTCGTCGCCGGGACGGGCGTGCCAGACGACGCCGGCGCCGGCCTGCACCGGGTCCTCCTTGCGCGCGCGGCCCGCACCGAGCCGCCACGCGGCCAGGCCGACGGCCATCGCGTCGAGGCGGGTGAGCGTGCCGGTCGCGGGGGCGTTGACGACGTGCGACTCCCGGGCGACCGGGAGCTCGGCGTCGGGGTCGCCTCCCTGGGCCCGGATCATCGCCTTCCAGGCGTCCATCGCGGAGCCGTCGGCCAGCTTCTCGGCGGGGTCGACGTCGCCGCGCCCGGCGCCGGCGAGCATCTCCCCGGCCAGCGCGAGGGTCAGCTCGACCACGTCGGCGGGGCCGCCCCCGGCGAGCACCTCGACCGACTCGCCGACCTCGATCGCGTTGCCGGCGGTGAGCCCGAGCGGGGTGGCCATGTCGGTGAGGAGCGCGACGGTGTGCACGCCGGCGTCGGTGCCCAGCGCGACCATCGTCTCGGCGAGCTCGCGCGCGGTCGTCAGGTCCTTCATGAAGGCGCCGCTGCCGACCTTGACGTCGAGCACCAGCGCGCCGGTGCCCTCCGCGATCTTCTTGCTCATGATCGAGCTGGCGATCAGCGGGATCGCCTCGACCGTGCCGGTCACGTCACGCAGGGCGTACAGCTTCTTGTCGGCCGGCGCGAGGCCGTCGCCGGCGGCGCAGATCACGGCGCCGACGTCCTCGAGGATGGAGAACATCTCCTCGTTGCTGAGCGCCGCCCGCCAGCCGGGGATCGACTCGAGCTTGTCGAGGGTGCCGCCGGTGTGGCCGAGCCCGCGCCCCGAGAGCTGGGGCACGGCGACCCCGCAGGCCGCGACGAGGGGGGCCAGCGGGAGGGTGATCTTGTCGCCCACGCCGCCGGTGGAGTGCTTGTCGGCCGTGGGACGCGACAGCGTGGAGAAGTCCATCCGCTCCCCCGAGGCGATCATCGCCGCGGTCCAGCGGGCGATCTCGGTGCGGTTCATGCCGTTGAGCAGGATCGCCATGGCCAGGGCCGACATCTGCTCGTCGGCGACCTCGCCGCGGGTGTAGGCGTCGATCACCCAGTCGATCTGGCTGTCGCTGAGCTCGTGCTTGTCGCGCTTGGCGAGGATGACCTCGACGGCGTCGTGGGTGGGCATCAGGACAGTCCTTCCCGGGCCGCGGGTGCGGCGTCGGCCACGAGGGCCAGGTCGTCGGGCCCGAAGGCGTCGGGCAGCACCTCGGACATGGGCCTGACCCCCGCAACAGTCCAGAGCAGCAGGTCACGGCCGCCGTGCTCGAAGAGCAGTTGGCGGCACCGTCCGCACGGCATGATCACGTCGCCGTCGGCGTTCACGCACACGAAGTGGGTCAGCCGGCCGCCGCCGGTGGCGTGGAGCTGAGACACCAGACCGCACTCGGCGCACAGCACCACGCCGTACGCCGCGTTCTCGACGTTGCAACCCACCACCACGCGGCCGTCGTCGACCAGCGCGGCGGCTCCGACCGGGTAGTGCGAGTAGGGCGCGTAGGCGCGGCCCATCACCTCGACGGCAGCTGTCTTGAGGTCGTCCCAGTCCTTCTGATCCACGCGGCAACTATGGCGCATACCTTGAAGCCGTCGTCTTTGGCAGGTTCCGCCGAAAGATCTCCGGCGACTTTTAGGTCTCAAACGCATATCAGGAGTCGCGATCCTGATGACGGGGCCCTCAAGGCGGGGCATCATGCTCCCGAACGCTGACCCCACCCCGGGGTTCATAATTTGGAGGCATTTGTGAAGAAGTCGAGGAAGGTCGTCGCGAGCGGCCTCGTGTCGCTGCTGGCGGCCGCGACCCTTGCTGCGTGCGGTGACGCGCCCGAGGAAGACACCAACACCGGAAGCGGGAGCGAGACGCCCGCTGCCAGCGACTTCCTGCCGTGCATCGTCTCCGACGCGGGCGGGTTCGACGACAAGTCGTTCAACCAGCTCGGCTTCGAGGGCGCCAAGCAGGCCGCCGACGAGCTGGGCGTGGAGCTGAAGGCCGTCGAGTCCAACAGCGAGAACGAGTTCGCCCCCAACCTGGAGAGCCTGGTCGGCGAGGGCTGCGACGTCATCGTGACCGTCGGCTTCGCGCTGGCCTCGGCCACCAAGGAGTCCGCCACGGCCAACCCCGACATCGAGTACGTCCTCATCGACGACTCGGCCGACGGTGGCGACGACGGTGCGACCTTCGACGGCAAGGCCGACGTCGAGAACATCAAGCCGCTGCTCTACAACACCGCCCAGGCCGCGTTCCTGGCCGGCTACGCCGCTGCCGACTACACCAAGACCGGCAAGGTCGGCACCTACGGCGGTCTGCCGTTCCCGACCGTGACGATCTTCATGGACGGCTTCAAGCAGGGCGCGGAGTACTACGCCCAGGAGAACAAGAAGGACGTCGAGGTCGTCGGCTGGGACGGCAAGGACGGCTCCTTCACCGGTGGCTTCGAGGCCAACGAGGCCGCGACCAGCACCGCCAAGCAGATCCTCGACCAGGACGTCGACGTGATCCTCCCCGTCGGTGGCCCCATCTACCAGGGCGCCATCACCGCGATCGAGGACTCGGGCAAGGACATCGCGATGCTCGGCGTCGACGCCGACCTCTACGAGACCGACCCGGCCACCCAGGACTACGTCATGACGTCGATCCTCAAGGGCATGAAGGTCTCGACCTACGAGGCCGTCCTGGCCGCGGGCAACGACGAGTTCGACTTCGCTCCCTACGTCGGCACCCTCGAGAACGACGGAGTCGGCATCGCGCCGTTCCACAACTTCGAGAGCAAGGTCAGCCCCGACCTGCAGGGCAAGCTCGACGAGGTCAAGGCCGGCATCATCGACGGCTCGATCGAGGTCAAGTCCTACCTGGGCTGATCTCGCCAGCACGCTCCACAAGCGGAGGGAGGCCGACGAATTCGTCGGCCTCCCTCTTCTTTGCCAGAACGACGGTCTGACCTTTGGCACATCTGTGTCCAGACCACCCACGCCGTCGGTCGGTACCCTTCCGGCGCCCCTCCGCAGGGCCCCGCCTGACCCAGACCGGGGCTGACCCCCGCCCGTCCCGACCCTAGGATGCGATGCCATGAGACTCGTCCTGCGAGGCATCACCAAACGCTTCGGCAGCGTGGTGGCCAACGAATCGATCTCCCTCACGGTCGAGCCCGGCGAGATCCACTGCCTGCTCGGTGAGAACGGGGCGGGCAAGTCCACCTTGATGAACGTCCTCTACGGCCTCTACAAGGCCGACGAGGGCGAGATCGAGCTCGACGGCGAGGTCCAGCACTTCGCCGGCCCCGGCGACGCGATGGCTGCCGGCATCGGCATGGTCCACCAGCACTTCATGCTCATCCCCGTCTTCTCGGTGGCCGAGAACGTCATGCTCGGCAACGAGGCGACCGGTTTCGCCGGCACGCTCGACCTCGACGCCGCCCGGCAGCGCGTCACCGAGATCTCCGACCGCTTCGGCTTCCACGTCGACCCCGACGCCCTGGTCGAGGACCTCCCCGTCGGCGTGCAGCAGCGGGTCGAGATCATCAAGGCCCTCTCGCGCGACGCCGAGCTGCTGGTCTTCGACGAGCCCACCGCGGTCCTGACGCCCCAGGAGACCGATGAGCTGATGGAGATCATGCGCCAGCTCAAGGAGGCCGGCAAGGCGATCGTCTTCATCACCCACAAGCTCCGTGAGGTCCGCGAGGTCGCCGACCGCATCACGGTCATCCGTCTCGGCAAGGTCGTCGGCGAGGCCGACCCCAAGGCCAGCAACGCCGAGCTCGCCTCGATGATGGTCGGCCGCCCGGTCGAGCTGGTCGTCCACAAGGACGCACCGACCCTCGGCGACGACGCCCTGGTGGTCAAGGACCTCCGCGTCACCGACCTGGCTGGGCACCGCCAGGTCGACGGCCTCAGCTTCACGATCCGCGCCGGCGAGGTGCTCGCCGTGGCCGGCGTGCAGGGCAACGGCCAGACCGAGCTCACCGAGGCGCTCCTCGGCCTGCAGGACGACGTCAGCGGCTCGATCGTCCTCGACGGCGTCGAGCTGGTCGGGCGGTCCACGCGCAAGATCCTCGACGCGGGGGTCGGATTCATCCCCGAGGACCGCCAGGTCGACGGTCTGGTCCCCAACTTCACCATCGCCGAGAACCTCATGCTCAACCGCAGCTTCAGGTCGCCGTTCGTCAAGAACGGCGGCCTGCGCCTCGGCGCGCTGCGCGAGTTCGCGCAGCAGAAGCTCAAGGAGTACGACGTCCGCGCGCGCGACATCGACTCGCTGGCCGCCAACCTCTCCGGCGGCAACCAGCAGAAGGTCGTCGTGGCACGTGAGCTGTCGCGTGACCTGCGCCTGCTCGTCGCCGCCCAGCCCACCCGTGGCGTCGACGTGGGCTCGATCGAGTTCATCCACAAGCAGATCGTCGCGACCCGCGACAGCGGCATCCCGGTGCTGGTGGTCTCCACCGAGCTCGACGAGGTCGTCGCCCTCGCCGACCGCATCATGGTGCTCTACCGCGGCCAGATCGTCGGCGTCGTGCCGGCCGACACCCCTCGCCAGACCCTCGGTCTGATGATGACCGGCGAACGCCCGAAGGACCTGAAGGACGTGGTCGCGTGAGCACCCCACGAAACTGCTCGCTGCACTCGCACTTCCGAGGGGACCCCGCATGACCGACACCACCAAGCCCCAGCCCGACGACAAGCCCGGTGCGGCCACCACGGACGGCGCTCCGCAGGACGTCGAGCCGGACGTCGAGCCGGAGCGCGAGGCCCGGTCCCGCTCGCTGCTGAAGGAGATCGCGTCCGGTGACGCGCTGTCCGGCGCACTTGCCGTGCTGCTCGCCGTGTTCGTCGGCTCGGTGATGATCGCCGCGACCGACGAGGGCGTGCGCGAGACCCTCAGCTACATCACGGCCCGCCCGTCCGACTTCTTCTCCGCCCTGTGGGACGCCATCTCCGGCGCCTACAGCGCGATGTTCCGCGGTGCGATCTTCAACTACAACCTCGACGACACTGCGCAGCAGTGGCGTCCGCTCACGGAGACCCTGAAGTTCGCCGGCCCGCTGATCCTCGGTGGTCTCGGCGTCGGCATCGCGTTCCGCGCCGCGCTGTTCAACATCGGCGGCCGAGGCCAGATGCTGATCGCGGGTGGCGCCGCGGGGCTGGTCGGATCACAGATCGACCTGCCGATGGCGGTCCACCTGCCTCTGGCGATCCTGGTCGGCATGGCGGTGGGCGCCCTGTGGGGCGGCATCGCGGGCCTCCTCAAGGCCCGCACCGGCGCACACGAGGTGATCGTGACGATCATGCTCAACTACGTCGCCTACTACCTGCTCTTCTACGCCCTCGCCGAGGACTTCCTCTTCAAGACGCCTGCGTCGAACAACCCCAAGTCCCTGCCGATGAACGAGACTGCGATCCTGCCCAAGGTGCTGGGCGACCGGTTCAACCTGCACCTCGGCTTCGTGCTCGCCCTCATCGCCGTGGGCGTCGTGTGGTGGGTGATCAACCGCTCCACCCTCGGCTACCGGATCCGCGCCGTCGGTGAGAACCCGCACGCCGCTCGTGCGTCCGGCATCAACGTCGGACGCACCTACACCGTCGTGATGATGATCGCCGGCTCGCTCCTCGGCCTCGCGGGCGTCAACCAGGTGCTCGGCACCGTGAGCAGCGGTGTCTCGCTCGACCTTGACGCATCCATCGGCTTCGACGCCATCACCGTGGCACTGCTCGGCCGGTCACGACCGCTGGGCATCCTGGCCGCCGGGCTCCTCTTCGGCTTCCTCAAGGCCGGTGGATTCACGATGCAGTCGTCCGAGAACATCTCAGTCGACCTGGTGCTGGTGGTCCAGTCGCTGATCGTTCTCTTCCTCGCCGCTCCTCCCCTGGTGCGTGCGATCTTCCGGCTCCCCGCCCAGGAGGCCAAGTGAGCACCGTGACCACTCCGACGCCCGCCGAGCAGGGCGGGCTGGCACCCGACACGGCGATCACGCCCGCCAGGTCGGCCGGCGCCAAGAAGCTGCCGATCATCTTCGGCGTGATGGTGGCGCTGCTGGCGCTCATCCTGCTGCGCTCGTCCCACAAGGGTGACACCACCTTCCAGCTGGCCGCCGACTCCGACTTCGTGACGCTGCCCGACATCACCGTCCCGTCGATGGTCACGGCCTGGTTGATGGTGCTGGTGTGCGCGGTCGTCATCGCCGAGTCCGTACGCCGCCTGCTGGCGCACGCACGGCAGCCCGCGTGGCTGCCGATCGTCTTCGCGCTCGCGTGGATGACCGGCTTCCTGAGCTGGGCAGCCGCCGACGGCCGGATCCGCGTGGTCAGCCTGTTCGCCGGTGCCGTGGCGCTCGCCATCCCGCTCGTCTTCGGCGCGCTCGGCGGCGTGCTCGGCGAGCGGGCCGGTGTCGTCAACATCGCGATCGAGGGTCAGCTGCTCTTCGGCGCCTTCGCCGCCGCCGTCACCGCCTCGCTCACGGGCTCCCCGTGGGCCGGCCTCGTCGCCGCGATGGTGGCCGGCGCGCTGATCGCGCTGATCCTCGGCCTGTTCGCGATCACCTATCTCGTCGACCAGGTGATCGTCGGCGTGGTGCTCAACGTGCTGGTGGTCGGGCTGACGAACTTCCTGTTCCGCCAGGTCCTCACCCCCAACGCCGACACCCTCAACTCCCCCGACCGCATGCGGGTGATGCCGATCCCGATCCTGGGCGACATCCCGCTGGTCGGCCCGATCCTGTTCCGCCAGACCGCGCTCGTCTACGTGCTCTACGCCGTCGTCGCGCTCGTCGCGTTCGCCCTCTACCGCACCCGCTGGGGCCTCCGAGTCCGCGCGGTCGGCGAGCACCCGAAGGCGGCCGACACGGTCGGCATCAAGGTCAACCGCACGCGCTACCGCACGATCCTGCTCGCGGGCGCGATCGCGGGCCTCGGCGGTGCCTACTTCAGCCTCGTCTCGGTCGCCGGCTTCAACCGCGAGATGACCGGTGGTGCGGGCTACATCGCCCTGGCCGCCGTGATCTTCGGCAAGTGGGACCCGATCCGCGCCACGCTTGCCGCGCTGCTCTTCGGCTTCGCGACCAACCTGCAGGGCGTGCTCTCGGCGATCGGCTCCCCGGTGCCGACCCAGTTCATGCTGATGCTCCCCTACCTCGTCACCATCTTCGCGGTGGCGGGCCTGGTGGGCCGGTCCCGGCCGCCCGCGGCCGACGGCGTCCCCTACCAGAAGCAGTGAGCCCCACCCCGTGACCACCAGGAGGGCCCGGCGCGCGCCGGGCCCTCCTGCGTCGTCGCCCCACTCGGCCCTCGCGTGGCCAGGCTCACCCCCTGCTCCGGGCGTAACGAACGCACGGGGCATCGTGTTGTACTGGATGGCACCTCCGACCGAGTCGACCTGGGGTGCTTTCCTGCTCCCGGTGGCCGACTCTCGGAGGTTGAGATGAATGCTCGACAGCCCGACCCCGCGGCGTCCGCAGGAGGCTGGCTCGGCGAGGGAGCGCTCGCGCAGGGCACCGAGCGCTACGCGTCCCTGTTCACCTACCACCCGCACGCCGCCTACTCCGTGGACCGGCACGGCTACTTCACCGACGCCAACCCCCGGGCGCTCGAGATGACCGGGCTGAACCTTCAGCAGATGCGGGAGACGCACTTCTCCGAGGTCATCCACCCCGACGACGTGCACCTCCTCGAGGACGGCTTCGAGGGCGCCATGAGCGGGCAGCCCCAGGTGGTCGAGGCACGCGTGCTGCGAGCCGACGGCGACATCGTCGACATCCGGTGCACCGCGATCCCCGTCGTCGTCGCCGGCGAGGTCGTCGGCGTGCACGGCATCACCGAGGACGTCACCGAGGCCAAGCAGGTGCTGCGGGAGCTCGAGGAGGCCAACGTCGCCAAGTCCCTCTTCCTGGCCACCGTGAGCCACGAGGTGCGTACGCCGCTGGCCGCGCTCGTCGGCGCCACCGACCTCCTGCTGCACGCCGAGCTCGATCCCGAGCCACAGCACTACGCGCAGCTGGTGCAGCGCTCCAGCGAGCGCCTGATGCGCCTGGTCGACGACATCCTGGAGTTCTCCGGGCTCGAGGCCCGCCGCACCGTGCTGCGCCCGAGGCCGTTCTCGGTCCACGCTGTCGTGGAGGACGTCGCCGAGTGGGCGGTCCCCCTCGCCGAGAGCCGCGGCCTGACGCTGACCCTCGTCGTCGACGAGTCCGTCCCGGAGACCAGCACGGGCGACGCGCTGCGGGTGACGCAGGTCGTGACGAACCTCGTGCAGAACGCCCTCACCTTCACCGAGTCCGGTTCCGTCGACGTACGCGTCAGCGCGGGCGCGGCCCCGGCCACCTGGGTCGAGTTCGCGGTCGCCGACACCGGCGTGGGCATCGCCGAGGACCACCTGCGCACGCTGTTCCGGCCGTTCCGGCAGGTGGACCCCCACACCGCCCGTCCGCACCGGGGCACCGGGCTCGGCCTGGCGATCTGTCGCGAGCTCGTCGACCTGATGGACGGCGAGCTCGGCGTCCGCTCCACGGTCGGGGAGGGCAGCACCTTCACGTTCCGCGTCCCGCTGCGACCCGGCACCGAGGACCTCGGGGCAGAGGGCTCGATCAGGCGCTGAGCGCCGTCACCGCAGCCTCGGCGAGCACGCGGGCCGCGATGCAGGTCGCCGCCTCGTCGATGCGGAGGTTGCCCTGGTGGAGGTCGTACGTCGGCCCGCCAGGGGTCCGGGTGCCGAGCCGGGCCATGGCGCCGGGGACGGAGTCGAGGTACCAGCCGAAGTCCTCCCCGCCGAGGCTCTGCGTCGTGGTGACGTGCCCGCCCGGGCCGAGGACGCGGTCCAGCGCGGCGCCGAGCAGCGCGGTGGAGACCACGTGGTTGACCACGGGCGGGACGCCGCGCTGGTAGGTGACCTCGGCGGTCACGCTGTAGGGGGCGACGATCGTGGTGATGAGCTGGCGGATCAGGTGCTCGGCGTCGGCCCAGGCGACGGCGTCGAGCATCCGGACGGTGCCGGCGACGACACCGCCGTGCGGGATCACGTTGGGGGCCGAGCCGGCGCGCACCATCCCCCACACCACGCTGACCCCGGCCCGCGGGTCGAGCCGGCGGCTGAGGATCGCCGGCAGCTCGGTGATCACCTTGCCGAGCGCGAAGGTGAGGTCCTCGGTCAGGTGCGGGCGCGAGGTGTGGCCGCCCTTGCCGATCAGGCGGACGGTCAGCGAGTCGGCGGCCCCGGTGAGCGGTCCCTCGCGCAGGCCGATCTGGCCCACGTCGAGGCTCGGGTCGCAGTGCAGCCCGAAGACGTGGCTCACGCCCTCGAGCGCTCCGGCGGAGATCAGGTGCAGCGCCCCACCGGGCATCACCTCCTCGGCGGGCTGGAAGAGCAGCCGCACGCGGCCGGGCAGCAGGCCGCGCGCGGAGACCTCGGCGAGGGCGAGGCCGGCGCCGACGAGCCCGGCGGTGTGCACGTCGTGGCCGCAGGCGTGCGCGACGCCGGGCGTGGCGCTGCGCCACGGGTCGGAGATCAGGTCGTCCACCGGCAGCGCGTCGAGGTCGGCGCGCAGCGCCACGAGCGAGCCCCCGGTGCCGATCTCGGCCAGGACTCCTCCGCCGTCGGGTCGGGTGACCGCCCAGCCGGCTCCACCGAGGGCGGACGCGACCGCGTCGGAGGTGCGGTCCTCCTCCCAGCTCAGCTCGGGGTGGGCATGGAGGTCGCGACGGAGGGCGACGAGGTCGTCGGCGTGCTTGTCGACGACCTCATCGATGACGGACGTGGCGGGGAGGGTGGGTTCAGGCATGACCCACCCACCCTAGTTCGTCCCGGTGTCGTAGGCCGCGAGCAACCGGTCCGCGGCCAGTGGTGCCGGGAGCTCACCCGCCAGCACCGCCCGCCGTACGTCGTCGCGCACCGCGGCGACCCCGGCCGAGGACCGCAGGCGCTGGGCGAGCTCGTCGCGCACCAGGGCCCACATGAAGTCCAGCTGCTGCTCGGCGCGCTTGTGGGCCAGGCCGTCGACCCCGAGGTGCTCGCGGTGCTCGGCGACCCGCTGCCAGACGTCGTCCACGCCGGCGCCGGTCAGCGCGGAGCACGTCACCACGGGAGGAGCCCACTCCGCGTGCCCGCGCACCAGCCGGAGCGCGCCGGCCAGCTCGCGCGCCGCGACCCGCGCGTCGGCCTCGTGGTCGCCGTCGGCCTTGTTGACCGCGACCACGTCGGCGATCTCGAGGATGCCCTTCTTGATGCCCTGGAGCTGGTCGCCGGTGCGGGCGAGGGTGAGGAAGAGGAACGTGTCGACCATCCCGGCCACCGTCACCTCGGACTGCCCGACGCCGACCGTCTCCACCAGCACGACGTCGTGGCCGGCGGCCTCGAGCACCACCATCGCCTGCACGGTGGCCCGCGCGACGCCGCCGAGGGTGCCCGCCGACGGCGAGGGCCGGATGAAGGCGCGGGGGTCGACCGCCAGTGCGGCCATCCGGGTCTTGTCGCCGAGGACCGAGCCGCCGGTGCGCACCGACGACGGGTCGACGGCGAGCACACCGACGCGGTGGCCGGCCCCCGTCAGCCGGGTGCCGAGGCTCTCGATGAAGGTCGACTTGCCGACGCCGGGCACGCCGCTGATGCCGACCCGCGTCGCCGGGGGCCGTTCGACCGCCGCCAGCCCGGTCAGCAGCTCCCGGGCCGCGGCGCGGTGCTCGGTCCGCGACGACTCGACGAGGGTGATGGCGCGCGAGACGTCGGCGCGTCGACCCGCCACCACCCCCTCGACCAGTGCAGGGACGTCGACCGGACGGGGCATCACGTCCTCACGCCGAGCGCAGCCGGGCCAGCAGGTCGAGCGCGGACTCCGCGATCACGGTGCCCGGCAGGAACACGGCGGCGGCACCCATCTCCCTGAGCGTCTCGACGTCGTCGGGCGGGATGACGCCGCCGATCACGATCATGATGTCCGGGCGCCCCTGGTCGGCCAGCGCCTGCTTGAGCGCGGGCAGCAGCGTGAGGTGGCCGGCCGCCAGCGACGACACCCCGACGATGTGCACGTCCGCGTCGATCGCCTGCTGCGCGACCTCTTCCGGCGTCGAGAACAGCGGGCCCACGTCGACGTCGAAGCCGAGGTCGGCGAAGGCGGTGACGACGACCTTCTGGCCGCGGTCGTGGCCGTCCTGGCCCATCTTGGCGACGAGGATCCGGGGGCGCCGGCCCTCCTCGGCCTCGAACTCCTCGGTCGCCCTCAGCACCTCGGCGACCTTGCTGCCCTCGGCGGTGCCTGCCTCGTCGCGGTACACGCCGCTGATCGTACGGATCACGGCCTGGTGGCGGCCGTAGACCTTCTCCAGCGCGTCGGAGATCTCCCCGACCGTCGCCTTCGCGCGGGCCGCGTCGACGGCCAGCGCAAGGAGGTTGCCCTCCAGCGAGCCGCCGCCGACCGGGCCACGCTCGGCCGAGGCCGTGAGCGCGTCCAGCGCACGGCGTACGTCGTCGTCGTCGCGCTCGGCGCGCAGCCGCTCGAGCTTGGCGACCTGCTGGCGGTAGACGTCGTCGTTGTCGACGCGGAGCACGTCGAGCTTGTCCTCGACCGGGAGGCGGAAGGTGTTGACGCCGATGACCTTCTGGGTGCCGGAGTCGATGCGTGCCTGGGTGCGGGCGGCCGCCTCCTCGATGCGCATCTTGGGGATGCCCTGCTCGATCGCCGCGGCCATGCCACCGGCGCGCTCGGCCTCGAGGATGTGCGCCCACGCGCGCTCGGCGAGGTCGTGGGTGAGCTTCTCGACGTAGTAGGAGCCGGCCCACGGGTCGATGATCTCGGTGGTTCCGCTCTCCTGCTGCAGAAGGAGCTGGGTGTTGCGCGCGATGCGCGCCGAGAAGTCCGTCGGCAGTGCGATCGCCTCGTCGAGGGCGTTGGTGTGCAGCGACTGCGTGTGGCCCTGCGTGGACGCCATCGCCTCGATGCAGGTGCGCCCGACGTTGTTGAAGACGTCCTGCGCGGTGAGCGACCAGCCCGACGTCTGGCTGTGGGTGCGCAGCGAGCGCGACTTGGGGTTCTGCGGGTCGAAGTCGTCGACCAGCCGCGCCCAGATCGCCCGGGCCGCGCGCATCTTGGCGACCTCCATGAAGAAGTTCATCCCGATCGCCCAGAAGAAGGACAGGCGCGGCGCGAACTGGTCGATCGTCATGCCGGTGCCGAGGCCCGCGCGGATGTACTCGACCCCGTCGGCCAGCGTGTAGGCGAGCTCCAGGTCGGCCGTCGCCCCGGCCTCCTGGATGTGGTAGCCGGAGATCGAGATGGAGTTGAAGCGCGGCATCCTCTGGGAGGTGAAGTCGAAGATGTCGCTGATGATCCGCATGCTCGGCGCCGGCGGGTAGATGTAGGTGTTGCGGACCATGAACTCCTTGAGGATGTCGTTCTGGATCGTCCCCGCGAGCTGTTCCGGCTTCACCCCCTGCTCCTCGGCCGCCGCGATGTAGAGCGCGAGCACCGGCAGCACCGCGCCGTTCATCGTCATCGACACCGACATCTCGTCGAGCGGGATGCCGTCGAAGAGCGTGCGGGTGTCGTAGATCGAGTCGATCGCCACGCCCGCCATGCCGACGTCGCCGCGCACCCGCGGGTGGTCGGAGTCGTAGCCGCGGTGGGTGGCGAGGTCGAAGGCGACGCTCAGGCCCTTCTGCCCGGCCGCGAGGTTGCGGCGGTAGAACGCGTTGGACTCCTCGGCGGTGGAGAAGCCGGCGTACTGCCGGATCGTCCACGGCTGGGTCGTGTACATCGTCGGGTAGGGCCCGCGCAGGAACGGCGCGATGCCCGGCCAGGTGTCGAGCCCGTCGAGGCCCTCGAGGTGCTCGGGGCCGTAGACCGGGAGGATGTCGATGCCTTCGGGGCTCGTCCACGGCTCACCCCCGCCCTCGGTGGTCGAGGCTGGGGCGGAGCGAGCCTCGAGACCACTCAGCGGCACCTCGGCGAAGTTCTTCGGGATGCTCACTTCGAGAGCTCCTCTCGGGTCCGGGCCAGGAAGGCCAGGGCGTCCACCCCCATGGCACACGAGTCGTCGACGTCGGTCACGGTCCGCTCCCCTGGCTTGCCCGCCAGCACGACGTACGACGCTCCTGCCGCACGGAGCGCGGTGACCAGGTCGGCGCCCCACTCGGCGTACGCCGCATCGGTGCCGGCCAGGCAGACGACCGGCTGGCCGGCGTAGGCCGACGTGACCGCCTCGACCCCGTCGGTGGCGCCGGCCGCCTCGACGGCGACGCCGCCGGCGGCGAACAGGTTGGTGGCGAAGGTGGCCCGCGCGGTGTGCGCGGCGACCGGGCCCATGGTGGCCAGGAAGACGGGCCGGGTCGCGGGCTGGGCCCGGAGGTCCTCGAAGGCCGAGCCGTAGTGCACCCCGGTCCTGCTCCACGGCTCCCGCTCGGGCAGCACCTCGGCGAGGTGGGGGAACTCCGAGATCCCGGTCAGCGGGCGCGAGCGGTCGGCGATCCCCGCCGCGCGCGCGTCCCGGACCTCGCGCACGCGCGCCTTGACGCCCGCGGCGGCCTGCTCGCCGAACCCCCCGTCGGCCTCGATCCGGCCGAGCTCGGCCCAGCCGGCGACGGCGAGGTCGTCGGTGAGCTTCTCGACGGCGTACGAGCCGCCGGCCGGGTCGGTCACGGTCGCGACGTGGGACTCCTCGATCAGCAGCGAGGAGGTGTTGCGCGCGATGCGGCGACCGAGCGCGTCGGGGCGGCCGAGCCGCTCGTCGAAGGGCACGACCGTGATCGCGTCGGCCCCGCCCACGCCGGCGGCGAAGGCCGCGACCGTGCCGCGCAGCATGTTGACCCAGGGGTCGACCCGGCCCATCATCGCGCGGCTGGTGATCACGTGCTGGCGCTGCGGGACGTCGACCGCGACACCGCTGGCCTCGAGCACCCGCGCCCAGAGGCGGCGGGCCGCGCGGAGCTTGGCGATCGTGGGGAACTGCTCGTCGGTCGCGGCGTAGCGGAACTCGACGAGCCGCGCCGCCTCCTCGACCGAGAAGCCGGCCTCGGCGAGGAGGCGGAGGTAGTGCACCCCGACGGCCATCGTCCAGCCGAGCTCCTGCGCGTCGCTGGCGCCGCGGTCGTGGAGCGCGGTGCCGTCGACGACCGCGCCCAGCACGCCGAGCGACTGCGCGCGGCGGACGGTGCCGACGAAGCCGTCGGCGACCGTGCGGCCGTCGTCGTCGACCCGCTCGCCGAACATCAGCGCGGTGGCGGGGTCGGCGGAGAGGTTGTTGCCGGGGTGCGGCTCGGCGGCGGTGTCCTCGAGCAGCTGCGCGAGGGCCTCGGACTGCTCCGTGCTCGGGCGTTCGAGCGTGACCGGGGCGAGGTCCAGCAGCACGCCCTGCAGCGCGACGGCCAGGTCGGTGCCGTGCTCCACGTCGAGGTGCAGGGAGGTGGCGCCGTTGTCGAGGTCGACCAGGGCGTCGTCGTTGACCGCCTTCGCGTCGTCGCCGACCACGGACGTGCGCACGTCCCAGGCACCGGCGCGCACCGGCCGCCCGGCGGTGACGAGGCCCTCGAGGTCGGACTGCTGGCCGATCGGCGCGACGTCGATCCCGTCCAGCGTGGTGCGCGTCAGCGCCGCCCAGACGTCGGAGTCCGGGGCGTCGTCGCCGAGACGACGGGCCTTGCGCAGCACCGCCGCGGTGGCCGCCTCCCACGCGGCGACGTCGTAGGTGTCGTCGTCGCCCACGAGGCGCAGCGAGCCCTCCTCGGGCTGCAGCTCCTCGGGCTCGGCCAGTCCACCCTCTGCGACACCATCGGGGGCGCCCTCGCGGTCGGTCATGAGTCGCAGGATAGGACGAGCGTCACGCCACGGGCACTGCGCGGCCCTATGGGATACGTCTCAGACCTCGGTGCGGCCTTCGTTGTCCTTGGTGCGCAGCCCGATCTTGTTGCCCAGCCACACGAGCGGGTCGTACTTCTTGTCCACGACGCGCTCCTTCATCGGGATGATCGCGTTGTCGGTGATCTTGATGCCCTCGGGACAGACCTCGGTGCAGCACTTGGTGATGTTGCACATCCCGAGGCCGGCCGCACCCTGGGCCAGCTCGCGCCGGTCGTGGGTGTCGAGCGGGTGCATGTCGAGCTCGGCGTAGCGGAGGAAGAAGCGCGGTCCGGCGAAGAACTCCTTGTTGTCCTCGTGGTCGCGCACGACGTGGCACACGTCCTGGCACAGGAAGCACTCGATGCACTTGCGGAACTCCTGGCCGCGCTCCACGTCGATCTGCGCCATCCGCCGCTTGCCGTCGGCGTCGCGCGGACCGAGCTGGGCCGACGGCACCTGCTTGGCCTTCTCGTAGTTGAAGGACACGTCGGTCACGAGGTCGCGGATGACCGGGAAGGTGCGCATCGGCGTCACCGTGATCGTCTCGTCCTCCTCGAAGTCGGAGAGCCGGCACATGCACATCAGCCGCGGCCGGCCGTTGACCTCGGCGCTGCACGACCCGCACTTGCCGGCCTTGCAGTTCCAGCGCACGGCGAGGTCGCCGGCCTGGGTCGCCTGGACGCGGTGGATCGCGTCGAGCACGACCTCGCCCTCGGAGACCTCCACCGGGAAGTCCTTGACCTCGCCGCCGTCCTTGTCCCCTCGCCAGATCCGCAGCTTCAACGTGTAGCTCATGCGCGTACTCGCTTCGCTCCGTGCGCGCATGAGGCACGTGGCGCACTGTGTTGGATGACTCGCTCGCTCCGCTCGCTCATGCGAAGTACCCCTTCAGCTCGTCGGGCATCTCGGGCAACGGCTTCTCGTGCAGGTCCACCCCGGTGCCCTCGGCGTTGAGGGTGACCACGAGGTTCTTGGTGCCCCACTCGGCGTCGGGTCCGGGGAAGTCGTCGCGCGTGTGGCCGCCGCGCGACTCCTCGCGGGCGAGCGCCGCCCTGGCGATGCACTCGCTGACGATGAGCATGTTGCGCAGGTCGAGGGCGAGGTGCCAGCCCGGGTTGTACTGCCGGTGCCCCTCGACGACCATCGTCTGTGCACGCACCTTGAACGCCTCGATCTCGCGGAGCGACTCCTCGAGCTCGGTGCGGGTGCGGATGATGCCCACCAGGTCGTTCATCGACTGCTGCAGGTCGGACTGGATCGTGTAGGGGTTCTCGCCGCCCTCGACCTCGAACGGCGCCAGCGCGCTCTGCTGCGCCGCCTTCACGTCCGCCTCGTCCACCTGCGGCCGCGGGCCGAGCGGGGCGGCGTACGACGAGGCGTGCTCGCCCGCCCGCTTCCCGAAGACCAGCAGGTCCCCGAGCGAGTTGCCGCCCAGCCGATTGGAGCCGTGCATGCCGCCGGAGCACTCGCCGACGGCGTACAAGCCGGTCACCGCGCTCTCCTGGGTGTCGGCGTCGACCTCGACGCCACCCATCACGTAGTGGCACGTCGGGCCGATCTCCATCGGCTCCGCGGTGATGTCGACGTCGGCCAGCTCCTTGAACTGGTGGTACATCGAGGGCAGCCGCTTGCGGATGAACTCAGGACTACGACGTGACGCGATGTCGAGGTAGACGCCGCCGTGCGGCGTGCCCCGTCCGGCCTTGATCTCCGCGTTGATCGCCCGGGCCACCTCGTCGCGGGGCAGCAGCTCGGGTGGACGCCGGTTGTTCTTCTTGTCGTCGTACCAGGCGTCGGCCTCCTCGACCGTGTCCGCCGTCTCCGACCTGAAGAACTCCGGGATGTAGTCGAACATGAAGCGCTTGCCCTCGGAGTTCTTCAGGATGCCGCCGTCGCCGCGCACGGACTCGGTGACCAGCAGCCCCTTCACCGAGGGGGGCCAGACCATGCCCGTCGGGTGGAACTGCACGAACTCCATGTTGATGAGGCTCGCGCCGGCCCGCATCGCCAGGGCATGGCCGTCACCGGTGTACTCCCACGAGTTCGACGTCACCTTGAAGGACTTGCCGATGCCGCCGGTCGCGAGGATGACGCTCGGCGCGTCGAACACGATGAAGCGTCCGGACTCGCGCCAGTAGGCGAAGGCGCCCGCGATCTTCCCGTCTTCCTTGAAGAGGTCGGTGACGGTGCACTCCATGAAGACGTCGATGCCGAGCGCGACCGCGCGCTGCTGGAGCGTGCGGATCATCTCCAGGCCGGTGCGGTCGCCCACGTGGGCGAGCCGGGCGTACTTGTGGCCGCCGAAGTCGCGCTGGGAGATCAGCCCGTCCTCGGTGCGGTCGAAGAGCGCGCCCCAGTCCTCGAGCTCCTGCACTCGCTCGGGCGCCTCCTGCGCGTGCAGCTGCGCCATCCGCCAGTTGTTGAGCATCTTGCCGCCGCGCATGGTGTCCCTGAAGTGGACCTCCCAGTTGTCCTCCGGCCAGCGGTTGCCCATCGCCGCAGCGATGCCGCCCTCGGCCATGACGGTGTGGGCCTTGCCGAGCAGCGACTTGCACACGATCGCCGTACGGGCGCCCGCGTCGTGCGCCGCGATCGCCGCGCGCAGCCCGGCCCCGCCCGCGCC
The DNA here is from genome assembly GCF_025965415.1 of Nocardioides sp. Lineage (GTDB taxonomy): Bacteria > Actinomycetota > Actinomycetes > Propionibacteriales > Nocardioidaceae > Nocardioides. The sequence goes on from NZ_JAOPWY010000022.1 coordinate 29,780, forward strand.
GACGACCACGACGTCGTAGGAGTGCCGCTCCATGCCGCCGTGGGCGTCGCCGGACAGCGCGTTGCCGGTCATCGGGTGGCGGCCCTCCGCGGGTCCGCTTGTCTGGGTGTTCAAAAGAACCTCAGGTCCTGGATCGTGCCCGTGGCGAGCAGGAAGATGTAGAAGTCGACGAGGGCGACCGAGAAGAGCGAGTACCACGCCCACCTGCCGTGGCTGGTGTTGAGCCTCGACACCCAGGTCCACAGCCGGTAGCGCACCGGGTGCTTGCTGAAGTGGCGCAGCCGGCCGCCGACGACGTGGCGGCACGAGTGGCACGAGAGCGTGTAGAGCCAGATGAGGACGACGTTGGCGAGCATCAGCACGGTGCCCAGCCCCATGTGGATGCCGCTGGTCTCGCCGTCGCCGACGGCGTACTCGGCCGGCATCGGGCGGAAGGCCAGGAACACGTCGAAGGTGAGCACCAGGCCCACCAGCACCGCGGCGTACCAGAAGTAGCGGTGCACGTTCTGCAGGATCAGCGGCAGCCGCGTCTCACCGGAGTAGGCCCGGTGCGGCTCGGCGACGCCGCACGCCGGCGGGGACAGCCAGAAGGCGCGGTAGTAGGCCTTGCGGTAGTAGTAGCAGGTCATCCGGAAGCCCAGCGGGAAGATCAGGATGATCAGCGCGGCCGAGAGCGGGAACCAGCCGAAGGGCTGGCCGAAGTCGGACGCGCCCTCGACGCAGTCGCCCAGGCAGGGTGAGTAGAACGGCGAGAGGTAGGGCTCGGCGTAGTAGTCGCGCCCCATGAAGGCACGCACGGTGGCGAAGACGACGAACCCCGAGAAGACGATGAACGTGGTCAGCGGAGCCAGCCACCATCGATCCTGGCGCAGGGTGCGGGCGTCGATGCGCGCCCGTGTCGGACTGGTCACGCCCTGATCGGTCGATGCCATGCATCCTCCACGAGGTCCGGAAATGGCGTCCGGGGAACACAGGCGACTATGTCGTGTGTCACACGCAAGCGGAAGACAACGCGCCCAGCAAAACGTCACACGGCCTCGGCGCGTCGGTTGCGCGAGCGGGGCGATACGGTGAATGGGTGGCAACCCAACTCACTCCCCCGACCCTCGTGAAGGGCGCGCGGGCCTCGCGCACCACCATCGCGCTCAAGCTCGGCATGGCGCTGAGCGGGATCATCTTCCTGGGCTTCGTGCTCGCGCACATGTACGGCAACCTCAAGGCGTTCGGCGGTCACGACGCCTTCAACGAGTACGCCGAGCACCTGCGCGAGATCGGCGTGCCGATGCTCCCCCACTCGGGGCTCCTCTGGATCCTCCGAGTCGGCCTAATCGCAGCGCTCGTCGTGCACGTCTACTGCGCCGTCGTGCTGTGGCGCCGGGCCGCTCGCGCCCGGACGACCAAGTACGTCATGAAGAAGCACACCGGCGCCACCCGCGCCAGCCTGATGATGCGCTGGGGCGGGGTGACCATCTTGCTGTTCCTGGTCTGGCACCTCCTCAACTTCACGATCGGCAAGGTCAACGTGCAGGGCGGGGCGACCAACGACCCCTACAACCTGCTCGTCGACACGTTCGACGTCTGGTGGCTGACCCTGATCTACATCGTGGCGATGCTCGCCCTGGGTGCGCACCTGCACCACGGGATCTGGAGCGCCGCCCAGACGCTCGGCTGGACCGGCACCGCGGCCAAGCGCCAGCGGGCCAAGGCGATCGGCTTCGTCATCGCGCTGATCGTCTCGGTCGGCTTCTCCCTCGTCCCCCTCGGCGTCCTCGCCGGCATCATCACCAAGTAAGGGATCACCTTCGTGAGCCACGACATGGACATGCCCGACACCATCACCGCGGCGGAGGCGTCGGTCTCCGGTTTCCTCGACGGCGACTACGACGACGCGGCCGGCTACTACACGCCGGGCGCGCCGATCGCCGACACCAAGGCGCCCGACGTCCCGATCGAGGAGCGCTGGCAGACGCGCAAGTTCGAGGCGCGACTGGTCAACCCGGCCAACCGCCGCAAGCTGTCGATCATCATCGTCGGCACCGGTCTAGCCGGAGCCTCCGCCGCGGCGACGCTCGGCGAGGCCGGCTACCGGGTGAAGTCCTTCTGCTACCAGGACTCCCCGCGCCGCGCGCACTCGATCGCCGCGCAGGGCGGCATCAACGCCGCGAAGAACTACAAGGAGGACGGCGACTCGGTCCACCGTCTCTTCTACGACACCGTCAAGGGCGGCGACTACCGCTCGCGCGAGTCCAACGTCTACCGGCTGGCCGAGGTCAGCGCCAACATCATCGACCAGTGCGTCGCGCAGGGCGTCCCGTTCGCCCGCGAGTACGGCGGCCTGCTCGACAACCGCTCGTTCGGTGGCGTCCAGGTCTCGCGCACCTTCTACGCCCGCGGCCAGACCGGCCAGCAGCTGCTGATCGGCGCCTACCAGGCCCTCGAGCGCCAGGTCGCCGCCGGCACCGTGACGACGTACACGCGCCACGAGATGCTCGAGCTCGTCGTGGTCGACGGCAAGGCGCGCGGCATCATCGCCCGCGACATGGTCACCGGCGCGGTCGAGACCCACCTCGCCGACGTCGTCGTCCTCGCCTCGGGCGGCTACGGCAACGTCTTCTACCTCTCCACCAACGCGATGGGCTGCAACGTCACCGCCGCGTGGCGCGCGCACCGCAAGGGCGCCTACATGGCCAACCCGTGCTTCACGCAGATCCACCCGACCTGCATCCCCGTGTCCGGCGAGCACCAGTCCAAGCTGACGCTGATGTCGGAGTCGCTCCGCAACGACGGCCGGATCTGGGTGCCCAAGAACCAGGCCGACTGCGAGAAGGACCCGCGCGACATCCCGGAGGAGGACCGCGACTACTTCCTGGAGCGGATCTACCCCTCGTTCGGCAACCTGGTCCCCCGCGACATCGCCTCGCGCGCCGCGAAGTACATGTGCGACGAGGGCCGCGGCGTCGGCCCCAAGGTCGACGGCGTACGCCGGGGCGTCTACCTCGACTTCGCCGCGGCGATCGAGCGCCTGGGCCGCGACGGCGTGGAGGAGAAGTACGACAACCTCCTCGACATGTACGAGCGGATCACGGGCGAGAACCCCTACGAGGTCCCGATGCGGATCTACCCCGCCGTGCACTACGTCATGGGCGGCCTGTGGGTCGACTACGACCTGCAGTCGACCATCCCCGGCCTGTTCGTGACGGGTGAGGCCAACTTCTCCGACCACGGCGCCAACCGCCTCGGCGCCTCGGCGCTGATGCAGGGCCTGGCCGACGGCTACTTCGTCCTCCCGCACACCATCCGCGACTACCTCGCGGACGGTCCGTTCGAGGAGATCCCCGAGGACCACCCGGCCGTCGTCGAGGCCCGCGAGTCGGTCACGAGCCGCATCGACCACTTCCTGTCGGTCAACGGCACCCGCAGCGTCGACTCCTACCACCGCGAGCTCGGCAACATCATGTGGGAGTACTGCGGCATGGAGCGGAGCGAGACCGGCCTGAAGAAGGCGATCGACCTGATCCGCTCGCTCCGGGACGACTTCTACCGCAACGTGAAGGTCCTCGGCAGCGCCGAGACCCTCAACCAGTCGCTCGAGAAGGCCGGCCGCGTGGCCGACTTCTTCGAGCTCGGCGAGCTGATGTGCATCGACGCCCTCAACCGGCGCGAGTCCTGTGGCGGCCACTTCCGTGTCGAGTCGCAGACCGAGGACGGGGAGGCGCTGCGCCACGACGAGGAGTACGCCTACGTCGCCGCGTGGGAGTGGGCCGGCGACGACACCGCCCCCGTCCTGCACAAGGAAGAACTCGTCTACACCGCCATCGAGATGAAGCAGCGGAGCTACAAGTAATGAACCTGACCCTGAAGATCTGGCGCCAGCCCGACACCGAGACGGCGGGTGCCATGCACACCTACCAGGTCTCGGACGTGTCGCCGGACATGTCCTTCCTCGAGATGCTCGACGTGCTCAACGAGCAGCTCAACGACAAGGGCGAGGAGCCGATCGCCTTCGACTCCGACTGTCGCGAGGGCATCTGCGGCGCCTGCGGTCTGATGATCAACGGCGACGCGCACGGGCCGGAGGTCACCACGACCTGCCAGCTCCACATGCGCTCGTTCAGCGACGGCGAGACCATCACCATCGAGCCGTGGCGCTCCGACGCCTTCCCGGTGCTCAAGGACCTCGTGGTCGACCGCAGCGCCTTCGACCGGATCATCCAGCAGGGTGGCTTCATCTCGGTCAACACCGGCTCGGCTCCCGAGGCCCACTCGGTGCCGGTGCCGCGTGACGACGCCATGCGCGCCTTCAACGTCGCCACCTGCATCGGTTGCGGCGCCTGCGTCGCGGCGTGCCCCAACGGCTCCGCCTCGCTCTTCATGGGTGCCAAGATCACTCACCTCGGCGAGCTCCCGCAGGGCCAGCCGGAGCGCGACAGCCGCGTGGTCAACATGGTCGCCCAGCACGACCACGAGGGCTTCGGTGGTTGCACCAACATCGGTGCCTGCACCGCCGCCTGCCCCAAGGAGATCCCGCTCGACGTGATCTCCCAGCTCAACAAGGACCTGCGCACCGCGCTCAAGCACGGCCACTGATCGTCCCGCGGTCCGCCCCCGGGCGGTGATCCAGCCACATTTCGTGGCTGCGAAGTGTGGCTCCATCACCGCTGCGGGGCGTGTCTCGACAGACGCGCCCCGCAGCGGTGGTCCACCCACATTCCTGAGCGCGAGAAGGTGGCTCCACCACCGCCCACCGGTGGGGGTCAGGCGGCGCGACGGGGACGTACGACATCGGACAGTGGCAGGAACAGGGTCGCCCAGAGTCCCCCGAAGTCGGGCGGCGGCCCGTCGTACCCGCGACGCACCAGGGCCGCGTGCACCCGCCGGACCGTCGCCTTCGGTGAGCGCATCCGCTCCTTGGTGATCAGCTCGTAGGTCACCTCGTGTCGGCGATAGGCGGCGTACCGATCGATGTCCGCGTTGTACTGACCGCGGTCCTCCTGGTGCTGGCTGCCTTCGTACTCGACAGCCACGCCGTACGGCTCGTACCACTGGTCCGGGGCGACCTCGAGCCCGGGTGCGAGCTCGATCGTCTGGTTGACCTCGGGGATCGGGACGCCGGCGCACACGACGTACGCCAGCAGCTCCGCCTCCGGCAGCGAACGAGGTCGGCCGTCGAGGAAGGGCAGCACGTACGTCGTCTCCGGCACGCCGCGGCGCCCCTTCTCCTCGGACAGGACGAGCTCGAGCGTGCCCGGGTCGAGGAGCTCCAGGTGCAGCAGCATGCAGCCGACCTTGATGGCATCGATGGTCCGCGACTCCGCGCAGTGGGCGATGAACGCGGCCTCCGCGCTGGTGCCGTCGTCGTCGCTCGACGGCATCTTCACAGTCCGATGCAGGAAGACCCCGTCGAGCGTCAGGTGCAGGTCTCCCTGGACCACGAAGTGCAGCGGCGATCGCGGGCCGCCGACGTCGACCCCGAGCTCCTGCAGTCGCGTGGCGCCGGTCGTGCGGGCCGAGGCGGGAAGGGCAAGACGAGCAGCGGCTACCCGGTCCTCGCACGTCATCGTGTGTGGTCGCGGTGGCAGTAGACCCCTTTGTGCAGCCTGCGGAACCGGCTGCCCTCGACGACCCGCGCGGGGATGCCGGCGTCGAGCGCTGCGGTGCGGTCGAACGGGCCGCCGAGGAATCCGTCGGGAAGGCTGAACATCTCCCGATTCCGCCACAGCCGTCGGCAGCGGCACCGCGCTCCGGAACCACCTGTGGACGGGAGCCGATCGATCCGGCCTGTGGACGGCTGGCGGCTCATCACGGCCACGTCAGCAGCGGTGATCCAGCCACCCTCTGGAGCAACCGGAATGTGGCTCCAGCACCGCCCGACCGGGGACCTAGGGCCGGCGGCGGCGCACCAGGGCGACGAGGCCGAGCATCGCGGCAGCACCCGCCGCAAAGGCCGACGCGGCCGACGTGGGAGCCGAGCCCGCCGACCCGGACGCGCGTACGACGCCCGCTGCCGCCGCGAGGTCGATCCGCGGGCCCTCGACGGTCTGCTCGGCCACCATCCGCGCCGCGCGCGCGGCGCGGGCTTCGGGCGAGGTGTGCGCCCAGGAGGCGGCGTACACGACGACGCGGGAGAAGTAGTTGATCCACACCACGAGGATCAGCGCGATGCCGAAGGCCTGGAAGGCGTCGGAGTCGGCGGTGGACTTGAGCAGGTAGGTGGAGAGCTGCTTGAGCAGCTCGAAGGCGACGGCGCCGAGGAGGGCTCCCGACCAGAGCGAGCGGGTGGGCACCTCGGGGGCGGCCAGCAGCCGGAAGAAGGCGAAGAAGAGCACCGCGTTGGCCCCCAGCCCCAGCACGATGGCGAGCGCGCCGAGGAACCAGCCCGCCACCGGACCCAGCTCGAGGAGTTCGAGGATCGGCCCCAGCAGCTTGGTCGTCACCCCGGAGACCGCGACGCTGACGACGAGCACCGAGCCGAGCGTCAGCAGCGCGAGGATGTCGCGCACCTTGCCCATCACGAAGCTGGGCTGCTCGCGCGGCGGCTCCTCGAAGACGGCGACCAGGGCCTGGCGCATGCCCGAGAGCCAGCCGAGGCCGGAGTAGAGGGTCAGCAGGATGCCGACGCTGAAGATGCCGGGAGCGGCCGCCTGGAGCGTCTCCAGCGCGACGCCGTTCGGAGGTCCGACGAGCCCAGGCAGCATCGAGTTCGCAGCGTCAACCAGCGTGTCCTGCGCGGCGGGGTAGACCTTGGCGACCTGACCGAAGATCGCGAAGGAGAGCGCCAGGATCGGGAAGAACGAGAGGAACGCGAAGTAGGTCACCGCGCCGGCGAGGGCGCTGCCCTTGACCTTCCCGTAGTGCTCCACCATCCGCACGAGGTGGTCGACGAACGGGCGTCGCTCGCGCAGGCGCGCGATGCGCTCCTTGGCTGCCGAGACGAGGGACATCTCAGCCGAGGGCGTACTGGTGGGTGGGCTGCCAGCCGTTGCGCTGGTCGTGGACGTAGAGGGAGAAGGCGTCCACGGCGAAGCGGCAGTCGAAGGCGGACAGCTCGTCGAAGGCCCGGTCGAGCGCCTGGTCGTCGAGGTGGTGGGCGATCGTCACGTGGGGGTGGTAGGGGTAGTCGAGCTCGACCGCGAGCGGACCCTGCCGTACGGCGTCGGCGAGCACCTCGCACGCCGAGATCCCTTCGGCCAGGGTGACGAAGACGACCGGCGATATCGGGCGGAACGTGCCGGTGCCGCGCAGGTGGATGTCGAAGGGCTCCACGGCCGCCGCCGCACCCGCCAGGTGCTCGGTCACGGCGTCGAGCTCGGCGTCGTCGACCTCGGCCGGCGGGATGAGCGTGATGTGGGTCGGGATGTGCGCCGCAGTGGTGTCGCCGACGGAGGTGCGGTAGTCCTGGAGCTCGGTGGCCCAGGGCTCCGGGATCGCGATGGCTACTCCGATGGTCGGCACCCCACGGACCCTACAGAACCCCTTCGCGGCGCCGGGCAGCCGCGTGAGAGGATCGGCCGTCGTGAGTGACACCTTCCGCGCCGCCCAGTCCCGCAGCGACGCCATCGAGCAGCAGATGGTCGACGATCCGGCCTCGCTGCGCATGCTGACCGGGGACCGTCCGACCGGAGCGCTGCACATCGGCCACTACTTCGGGTCGATCCGCAACCGCCTCCGGCTCCAGGACAGCGGCGCGGAGATCTGGCAGCTGATCGCCGACTACCAGGTGATCACCGACCGCGAGGTGGCCGGCGACATCGCCGGCAACGTGCGCAACCTGCTGCTCGACAACATCGCGGCCGGCCTCGACCCGGAGAAGGCGACGATCTTCACCCACTCCTCGGTGCCGGCCCTCAACCAGCTGATGCTGCCGTTCCTGAGCCTGGTCAGCGTCGCCGAGCTCCAGCGCAACCCCACGGTCAAGGACGAGGCCAGGTCGGCGGGCATCACCTCGATCGGCGGGCTGCTGCTGACCTACCCCGTCCACCAGGCCGCCGACATCTTGTTCTGCAAGGCCAACGTGGTCCCGGTGGGCCGCGACCAGCTCCCCCACCTCGAGCAGACGCGGGTCGTGGCGCGCCGCTTCAACGACCGCTACGCCCCCGTCTTCCCCGAGCCGGGCGCGCTGCTCTCGGAGGCCCCGCTGATCCTGGGCACCGACGGCACCAAGATGAGCAAGTCCAAGGGCAACGTCGTCGAGCTGCGGATGACCGCGGACGAGACGGCCAAGAAGCTCAAGGCCGCCAAGACCGACAGCGACCGGGTCATCACCTACGACCCCGACCACCGCCCCGAGGTCGCCAACCTGCTCACCCTCATCGGCCTGTGCGAGGGCGTCGAGCCCGCGGTCGTCGCCGAGGAGATCGGCGACGGCGGGGGCGGGGCGCTCAAGCGACGTCTCACCGACGCGATCAACACCCAGCTCGCGCCGCTGCGCGCACGGCGTACGGAGCTCGAGGCCGACCCGGGCTACCTCCAGGACGTGCTGCGACGCGGCAACGAGCGCGCCAACGAGGTCGCCGAGACCACCCTCGACGAGGTCCGCGCGGCGATGGGCATGGTCTACACCTGATCCGCCGCTGACCGGCCCGCCGCGAGGTAGTGTCCCGCCGAGCGACGAGCCGTCGTCGCACCGATCGGGGGATCCAGCACATGAGCGAGCCTGCACCCCAGCCGTACGCCTTCGGGGCGGTGCCACCCGCCGCCGCGCCAGGGGTCCCGACGGGCCTCGCGGTGACCGCGCTCGTGCTGGCGGCCGTCTACACACTCGTGGAGGTGCTGCTCTTCCTGGCCTCGTTCGGCGCCGCCGAGAGCTACGGCGCGGCCGCCCGCGAGGGCGCCGACGTGGCCACGGTCTTCACGGCCTACGACGTGGTGGGCATCGGCTACGTCGTGCTGCTGCCGCTGTGGATCGTGACGAGCCTCTTCCTCCAGCGCGCCCGTGCTCGGGCCGTGGCGCTTGCCCCCGACTTCCCCCACCGGCGCGGGCCCGTGTGGACGTGGCTCGGCTGGGTGGTGCCGGTGGTCGGGCTGTGGTTCCCCTACCAGGTGGTGCGCGACCTCGTCCGCAACGCCTGGCGGGACGCGTGGGGCGACCAGGAGCAACGGCTCCACCTGGGGTTCTGGTGGACGACGTGGGTCCTGGCGCTGGTCGCCAGTCAGATCACGTCGCGGGTGATTCCGTGGTCGGGCGTGCCCGACGCGGACGCCGTGGCCCTCCTCCCGCTCCTCCACGGGACCACCGCCGTCGCGACCGTGGTCGGCCTCGTGCTCTGGGTGCGCATCGTGACCTCGCTGCTCCACGCGCTCGAGGCGCCACCGCATGTGACCGCCGTCACAGAGCCGGCTAAGTGACTCACCAGTAGGTTCCGGACGGTTCGCCGGGCTGCCGCAGCTCAGCAACTGCTGGCTGCTCTAGCCGCTTCCCGCGCGGATGCAACCGGCCCGCCCTCCCACGAGTCGTCCTCATGAGAGCCGATGAGCGGGAGGGTGGGCCATGCCCCGGACGAGTGCGGTGGACCGCGTGCAGGAGGTCTATGCCACGTCCTACCGCCGCCTCGTCGGACAGCTCACCGGCGTGACCGGCGACCCCGAGGAGGCCGAGGACGCGGTCATGGAGGCCTTCGCGCGGGCGGTGAACTCGTCGCGCTCCTTCCTCGCCGCGGACAACCCCGAGGCCTGGCTGCGCACCGTCGCGGTCAACGTCACCCGCACCCGCTGGCGACGCAGCCGGTACTTCCGCGACGTCAGCCACCGCGTCGCCCCCGACCCGCGGGTGGGGTCGTACGACGACCTGCCCGACGACCGCCTCGCCCTGCTGGCGGCGCTGCGGCAGCTGCCGGCGGCCCAGCGCGAGGCGATCGCGCTGCACCACCTCGCCGACCTGCCGGTCCACGAGGTCGCCGAGACCGTCGGGGCGCCTGTCGGCACGGTCAAGGCACGGCTCGCCCGGGGACGCGCGGCCCTGGCCGTGCTGCTCGCCGAGCCCGACACCCAGAGGAGCCCCCGATGAGCCTGCCGACCGACTTCCACCGCGAGATCTCGGAGCGGGCGGAGCAGCCCGGCTTCGACGTCGTGCTCGAGCGGGCCCGCGGCCACCGGCGGCGCCGTCGTACGTCGCTCGCGTCGGGCGTCGCGGCCGCGGTCGTGGTCGCCGGGCTGGCCTTCGCCGTCAGCGGCCCCGGGGACGAGTCCCCCGACCCGGCCCCGCCCGCGCCGACCACGCCCTGGGACGGCACGTCCGAGGTGGACCCCCGGCTGCCCGGCAGCGTCCGGGTGATCCTCGAGAACAAGCGGCTCGACCTGTGGGCCGTCTCGGGCTCCGGCGGCGTGGCGGCCCTGTGGCGCGGGTGCGACGTGGAGCCCTGCACGTTCGCCGTGGTCATCCGCGACGGCGACCAGGTCGTCGGGTCGACCCTCGGGGCGTCGCTGCCACGGATCTCGCCCGTGCCCGGTGGGTGGCTCTACGAGGACACCCGCGGGATCAGCATGCTGAACCCGGCCGGCGGGCGGGATCCGGTCTACGTCATCGACTCGCGCGCCACGGACGTGATGGCGGGTGACACTGTCGTCGACACCAGCGACGGCCCCCGGCTGCTGCGGGGCACCAAGGTCATCGGGATCCCGACGCCGTCGGGGCGCGAGGCCGTCAGTGCCTACGTCACGCCGGACGGCCGGATGGTGGCGGCCACGGGTGCCGGCGGCGGCGTCCTCGTCGCGGCAACCGACGACGGCCGGACCTGGGACAGCGCGCTGCCGTCGCACACCAGCGAGCCGGTCAGCAGCGTGATGGTCGCCGGGCACGGTGACCACGTCGCCGTCGCACTCCTCGGCGACGCTCCCGACGGATCGATCCCGGTCCTCGAGGTGCAGGTGTCCCACGACGCCGGCCGCACGTGGACCTGGGTCCGGGGCCTCGACACCGACGGTGGCGACCGGGTGCGCGACCCGTCGTCGATGGCCGTCACCGCCGACGGGCTGGCCTTCCTGGCCACCGCGTCGCACCACGTGATTCGCATCGACACCGACGGCGACGCCCTCCCCGTGCAGCTCTCGTCGTTCGACGCGAGCGTCTTCGAGCTCGCGGGCACCGTGTGCGCGGTCAGCGAGCGGGGCCGCTACGACCAGCTCTCGTGCTCCACGGACGGCGGCACCAGCTGGTTCGGGCAGCCGCTGCCGGGTCTGCGGTGACGGCCTGCCACCTCGGACGCGCCTCGGACGCGCCTCGGACGCGCCTCAGGCGCGCCTCAGACGACCCAGCCGACGTTGTCCGCGACCAGGTCGGCCATCGGGTAGATCCCGCGGATGTCCTGGCGGCGCTCGAAGAGGTTGACGACGTCGTGCACGTTGCGGTCGGCCAGCTCGCGGCGACGCTCCATCTCGTCGTAGATCGTCTCGTCTTCCATGTCCCCACCTCCGGATCCTTCGGGCGGCTCGTCCGCCCCCGTGACTTGGATCGTTCCAAAGTCAGTTTAAGCAGGAGTTCCGGCTGTGTTAACTCCAGGAAAATCAGCCGGAGGTGACGGCGCCGTCTCGCACGTGCATCCGTGCCGAGACGAGCAGGATCGCGACGCCGGCGAGCGACAGCGCGAGGCCCACGAGGGCCGGGGCGCGCAGGCCCCAGCCGGCGGCGATGACCAGGCCGCCCAGCCAGGCGCCCAGCGCGTTGGCGATGTTGAGCGAGGCGTGGTTCATCGCGGCGCCCAGGGTCTGGGCGTCGCCGGCGACGTCCATCAGCCGCAGCTGGAGGTTGACGACGAGCACCGACCCCAGCGTGGTGATGAGGAAGACGACCGGCAGGGCGGCCCAGCCGTGCGGGGCGGCGACCCAGAAGGCCAGCATCGTGGCGGCCATCCCGACGCCGCCGATGATCAGGGAGCGGAAGATCGACCAGTCGGCCATGATCCCGGCCAGGAAGGTGCCCGCCACCATGCCGAGGCCGAAGGACAGCAGGAAGATCGGGACGGCCCGCTCCCCCAGCCCGGACACGTCGGTGACGACCGGCGCGATGTAGGAGTAGACGGCGAACATGCCGCCGAAGCCGACGGCACCGGCGAGCAGCGTCAGCCAGACCTGCGGCACCTTGAAGGCGGCGAGCTCGCGACGGCCGCTGGCCGCGGCATCGCCCGCGACGGACGGGACGAACCAGGTCACGAGCGCCAGCGTCAACACGCTCAGCCCGGCGGCGGCCCAGAAGGCCGAGCGCCAGCCGAGCTCCTGGCCCAGCAGCGTCGCCGCCGGAACCCCGAGCACATTGGCGACCGACAGCCCGAGCATCACCTGTGAGACCGCGCGTCCCTTGCGGGAGGGGCGGGCCATGCTCGCCGCGACGAGGGAGGCGACGCCGAAGTAGGCGCCGTGCGGCAGGCCGGCCGCGAACCGCGCGAGCATCAGCTGCTCGTACGACGTCGCGAGGGCGCTGACGCCGTTGCCGACGGTGAACGCCGCCATCAGCGCGATCAGCAGCGCGCGCCGGGGCAGGCGGGCGCCGAGGAAGGCCAGGAGCGGGGCACCGACCACGACCCCGACGGCGTACGCCGAGATCACGTGGCCGCCGGTCGGGATGGAGACGTCCACGCCCGCGGAGATCTGCGGGAGCAGGCCCATCGTGACGAACTCGGTGGTGCCGATCGCGAAGCCACCCATGGCCAGCGCGACCACGGCGAGGCCGAAGTGTCGGGCGGTCACCGAGGGGACGTCGAGGTCCTCCGACGGAGGATGCCCGGGACGATCGGTGGCGGCGGTGGTCGTGGTCATCACCTCCTGCAAGACAGGACCCCCGAGGAGGTATTCCCCGGGGGTCCTGGATGTGACGCGGGTCGCGGTCAGCCGATGGTGGCGATGGCCTCGTTGAAGGTCTCCGACGGGCGCATGACCGCCTCGGCCTTCGCCGGGTCGGGGCGGAAGTAGCCGCCGATGTCGGCCGGCTTGCCCTGGACGGCCAGCAGCTCGTCGACGATCTTCTGCTCGTTCTCGCGCAGCGTGGTGGCCAGCGCGGCGAACGCGGCGGCCAGGTCGGCGTCGTCGGTCTGCTTGGCCAGCTCCTCCGCCCAGTAGAGCGCGAGGTAGAAGTGCGAGCCGCGGTTGTCGATGGTGCCGAGCCTGCGGCCGGGCGAGCGGTCCTCGTTGAGGAACGTCTCGGTGGCCCGGTCGAGGCTGTCACCCAGCAGCTCGGCGCGCTGGTTGTCGTCGTACGACGCGAGGTGCTCGAGCGACGCGGCCAGCGCGAAGAACTCGCCCAGGCTGTCCCAGCGGAGGTAGTCCTCCTTGACCAGCTGCTGCACGTGCTTGGGCGCCGAGCCGCCGGCGCCGGTCTCGAACAGGCCGCCGCCGTTCATCAGCGGGACGATCGAGAGCATCTTGGCGCTGGTGCCGAGCTCGAGGATCGGGAAGAGGTCGGTGTTGTAGTCGCGCAGCACGTTGCCGGTCACCGAGATGGTGTCCTCACCCTTGCGGATCCGCTCCAGCGAGTACGTCGTCGCCTCGGCGGGGGGCATGATCTCGAGGGTCAGGCCCTCGGTGTCGTGCTCCGGGAGGTAGGCCTCGATCTTGGCGATCAGGTTGGCGTCGTGGGCGCGCCGCTCGTCGAGCCAGAAGATCGCCGGGGTGCCGCTGGCGCGGGCGCGGGTGACGGCGAGCTTGATCCAGTCGCGGATCGGCGCGTCCTTCGTCTGGCACGCGCGCCAGATGTCGCCGGCCTCGACGGCGTGGGACATCAGCACGTCACCGGCCGCGTTGCGGACCTCGACGGTGCCGGAGGCGGGGATCTCGAAGGTCTTGTCGTGCGAGCCGTACTCCTCGGCCGCCTTGGCCATCAGTCCCACGTTGGGGACCGAGCCCATGGTGGCGGGGTCGAGCGCGCCGTGCGTGCGGCAGTCGTCGATCGCGGCCTGGTAGACGCCGGCGTACGACGAGTCGGGGATCACCGCGAGGGTGTCCTGCTGCTGGCCGTCGGCGTTCCACATCTGGCCCGAGGTGCGGATCATCGCCGGCATGGACGCGTCGATGATGACGTCGGACGGGACGTGCAGGTTGGTGATGCCCTTGTCGGAGTCGACCATCGCGAGCGCGGGGCCCGCGGCCAGGCCGGCCTCGAAGGCGGCCTTGATCGCGGCCCCGTTGTCGAGGGCGTCGAGGCCGGACAGAATGGCGCCCAGGCCGTCGTTGGCCGACAGGCCCGCGGCGGCCAGCTCCTCGCCGTACTCCGCGAAGACGTCGGCGAAGTAGGCGCGCACGACGTGGCCGAAGATGATCGGGTCGGAGACCTTCATCATGGTGGCCTTGAGGTGGGCGGAGAACAGGACCCCGTCGGCCTTGGCCCTGGCGACCTGGGCCTCGAGGAACTCGTCGAGCGCCGCGGCGCTCATGAAGGTGCCGTCGACGACCTCGCCGGCGAGGACCTTCAGCCCCTCCTTGAGCACCGTCTCCTCGCCGCCGACGCCCACGTGCACGATCGAGAGGGTGTCTTCGGCGTCGAGGACGACCGACTGCTCGTTGCTGAAGAAGTCGTCGTGGCCCATGGTCGCCACCGCCGTCTTCGAGTCGCTGCTCCAGGCGCCCATCGAGTGCGGGTGCGACCTGGCGTAGTTCTTCACCGAGGCGGGCGCGCGGCGGTCGGAGTTGCCCTCGCGCAGGACCGGGTTGACCGCGGAGCCCTTGACCTTGTCGTAGCGGGCGCGGGTCTCGCGCTCCTCGTCGGTCTGCGGGTTCTCGGGGTAGGGCGGCAGGTCGTAGCCCTGCGACTGCAGCTCGGCGATCGCCGCCTTGAGCTGCGAGATCGAGGCGGAGATGTTGGGGAGCTTGATGATGTTGGCCTCGGGCTTGGTGGCCAGCTCGCCCAGCTCGGCCAGGGCGTCGTCGACGCGCTGCTCGGCCGTGAGCCGGTCGGGGAACTGCGCGAGCACGCGCGCGGCCAGGGAGATGTCACGGGTCTCGACCTCGACACCGGCGGTCTTCGCGTAGGCGGCGATGATCGGGAGGAACGAGTACGTCGCGAGCAGCGGCGCCTCGTCGGTGTGGGTGTAGATGATCTTGGCCATGGGTACGACAGCTCCTGGGTGGTCGGTCCGGCGATAACTCTTGACGTCAAGATACCTGACGTGGCGTGGGGGTGCGACTCGCCTACCCTCGCACCCCCGCCAGCGACGCGGCTAGGCTTCCGACCGGCCTACGCGGGGTACGGCCACCACGACTGGGAGGACTGCTCACCATGAGCGACACCATCGACACACCGACCACCGGCCAGAAGTTCACGGCCGAGACGCTGGGCACCTTCGTCCTGGTCTTCTTCGGCTGCGGGGCGGCCGTCTACAGCGGCGGCGACCTCGTCGCGACCGGGCTGACCTTCGGCCTCACCGTCGTCGTCATGGCCTACGCCGTCGGTCGGATCTCCGGCGGCCACTTCAACCCGGCTGTCACGCTCGGGGCCGTCCTCGGTGGCCGCCTCCCGTGGAACCAGGCCGGCCTCTACATGGCCGCCCAGCTCCTCGGCGGACTGCTCGCCGGCGCCGTCCTCTTCGGCCTCGGCCACGGCTTCGAGGGCTTCAGCGCCGAGGGCAACATGGGGCAGAACTTCTTCGGCGACCAGGGCTCCGGCTTCGCGTGGTGGGCCGCCCTGCTGCTCGAGATCATCCTCACCGCCGTCTTCTTGTGGGTGATCCTCGCGGTCACCGACGAGCGCAACGAGGTCAACGTGGCGCTCGGCCCGCTGGCGATCGGCCTCGCGCTGTCGATGATCCACTTCGTCGCCATCCCCCTGACGGGCACCTCGGTCAACCCGGCCCGCTCCATCGGCGTGGGCGTCTTCGCCGGCACCGACGCCATCGTCCAGCTCTGGCTGTTCGTCGTCGCCCCGCTCGTCGGCGCGGCCATCGCCGGTCTCACCTACCCCGTCCTGTTCGGCCAGGGTGCCGAGCCGGTCGCGGGGTCCGGCCTCAACTTCGGCGGCGGGCGCAAGGGCAACCAGTTCGTGCCCGGCAGCTACGAGGCCCAGTGGAACCAGGGCCAGCAGGGTGGCTGGGGCCAGCCCGGCGCCGCGTGGGGCGCTCCCCCGCAGCAGCAGTGGGGCCAGCCCACCCCGTCCCAGCAGCCGCAGCAGCAGCCCGACCCGGCGTACGGCGCACCGCAGGGCCAGCCCGGCCAGTGGGGCCAGCCCCAGCAGCCGACCCCCCACCCCGGCCAGCAGCAGCCCGGCCAGCAGCAGCCCGGCCAGTGGGGCGCCCCGCCGGCCCAGCAGCCCGGCCAGCAGGGCGTGCAGCCCGGCGAGCCCGGGCACTGGGGCAACCCGGAGGGCGACGACGACGGCCGCACCCAGGTGCGCCGGCCCGACTAGTCGTCGAGCACGGCCTGCCAGCCCGCGTCGAGGTCCTCGACGCTGACCAGGCCGACCCCCGACTCGTAGACGTTGCGCGTCGAGGTGTCGGCCTCGTCGCGCGTCTGCACCATCTCGCGCGACTGGTCCTCGACGGTCGTGCTCGCCTCCCGCAGGTCGGCCAGGCGATAGGTCAGCCACCCGTCGCCCAGGCGCGGCTCGGCGGGCATCGCCAGTCCCGCCTGCGCGTTGCCCTCGCCCGCACGCCAGCTGATCCCGGGGAGCTGGTCCAGGCCCACCAGCCAGACGTTGCCGTCGTCGTCCTGGGCGTAGAACCGCGTCTCCTCCACGTCCCGGTCGTCCCCGTCGAGGTCGGTGACCGTCCGGACGGCGGTGGCGGTCAGTCCGGCGACGTCGCTCGTCGTGTCGAGGACCTCGGCGTCGATGGTGCCCAGCGTCCGACCGCCCTCGGTCACGTCGTAGTGCCACGCCGCGCCCGGCTCCAGCGCGAGCCACGGGTTGTCGACCGTGTCGACGAAGTCGCCCGGGGCCGGCGACGGGGTCGGGATCTCCAGGCCGTTGATCCCCGGGGAGTCGTACGGCGCGGGCTGGCCGAGTCCGGCACACGCCGAGAGCCCGCCGAGGAGGAGCATTCCACCGAGCCGCGCGGCCGCGCGGCGTCGTCGTACGGCGGGGGGCATGGGCGCCAGCATGCCAGCCGCACACCAGCCCGCCACGAGCAGCACCGGAGGCGCTGCTAGCGTCAGCAGGACACCACGCTCGCGCTCACCTCACGAGGAGAAACCCACCGTGACCTCCGCTGAACCTCTCAAGGTCGCCGTCACCGGCGCCGCCGGCCAGATCGGCTACAGCCTGCTCTTCCGCCTCGCCAGCGGTGCGCTGGCCGCGGACCGCCCGATCGAGCTGCGACTGCTCGAGATCGAGCCCGCCCTCAAGGCGCTCGAGGGCGTCGTCATGGAGCTCGACGACTGCGCGTTCCCGCAGCTCGCCGGAGTCCAGATCGGCTCCGACGCCGAGAAGATCTTCGACGGCGTCAACCTCGCCCTGCTCGTCGGCGCCCGCCCGCGCGGCCCCGGCATGGAGCGCGGCGACCTGCTGTCGGCCAACGGCGCGATCTTCACCGCCCAGGGCAAGGCCCTCAACGCGGTCGCGGCCGACGACGTACGCATCGGGGTGACCGGCAACCCGGCCAACACCAACGCCCTCATCGCGATGAGCAACGCCCCCGACATCCCGCGCGAGCGCTTCTCCGCGCTGACCCGCCTCGACCACAACCGCGCGATCTCGCAGCTCGCGGCCAAGACCGGCGCGCGCGTCACCGACATCAAGAAGATGACGATCTGGGGCAACCACTCCGCGACGCAGTACCCCGACCTCTTCCACGCCGAGGTCAAGGGCCAGAACGCCGCCGAGCTCGTCGGCGACCAGGCCTGGCTGGAGAACGACTTCATCCCGACCGTCGCCAAGCGCGGCGCCGCGATCATCGAGGCCCGTGGCTCGTCCTCGGCCGCCTCGGCCGCGTCGGCGACCATCGACGCCGCTCGCGACTGGCTGTCCGGCTCGGCGCCGGACGACTGGGTCTCCATGGCCGTCGTCTCCAGCGGCGAGTACGGCGTCCCCGAGGGCCTCATCTCGTCGTTCCCGGTGACCACCTCCGGTGGCGACTGGTCGATCGTCGAGGGCCTCGAGATCGACGAGTTCTCCCGCGCCCGGATCGACGCCTCCACCGCCGAGCTCGCCGAGGAGCGCGCCGCGGTCACGGAGCTCGGCCTGATCTGATCCACGCCACGCCACACACCGAGCGGTGCGTGACGCAGGTTCCGGACACCGGAGACCTGCCTCACGCACCGCTCGTGCGTTGTCGGGTCAGAACCCCGGCTGGTCCGGGATCGAGCCCGCGAGGAAGATCAGCGATCCGCCGAGCAGGAGGAGGATCACCGCGTCGAGCGCCTTGTGGCGTACGGCGAGCATGCCGGCGTCGCGCGACCTCAGCAGCAGGCGTACGCCGGCCGCGAAGACGAGCGAGCCGCCCATCAGCCGGATGCCGGTGCGCCACTCGTCGAGGGCCACCACCAGCACGAGCGAGACGACGACGACCGCCAGCACCAGCACGTAGAACGCTCCCCCGATGGTCGAGGGGTAGCGGCGCGGCTCGTCGGGATCGACCGGCTCGGCCGAGACGGGTTCCACCGACTCGGGTGGCTCGAGATGATCCGGCTCCGTCATGTCAGGCCCGGACGGACTTCTCGGCGATCTCGACGATGTTGGTCAGCAGCATCGCGCGGGTCATCGGACCGACGCCCTTGGGGTTGGGCGAGACCCAGCCGGCCACGTCCCACACGCCCGCGTGCACGTCGCCGGTGACCTTGCCGTCGACGCGCGAGACTCCCACGTCGAGGACCGCCGCGCCGGGCTTGACCATGTCGGCGGTGATGATGCCGGGCACCCCGGCGGCGGCCACGACGATGTCGGCGTGCCGCACGTGCGCGGCGAGGTCGACGGTGCCGGTGTGGCAGAGCGTGACGGTGGCGTTCTCGGACCGGCGGGTGAGCAGCAGCCCCAGTGGCCGGCCGACGGTCAGGCCACGTCCGACGACGACGACCTCGGCCCCGGCGATCTCGACTCCGTGCCGGCGCAGCAGCTCGATGACGCCGACCGGCGTGCACGGCAGCGAGCCCTGCTCGCCGAGCACGAGCTTGCCGAGGCTGACCGGGTGCAGCCCGTCGACGTCCTTGTCCGGGTCGACCCGCGACAGCAGGGCGAACTCGTCGAGGCCGGTGGGCTGCTGGACGAGGAAGCCCGTGCAGGCCGGGTCGGCGTTGAGGGTGTCGATCACGGCCTCCACCTCGGCCTGGGTGGCGGTGGCCGGCAGGTCGACGCGGATCGACTCGATGCCGATCTCGGCGCAGTCCTTGTGCTTGGCGCCGACGTACCAGTGCGACCCGGGGTCGTCGCCGACCAGCACGGTGCCCAGCCCGGGGACGACGCCCCGCTCGCGCAGCCTGGCCACGCGTTCGGTCAGCTCGGCCTTGATCACCCGCAGGGTGGTGGTGCCGTCGAGCTTCTGTGCAGTCTCGTGCTCATCCTTTCACTCACGCGTCGGTGGTCGAGTGCCGCGCACCCCTCGGTGGTCGAGCGCCGCGCACCACTCGGTGGTCAGGCGCCGCGCACCCCTCGGTGGTCGAGCGCCGCGCACCCCTCGGTGGTCGAGTGCCGCCGAGGAACGAGGCGATGCATCGAGACCCGCGGCCCCGCCGCGGCTCAGTGGTAGAAATGTCTGGTGCCGGTGAAGTACATCGTCACGCCGGCCGCCTTCGCGGCCTCGATGGTGAGCTCGTCGCGCACCGACCCGCCTGGCTGCACGATCGCGGCCACACCGGCGTCGATGAGGATCTGCGGGCCGTCCTCGAACGGGAAGAACGCGTCGGAGGCGGCCACCGAGCCGGCGGCCCGCTCTCCCGCCCGCTGGACGGCGAGCCGGCACGAGTCGACCCGGTTGACCTGCCCCATGCCGACGCCGACCGAGGCGCCGTCGCGGGCGAGCAGGATCGCGTTGGACTTGACCGCTCGGCAGGCCTTCCACGCGAACGCGAGGTCGGCGAGCAGCTCGGGCGACGCCGCCTCGCCGGTGGCGAGGGTCCAGGTCGCGGGGTCGTCTCCGGGGGCGTCCACCGCGTCGCGCTCCTGGGCGAGCAGCCCGCCGGAGACCGGCCGCAGCTCCACGCCACCGCGCACGGCCGGCACGCACTCGAGGACCCGGATGTTCTTGCCGCCCCGCGGCAGGGACTGGAGGACCTCGACGGCGCCGTCGTCGTACGCCGGTGCCACGATCGCCTCGGTGAAGGTCTCGCGCATCGCCTCGGCCATGGCCACCGACACCGGTCGGTTCACCGCGATGACGCCACCGAAGGCGGACGTCGGGTCGCACGCCGCCGCCTTGGCGTACGCGTCGGCCGCGTCGGAGCCGACGGCGATGCCGCACGGGTTGGCGTGCTTGATGATCGCGACGGCCGGCTCGTCGAAGTCGTACGCCGCTCGTCGCGCCGCGTCGGCGTCGACGTAGTTGTTGTAGGACATCTCCTTGCCGTGCAGCTGGGTCGCCTGCGCCAGCCCCGCGCCGACGTCGTTGGTGTAGAGGACGGCGGCCTGGTGCGGGTTCTCGCCGTAGCGCAGCACGGCCTGCCGCTCCCAGGTCCCGCCCATCCACGCGGGCGCGCCGGACCCGTCGGTGGTGTCGGTGAGCACGTTGCTCATCCACGTGGCGACGGCCACGTCGTACGACGCCGTGTGCACGAACGCCTCCGCGGCGAGCCGCTGGCGCTCGGCCAGCGTGAACCCACCGGCCAGGGTGGCCGCCAGCACGTCGGCGTAGCGCTCGGGCGACGTGACGATCGCGACCGACGGGTGGTTCTTGGCGGCGGCGCGGACCATCGACGGGCCGCCGATGTCGATCTGCTCGACGCACTCGTCCGGGCCGGCGCCGGAGGCGACGGTCTGGGTGAACGGGTAGAGGTTCGAGACGACCAGCTCGAACGGCTCGACGCCGAGGTCCGCGAGCTGCTGGACGTGGGTCTCGAGGCGCCGGTCGGCGAGGATGCCCGCGTGCACCTTCGGGTGCAGGGTCTTCACCCGGCCGTCGAGGCACTCGGGGAAGCCGGTGAGGTCCTCGACCCTGGTGACCGGCAGGCCGAGCTCCTCGATGAGGGCGGCGGAGCCGCCGGTCGACACCAGCGCGACGCCGGCCTCGTGCAGCCCCCTGACGAGGTCCTCGAGGCCAGTCTTGTCGTAGACGGAGACGAGGGCTCGCCTGATCGGGATCCGGTGGTCACTCATGGACTGCACTCCTGCTCGGGTGGAGGAGCACCCAGGCGGTCGATGCTCCCGACGTCACTCCCTGGTGGTCGACCCACCTGCGCCAGTCGTGT
>NZ_JAOPWY010000027.1 GCF_025965415.1 Nocardioides sp.
ATCGACCTGCCCGGTGCGGCCGTCGCGATCCAGGTCAGCGGCTCCTTCGGGTCCCGGCAGGAGGAGGCCCAGCGGCTGGGCCGGCTGCTGCGGCCCAAGGCCGACGGCAAGACGGCTCGCTTCTACACGATCGTCAGCCGGGACACCGTCGACGCCGACTTCGCGCAGAACCGGCAGCGGTTCCTCGCCGAGCAGGGCTACGCCTACCGGATCATCGACGCGGGAGACCTGACCGCCGAGGCGACCTGACCCGACGTGCCGGGTTGGTCCGACGAGCATCAGTGAGACCGGGGACGGTGGGTATGTCCCCGGGCTCCACGGTCGGCGTCAGGCCAGGGTGCTGGTGTCGATCACGAAGCGGTAGCGCACGTCCGAGGCGAGGACGCGCTCGTAGGCCTCGTTGACCCGGTCGGCGGCGATCACCTCGACCTCCGAGGCGATGCCGTGCTCGGCGCAGAAGTCGAGCATCTCCTGCGTCTGCGCGATCCCGCCGATCATCGAGCCGGCGAACGAGCGGCGGTTCGTCAGCAGCGAGAAGACGTTGACGTCGAGCGGCTCGGGGGGAGCGCCGACGTTGACCAGGGCGCCGTTGACGGCGAGCAGGCCGAGGTGGGCGCTGACGTCGATCTTCGCGCTGACCGTGTTGATGATCAGGTCGAACGAGTCGGCGAGCGCCTCGAACGTGTCGGGGTCGCTGGTCGCGAAGTAGTGGTCGGCACCCAGGCGGAGGCCGTCCTCCTGCTTCTTCAGCGACTGCGACAGCACGGTGACCTCGGCGCCCATGGCGTGGGCGATCTGGACGGCCATGTGGCCGAGGCCGCCGAGGCCGACGACGGCGACCTTCTTGCCGGGGCCGGCCTGCCAGTGCTTGAGGGGCGAGTACGTCGTGATGCCGGCGCACAGCAGCGGGGTCGCCGCAGCGGCGTCGAGGCTCTCGGGGACCGAGAGGACGTAGTCGGCGTCGACGACGACGTGGGTCGAGTACCCGCCCTGGGTGGTCGTGCCGTCGCGGTCGGTGGCGGCGTAGGTCCCGACCATGCCCTCGCGGCAGTACTGCTCGTCGCCGGCGCGGCAGTTGTCGCACTCGCCGCACGAGCTGACCATGCAGCCGACGCCGACGCGGTCGCCGACCCGGTGGCGCGACACGGCGGACCCGACCTCGGTGACGGTGCCGACGATCTCGTGGCCCGGGACGAGCGGGAAGGGCTGAGGACCCCAGTCGCCGTTGACGGTGTGGATGTCGGAGAGGCAGATGCCGGCGTACTCGATCGCGATGAGCACGTCGTGGGTGCCGACCTCGCGACGCTCGATCGTGGTCGGGGCCAGCGGCTGGCCGGCGGCGGGTGCTGCGTAGGCGTTGACGCGCATGGTGGGGCGTTCCGTTCTCGAGGGGATCGGTGGTCGGACCCGGTCCGGGAGGGACCAGGTCAGTCGTGCGTGACGGCCCGGAGCTCGTCGGCGAGCTCCCGTGCCTGTGCCGCGAGCTGCGCGGCCTCAGCGCTGTCGCCGGCCTCGACGGCCCGCCAGTAGGCGATCTTGAGCGCGACGTAGCGCTGGCGCAGGGCCAGTGCCTCCGCCTCGGCCGCCAGCCGGCGCTGCTGCTCCTCGAGCAGCCGCCCCTGGTCGGCGGCCGCGTCGGGGCCGCGCCGGTTGTTGGCCATGTAGAGGCGCATGTCGCTGACCGACATGCCGGTCGCGGCGAGGCACGACACCCACATGAGCTGGTCGAGGTCGGCGTCGTCGTAGACGCGGTGACCGCTGCTCGCGCCACGGCTGATCGGCGCGATGACGCCGATCTGCTCGTAGTAGCGCAGCGTGCTGGCCGGCAGCCCGGTCAGGGCTGCCGCCTCCTTGATGGAGTAGCTGTGGTCGACGGCGTGGGTGGTCACGTCATCGACGCTAGGAACTTCGAGTACTCGAAGTCAAAGGCCGACCGCGTCACACGCTCTCGGTCCGTGGAGTCCCCGGCTAGCCTCGGGCCATGACCCTCCGCGAGCGCCTCGGAGCCGAGCTGTTCCGCAAGGTGGCCGGCCCCCACGGCCAGCAGGCACGCGAGCGCGTGCACGGGACGCCAGGGCCGCGCTGGTTCGAGCCCGACTCCCCCATCGCGCGCGTCCACGGCGACGCGTCGATGTTCGTGGGCGGGATCCGCGCGATCATGCTGCAGTCGCTGCACCCCGCCGCCATGCAGGGCGTGGCCGACCACTCCGGCTACCAGGGCGACATGTGGGGGCGGCTCGCGCAGGTCTCCACCTACCTCGCGATGACGACCTTCGGCACCGAGCGCGACGCCCTGCAGGTCATCCGCGCGGTGCAGCGCGCCCACGATTCGGTCACCGGCACCATGCCCGACGGGACGCCGTACGCCGCCAACGACCCGCACCTCCTCGGCTGGGTGCACGTCGCCGAGATCGACAGCTTCCTCGCCGCCCACGACCGCTACGGGCACCGCCGGCTCATCGGCCCGGAGCGCGACGAGTACGTCGCCCAGACCGGGGTCGCGGCCGCCCACCTCGGCGTGGTCGACCCGCCGCAGACCGAGGACGAGCTGCGCAGGATGCTGTCGGCGTACGGTCCCGAGCTGCGCGGGACGCCCGCGGCGCACGACGCCATCAGGTTCTTGCTGCTGCACCCCGACCTGCCACTGGCGGCCCGTCCGGGCTACCTGTCGCTCGCCACGGCCGCCATCGGCCTGCTGCCGGCAGACGCGCGGCGCGAGCTGCGACTGCCACCTGTCCCGCCGGTGACCAACCGCGTGCTCGGCCAGCTCGGCACCCGCACGATCCGGTGGGCGATGTCGTCGGGCCACGAGCAGGCGCGGGCGCTCCAGCAGGAGACCGCACGGGCATGAGCCTCGCCGACCGCTGGCCCCTGCCCGACCAGCACGACCTGCGCGACGAGCTGCTCGCCGCGTGGGACCGGCCGGGCTACCACGACCTCCTGCACCTCACCGAGGTGCTCGAGCGGCTCGACCGGCTCGCTGTGGCGGGCGCCGACTTCGACGCCACGACCGTCGGCCTGGCCGCGTGGTTCCACGACGCGGTCTACGACGGTGCACCCGACGACGAGGAGCGGTCCGCGCAGTGGGCCGAGCGCGAGCTGCCGCCGGCGTACGCCGACGAGGTGGCGCGACTGGTGCGGATGACCGTGCACCACAGCCCCGCCGACGACGACGCCGCCGGCTGTGCGCTGTCGGACGCCGACCTCGCGATCCTGGCCGCGCCCCGGGAGCGCTACGACACCTATGCCACCGGCGTGCGGGCCGACTTCGCCCACGTCTCCGACGCCGACTTCCGCGCGGGGCGCCGGGCCGTGCTGCAGGAGCTGGCCGCCAAGACGCACCTCTTCCACGCCACGACGTCGCGCGAGCTCTGGGAGTCGGCCGCGCGGGCCAACCTCGAGCGGGAGATCAACGAGCTGGCGTGAGCCGGCGTCGGTTCGGGCTCAGTGGTCGGCGAGCTGGAGGTAGACCGTGAAGCGGTCGTGGCGGTAGCAGGTGCGGGAGACCTCGACGATGCGGCCGTCGGACACCGCGCGGCGAGAGTGGCGCAGCACCGGGTCGCCCTCGGCGATCTCGAGGACGGCCGCCTCCTCCGCGCTCGCGCGGTCGGCACTGATGGAGTCCTCGACCTCGGTCGGGCGGAGACCACGGCTGGCGAGCGCTTCGTAGAGGCTGGTCGGGGTGCCGTGCTGCAGGAAGCCCGGCAGGAGCACCTCGTTGAGGTAGGCGTCCTCGACGCAGACGATCGCCTGGTCGGCACGACGCAGCCGGCGCCAGTGCAGGACCGGGTCGCCGGGCGAGATGTCGAGCGCGCGGGCCACGCCCGGACCCGCCTGCTCGACGCGGGCCAGCAGCGTCTGGGACTCGGGGAGCATGCCGCGGCGACGGATCTCCTCGGTGAAGGAGGTGAGGCGCCCGGCGGTCTTGGGCGGCTGGGCCACGAAGGTGCCGCGGCCGGGGATCCGCTCGAGGAGGCCCTCCGCGACCAGCGCGTCGAGCGCCTGTCGTACGGTCATCCGGGCGACACCGAAGCGGGCCACCAGCTCCCGCTCGGACGGGGCCGCGGCGCCGGGCGGCTGGGACTCGATGAGGCTCCGCACATGCTCGCGGACCTGGACGTGCTTCAGCGCCCGCTGCCGCGGAACGATGAGATCGACCTGGTCCATACCTGACAAGATAGGACTGGGCTGGACCGGCGTCACTAGATTGACCAAGCCTGTGGCAAACCCTTGACGATTCCTTCGAATTTCAAGCATCGAACATCCGTTCGATCCTGGGGTAAACTGCCGGGTGTGGACTTCCAGACGTCGCTCTTCGCGGACGAGGCCGCGGTCGCCACGGCACTCGCGCCCGAGCGTCGTCGGCTCTCCCACGGCGCCTGGGTCGACGTGCAGCGCGACTGGCTCGCCGACCCCGACGACGTCTTCAGGGCGCTCGTCGAGCGGGTGCCGTGGCGCTCGGAGCGGCGCGAGATGTATGACGCCGTGGTCGACGTCCCGCGCCTCGTGCACACCTACCTCGCCGACGACCCGCTGCCCCATCCCGCGCTCACCCGCGCCCGCGCCGAGCTGAGCGAGCACTACCTCCCCGAGCTCGGCGAGCCCTTCGTGAGCGCCGGTTGCTGCTACTACCGCGACGGGCGCGACTCGGTCGCCTGGCACGGCGACACCATCGGTCGTGGCCGCACGTCCGACACCATGGTGGCCATCGTCAGCGTCGGCGATCCACGCCGGCTCCTGCTGCGCCCCCGCGGCGGTGGCGCGTCGATCGCGCTGACCATGGGGCACGGCGACCTCGTGGTGATGGGCGGTTCGTGCCAGCGCACCTGGGAGCACGCCGTGCCCAAGGTCGCCCACTCCGGACCGCGCCTGTCGGTGCAGTTCCGGCCGCTCAACGTCTTCTGAGGCTCACTTCCTCAGCAGGCGCCGCAGCACCGCCAGCCCGACGAGCCCGGCGAGGGCCTGCTTCCAGTAGGACTTCAGGATCACCGGCAGCACGGCGCTGCCGAGGTCGAGGGCCTCGACCGGCGGCGGGGGCGGAGGAGGCGGCGGCGGAGGAGGAGGCGGCGGCGCGGACGCCGTCGCCGAGCCCGATGCGGGCGGCGAGCCGGCGACCGCCTGTGCGGGGGATCCGGGTGCCGACTCACCGCCCGACGGGGCCGCCGGCTCGGGGGCGGCCAGGCGCTGCTCGAGGCAGGCCACGAACTGGCCCAGCAGCTTGTCGGAGACGTCCTGCATCACGCCGCGACCGAACTGCGCCGGCTTGCCCGTGATGGCGAGGTCGGTCTCCACGGAGACGTCGGTCGACCCGGCGGCGTCGGTCATGGTGACGGTGACCTTCGCCCCCGCCGTACCGTTGCCGCGCTTGTCCTTGCCCTTGGCGTCGACGACGAAGCGGTGCGCCGCCTCGTCCTTCTCCACGAATGTCCCGGAGCCGTTGTACTGCAGGGCGATCGGCCCGAGCTTGACCTTGACCGACCCGGCGAACGACGACTCGTCGGCCTCCGTCACCTGGGCGCCCGGGAAGCACTCGGCCACCGAGGCGATGTCGTTGAAGTGCGCCCAGGTCTCCTCGACACCGATCGGGACGGTGAACTGGTGCTTCAGCTCCACGTCCTCAGCCCCCCGCAGCCTTGAGCACGGCCCGGCCGGTGAGCACCCGGGCGAGGTGCTGGCGGTAGTCGGCGGCGCCGTTGAGGTCGGAGGGCGGGTTGGTGCCCTCGGCCGCGAGCTCGGCGGCCTCGCGTACGCCGTCCTCGGTGGCGCTCACTCCCACCAGGGCCGCCTCCGTGGCGCTCGCGCGCAGCGGGGTCGACCCCATGTTGGTCAGTCCCACGCGCGCCTCGTCGATCGAGCCCCTGACGGTCGCCGCGATGGCGACGATCGGCCACTGGTGGGCGACGCGCACGAACTTCTCGTAGTGCGCGCCCCAGCCGGTGTGCTTGGGGATCCGCACCTCGGTGAGGATCTCGTCCTCCCCGATCGCGGTCTCGAAGAGGTCGACGAAGAAGTCGGCGGCCTCGACCGTGCGGCTCCCGCCCGGGCCGGCGATCACGAACTGCGCACCCAGCGCGAGCGCCGGGGCACCGAGGTCGCCCGCGGGGTCGGCGTGCGCCAGGGCCCCGCCGAACGTGCCGCGGTGCCGGATCTGCGAGTCGGCCACCTCGGCGGCGGCCTTCGAGAGCAGCAGCGCGTGCTCGTGGACGAGGGCGTGGTCGCGCACGTCGTGATGCGTGGTCATCGCGCCGATGACGATGGCGTCGCCGTCGTCGCGGATCCCGCGCAGGGAGCTGATGCCGCCGAGGTCGATGACGACCTCGGGGGCGTTGAGCCGCATCCGCAGGACCGGGAGCAGGCTCTGCCCGCCGGCGAGGATCTTGGCGTCGTCGCCGTGCTCGCCGAGCGCGGCCAGGGCCTCCTCCACCGACGACGGCGCGAGGTAGTCGAAATTCACCGGGATCACTGGCCTGCTCCATCCTGGTCGAGCGCACCCTCGTGGCTCTGCTGATTTGCTTCGCCTTCGACGAAGTGCGGCATCGCATCGGGCGGCGTGTCGGTGGCACCGCCGGCCTTCGAGCCCTGGATCGCTCGCCACACCCGCTCCGGGGTGCACGGCATCTGGATGTCGTCGATGCCCAGGTGGCGGATCGCGTCGACGACGGCGTTGACGACCGCCGGGGTCGAGGCGATGGTGCCGGCCTCGCCGACACCCTTCGTGCCGAGCGTGTTGGTGGTGCATACGCTGGGGTCGTCGGTGTGGACGACGTCGAAGGAGATCGTGTCGGCCGAGGTCGGCAGGAGGTAGTCGACGAACGAGCCGCTCACCAGCGTGCCGGCCTCGTCGTGCACCGCCTCCTCCCACAGGGCCTGCGCGATGCCCTGCACCAGCCCGCCGTGCACCTGACCGGCGACGATCAGCGGATTGATGATCGTGCCGATGTCGTCGCAGCAGGTGTACTTCCGCATCTTCACGGCACCGGTCTCGGTGTCGACCTCCATCGCGCACAGGTGGGTGCCGTGGGGGTAGTTGAAGTTCACCGGGTCGTACGTCGCCTCGGCGTCGATGCTCGGCTCCATGTCCTCCGGGTAGTTGTGCGCCGCGAAGGCCGCCGTGGCGAGCTCCTGGATCGCGACCCCCTGGTCGGTGCCCGCGACGGTGAACCGCCCGGCGTCGTACTCGAGGTCGTCCTCGCTCGCCTCCAGCAGGTGGGCGGCCAGGTGCTTGGCCTTGTCGATGACCTTGTCGACCGCGCGGACGAGTGCCTCGCCGCCGACGACCAGTGAGCGCGAGCCGTAGGTGTCCAGGCCCTTGTGCGCGATCTGGGTGTCACCGTGCAGCACCTCGACGTCCTCGAAGGGCACCCCGAGCCGGTCGGCGACGATCTGGCTGAACGCCGTCTCGTGGCCCTGGCCGTGGGCGCTCGCACCGGTCACGATCTCGACCTTGCCGGTGGCCAGCATGCGCACGCTCGCGTGCTCCCAGCCGCCGGCGCCGTAGTCGAGGCTGCCGAGCACCCGGCTGGGCGCCAGGCCGCACATCTCGGTGAAGGTGGAGACACCGATGCCGAGCTGGATCCGGTCGCCCCGCTCGCGGCGCTCCTTCTGCTCGGCGCGCAGCGCGTCGTAGCCGAAGGACGCGGTGGCCTTCGCGGTGGCGGCCTCGTAGTTGCCGGTGTCGTACTCCAGGCCGGCGACGGTCGTGAAGGGGAACTCCTCGTGCTTGATCCAGTTGCGCTCGCGGATCTCGAGGGGGTCCACGCCGACCTCGGCGGCCAGCTCGTCCATGATCCGCTCGATGGCGTACGTCGCCTCGGGTCGGCCGGCGCCGCGGTAGGCGTCGGTGAAGGTGGTGTTGGTCAGCACCGTCTGGCACTCGAAGCGGTAGGCCGGGAACTTGTAGATGGCGTTGAACATGAAGGCACCCAGCACCGGCACGCCGCCGCCGACGACGGCGATGTAGGCGCCCAGGTCGGCGTCGAGGTGCACCTTGAAGCCGGTGACGTTGCCCTCCTTGTCGGCGGCCAGGGTCAGCGTCTGCACCTGGTCGCGGCCGTGGTGGGCCGCCATCAGGCTCTCGCTGCGGGTCTCGGTGTACTTCACCGGCTTGGAGAGCCGGCGGGCCACGGCCCAGGCGATCCACTCCTCGGGGGTGGTCTGCAGCTTGCCTCCGAAACCACCACCGACGTCGGGGGCGATGACCCGGATCTTCGACTCGGGCACGCCGGTGGTGGCCGCCAGGGCGAACCGGAGGATGTGCGGGATCTGGGTCGCCGACCACATGGTGATCTGCTCGCCCGTGGGGTCGACCACGACGCTGCGGGGCTCCATGAAGGCGGGGATGAGCCGCTGCTGGCGGTACTCGCGCTCGATGACGATGCCGTCGGTGCGGGCCTTCTCGATCGCGGCCTCGACATCGCTTCCGGTGCCGGCCTCGGCCGAGTCGAAGACCCACAGCGCGGACTTGTTGGTGCCGAGGTCGGGGTGCGCGAGGACCGTGTCCTCGAGGGCGTTCTTGATGCCGATCACGGCCGGCAGCTCGTCGTACTCCACGTCGACCAGCTCGGCCGCGTCGCGGGCCTCCGCGGCGCTGCGGGCGACGACGACGGCGACGATCTCGCCGGCGAAGGCGACCCGGTCCGCGGGCATCGGCGAGTGGGTGGGCGTCTTCTGGTCCGGCGTGATGGGCCAGGCGTTGATGCACACGCCGAGCTCGTCGCCGAAGTCCTTGCCCGACAGCACCGCGACGACGTTGGGCGAGGCCTTGGCGGCCTCGACGTCGACGGACGTGATGCTCGCGTGGGCGAACGGGCTGCGCACCATGGCGAGGTGGAGCATCCCCGGCAGGGTGATGTTGTCGGTCCAGCGGGTGCGACCGGTGATCAGCCGCTGGTCCTCCTTGCGGCGCCGGTCCCTGCCGATCTCCGCGGCGGGACGGTCCTGGGTGGCGGTCATGCGGGGTCCCCTCGGTGTTGTTCGGCGGCGGAGCGGAGCGGGGGAGGCGAAGAACAGCGTGGGGTGCTCATGCGGTGGCTCCCTCGGCCGCGTGGAGCACGCTCTTGACGATGTTGTGGTAGCCGGTGCAGCGGCAGAGGTTGCCCTCCATGCCGAGCCGCACCTCCTCCTCGGTCGGGTGCGGGTTCTCCCCCAGCAGGTCGACGGCCTGCATGATCATGCCGGGCGTGCAGAAGCCGCACTGGAGCCCGTGGCACTCGCGGAAGGCCTCCTGCACGGGGTGCAGCTCGCCCTCGGCCGTCTCGGCGAGGCCCTCGATCGTGGTCACGGTGCGGCCGTTGGCCTGCACGGCGAGCACGTTGCACGACTTCACGCTGGTGCCGTCGAGGTGGACGGTGCACGCTCCGCAGTTGGAGGTGTCGCAGCCGATCACGGTGCCGGTCTTGCCGAGCTTCTCGCGGAGGTACTGCACGAGCAGCATCCGGGGCTCGACATCGTCGGAGACCGCGGCCCCGTCGACAGTGAGTTCGATCTTGGTCATCAAGCCGCTCCAGTGTGAGGTGGGTCACGTGGGAGCAAATCTAGGTCGCCGTGGTTGGCGAAAGGTAGGTGCGACGCGGGTGGGCTAGCCACCCGCGTCGCCCCGGTCGGCTCAGTAGCGCAGCACCCTCCCCTTCGGCGGTCGGACAGCACGTTCGCGGAGACGAGGAGGCCACGTGTCAGCGGGCAGATGCCAGCTTGCCCTTGAGCAGCGGGGCGACGGGGTGGTGCACCGGGAGGGCGGCGAGGCAGGCCTCCACGACCGCGGTGTCGTAGGGCGCGAGGTCGCTGTAGCGCAGCACCGCATCGGGGTCGGGGTGGGCCAGCAGCGCCTCGCGCACGCTCACCGCGAGGTAGTCGCCCATCTGCACGAGCGCCGGCGAGTCGGTGCCGGGCAGCAGGTCGCCGCCGTAGGCCCGCACCGCCGCGCGCACGTCGCCGCGGCGCAGCAGCCGCTGCACCTCCTCGACGTCGGTCATCACCGGCATGGTCAACCGGTAGGGGCGCGAGGAGAGCTGACCGGCCAGGGCCGCGCGCAGGTGCGACACCTCGGCCTTCAGCGTGGAGGTCGTCACCGCCGAGTCGCCGTAGAGCAGCGAGTGCAGGTGCTCGACCGACAGCCCGCCGGGGTGCAGCGCCAGCAGCGCGAGGATCTCGGTCTGGCGCCGGTTGAGCAGGAGCCGCTGGCCGTCGAGCCACACCTCGGCCGTGCCGAGGAGGGTCAGGGTGAGGCCGGGCTCGACGGGGGCGGCCGCCCCCGCGTGCGCCGTACGACGGTCGGCGGGCAGCGCGCCCTCGATGAGTCGCGCCATCACGCGCGCGGTCGCGAGGCCGATCGGGTGGGTGCGGTCCCAGGTGGTCGAGAGGTCGATGACGCCCAGCGGTCGTCCGGTCACCGGGTCGAAGACGGGCGCGGCCCAGCAGACCCAGTTGTGCACGACCTCGGCGTAGTGCTCGGCGCTGAAGACCATCGACGGCGCGCCCGTGCGGCCGGCGATGGCCAGGGCGTTGGTGCCGACGCTCTTCTCGTCCCACCGCCCTCCGGGCACGAAGTTGACCGTCTCGGCCTTGCGGCGCATCACGCGTCCGCCGTAGGTCCACAGGATCCGGGTCTGCTCGTCGGTGATCGCGATGACCAGGTCGCCGTCCTCGGCGGTGCGGCGCAGCTCGTCCTGCACCCGCGAGACGGCCGCCTGCAGGGGCGAGGCGTTCCAGAACTCGGCGGTGTCTCCCTCGTCGTCCAGCGGGGCCTGGGTCATCGCGGGCGAGACGACGCCCGAGAGCTGCCAGCTGCGCAGGATCTCCGGCCGGACGGCCTCGGCCTCCTCGTCGCCGTCGGCGACGAACTGCGTCCAGGCGCGCACGGCACTGAGGCGTCGGGCGTGCAGGTCATCGGTGCTCATCGCGGCTCCCACTGGTCGCGGCAAACCTAGCCCGAGTGTGACGCTCACAACAGGTGGTCCAGCACAAGGCCTCAGTCGTCGTGGTGGATCCGGCCCTCGGTGGACGCCAGACGCTCGCCCGACCCGCCCCACTGGCGGGCCACGATCTCGGCGGCGATGGAGACGGCCGTCTCCTCGGGCGTGCGGGCGCCGAGGTCGAGGCCGATCGGCGAGGACAGCAGGGCCAGCTCGTCGGCGCTCAGGCCGGCCTCGACCAGGCGCTGCATCCGCTCCTCGTGGGTGCGCCGGGAGCCCATCGCGCCGATGTAGCCGGGGCGTACGTCGTCGTCGAGCCGCAGCGCGACCTCGAGGAGCGGCACGTCGAACTTGGGGTCGTGCGTCAGCACCGCCAGCACGGTGCGCCGGTCGATGCGCCCGGCCTCCATCTCGGCGGTGAGGTAGCGGTGCGGCCAGTCGACGACGACCTCGTCTGCCCCGGGGAAGCGCGAGTTCGTCGCGAAGACGGGGCGGGCGTCGCACACAGTGACGTGGTAGCCGAGGAAGGAACCGACCTTCGCCACGGCAGCAGCGAAGTCGATCGCCCCGAACACCAGCATCCGCGGCTTGGGCGCGAAGCCCCAGACGAACACGCGCATCCCCTCGCCGCGGCGCTCGCCGTCGGGGCCGTAGGTGAGCGTGGCGTTGGTGCCGGCGGCGAGCAGCCCGAGCGCGTCGTCGTGGACGGCCGCGTCGGCGCGCGGCGAGCCGAGGCTGCCCTCGGCCGGCACATCGGGTCGCACGACCATGCGACGGCCGATCCACGTCGCGTTCGGGTGGTCGATGACGGTCGCCAGGGCGACCGGCCGGCCGGCCTCGATGTCGGCGGCGACCTGCCCCAGCTGCGGGAAGGTCGTGCGGGAGACCTGCTCGACGAACACGTCGAGGATGCCGCCGCAGGTCAGGCCGACGGCGAAGGCGTCGTCGTCGGAGACGCCGTAGCGCTCGAGCACCGGCTCCCCCGACGCGACCACGGACTGGGCGAGCTCGTAGACCGCGCCCTCGACGCAGCCTCCGGAGACCGAGCCGACCGCGGTCTCGTCGGGTCCGACCAGCATCGAGGCACCGGCCGGGCGCGGCGCGGACCGGAAGGTGGCCACCACGGTGCCCATGCCGATCGTCTCGCCGGACTCCCACCACTGCATCAGCTCGGGCAGCACGTCACGCACGCGCGATCACCTCCGTCAGGTCGGCGAACGTCGCCAGCGAGTGCCCCGCGAGGAAGTCGTCGCAGTGCGGCAGGGCCGCCACGACGCCGCCCTGGAGGGGCTGGTAGCCCTGCTTCCCGCGGTGCGGGTTGACCCAGATGACGCGGTGCGCGATCCGCCGCAGGCGAGCCATCTGCTCACCCAGCAGCTCGGCGTCGCCGCGCTCCCAGCCGTCGCTGAAGACGACCACGACGGCGCCGCGCGCCAGGCCGCGCTGGCCCCAGCGGTCCATGAACACCCGCAGGTTCTCCCCCAGCCGGGTGCCGCCGGACCAGTCGGGCACCACCTCGCCGGCGGCGACGATGGCCCGGTCGGCGTCGGGCGAGCGGAGCGCGCGGGTGACGTGGGTCAGCCGGGTGCCGACCGTGAAGGTCTCGACCGTGGCGCCCGTGGTCCGCGCCGACTGGGTGAGGCGGTGGGCGAGGCGCAGGAGCGCGTCGGCGTACAGGCTCATCGAGCCGCTGACGTCGACGAGCAGGACCACCCGGCGCGGGCGGGTGCCGCGGCGGCGCCAGGCGATCTCGCCGGGCTCGCCGAGGTGGCGCAGGGAGTTGCGCAGCGTGCGGGAGGCGTCCACCTGGCCCCGGTGCCACCTCCGGTGCCGGGCCGTACGACGACTGGGCGGGCGCAGCGTGAGCCGGGCGAACATCCCGGCGAGGCGCCTCTTCTCGGCCGTGTCGAGCGTGGCCACGTCGCGGTGCCTGAGGACCTCCGCGGCCGAGGCGGCTGCCCGGACCACGTCCTCGTCCTCGTCGCCGGCACCGCTGCTGCCGGTCTCGGTGTCGGGCAGCAGGTGCGCGGTGGCCGGGCGCGGGGTCGCGCGGGGCCGCACGCCCGGCAGCCCGTCGCGCGCGTCGAACCACGCCGCGAAGACCTGGTCGTAGCGGGCCAGGTCGTCGGGCGAGCCGCAGAGGGTGGCCCGACCGGCCCAGTAGGTCGCCTGCCGGTCGCCGACCCCCACCTCGGCCACCGCGCCCAGGAAGCCCTGGGAGCGGTCCTGGGTGACGGCGACCCCGGACGCCCGGAGGGCGCGGGCGAAGCCGAGCAGGATCTCGTCGGCCTCGTGCTGCGTGGCGCTCACGGTGGGACTCATTTCGACAGCATCCGGTCCAGGGCCGCCTTCACCCGGTCGGCGTCCTCGCGGTACTTCAGGAGCGCGCCGAGCGTCGCCGCGGCCGAGGCCAGGTCGAGCTCGGAGGAGCCGAGGTGGGTGAGCGCACGCGCCCAGTCGAGGGTCTCCGCGACCCCGGGCGGCTTGAGCAGGTCGTCGCGGGCACGCAGCTGCTGGACGAGCCCGACCACCTGACGGGCCAGCGTCTCGCTGACCTCGGGCGCCCGCGAGCGGACGATCTCCACCTCGCGCTCGAGGCCCGGGTGGTCGATCCAGTGGTAGAGGCAGCGCCGCTTCAGCGCGTCGTGCAGCTCGCGCGTGCGGTTGGACGTCAGCACCACGAGAGGCGGCTCCGGCGCGGTGACCGTGCCGAACTCGGGGATGGTCACCTGCCAGGTGGAGAGCACCTCGAGCAGGAACGCCTCGAACTCGTCGTCGGCGCGGTCCACCTCGTCGACGAGCAGCACCGCCGGTGCCTGGCGCAGCGCGGCGAGCACCGGTCGCGACAGCAGGAACCGCTCGTCGTAGAGGCTCTTCTCGGCCTCGTCGGAGTCGACGTCGCCGGAGGCCTCGAGGGCGCGGAGGTGGAGGATCTGGCGCGGGAAGTCCCAGTCGTAGAGCGCCTGGCTGGCGTCGATCCCCTCGTAGCACTGGAGCCGCACGAGCGGCAGGTCCAGGCTCTGCGCGAGGGCCTCGGCGAGGGCGGTCTTGCCCGTGCCGGGCTCCCCCTCCAGCAGCAGCGGCCGCTGCATCCGCGAGGCCAGGAACACGACCGTGGCCAGCTCCTCGTCGGCGAGGTAGCCGGTGGCGCCCAGCCGGGCGCCCACGTCAGCGACAGAGTCCATGCCGTCAGGCTACGACCCGGCACGTTGGCCGGACGTTGGGGCCACCGCCGCCCCTCATCGCGAGTCGACGTCGACGCCGGTGGCCAGGTCGCCGCACTCGACCAGCGCGACCTCGCGGGGGGCGAGGTAGTCACGGGCGCCGCGGTCGCCCGTGGCCGTCTCGACGACGCCCGCCCAGTGGTCACGCCCGATCAGCACCGGGTGTCCCGGCACTCCGTCGTACGCCGCCCGCGCGAGGACGTCGGGCCCGGTGGCCGCAGCGACGACCCGGGCGACCACGGCCGCGTCGACGTCCGGGAGGTCGACCAGCGTGACGAGCGCCGCGTCGTAGGCGGACCACGGCAGGGCAGAGAGGCCGGTGCGCAGCGAGGCCCCCATGCCCTCGGCCCAGTCGTCGGCCCGGACGCGAGCGACCGACATCGGCAGCAGGGCCGCCGCCTGCTCCGCCTCGGCGCCGAGCACGACGACGATCTCCGCGCACGGGCGCAGGGACTGCACCGAGCGGAGCAGCCACGAGGTGCCGTCGGGGTCGCGCGCCAGTGCCTTGGGGCCGCCGAAGCGTGCGCCGGCCCCGGCGGCCAGCAACAGCCCGACGACCGACGTCACTGGGCGAAGGCCGCGTCGTAGAGCGCCTGGAGCTCCGGGCTCTCCTCGGCCGTGAAGCCGCACAGCGTCACGCGATCGCCCGAGGCGCTGACGAGGTAGGACCTGCCCTGCTGGAAGTCGACGGCCATCAGCAGCTCCTGGAGGTCCTTGCTCGGCGAGGTCACCGTGACCGTCGCGGCCTCGTCGCCGACGTACCACTGGTCCACCGCCAGCGTGGCCGTGCCGTCGTCGAGCGAGGTCACGGTGCCGGCGAAGGCGGTGTCGAAGGTGGCGAGCGTCTCCGCCGATGGGACCGCGCACTTGCCGGCCGTCGCGCCGTCGGCCGTGAGGGCGAGCGTGCCCGAGGCGGTGCTCGAGGCGGCGCTCGAGTCGTCACTCGCGGAGCTGCTCGGCGTGCTGGTGTCGTCGGCGGAGCCGGCGCCCTCGTCGGCGCCGCAGGCGGCCAGTCCGGCCAGCGCGACGAGCGCCACGACCGTCGTACGGAGTCGGCTCATGACGACCATCCCTTCGTGCGGAGGGCGGAGCGTCCGGCCCTCTCACCTGGTCGGACGGTCCGTGCTCGTGGGCGGTTCCGGGTCGCCCTCACCGGGTCGTCGCCTCCGTGCGGTCCTCGCTCTCCTCCTCGTCGATGCGGCGCTTGATGCGCCCCATCCCGGGGACCTTGGCGAGCATGTCGTTGAGCTCCCGAGCGACCGTGAGGAGGTCGTGGACGTCGGGTGCGACAGAGCCGAGCGTGCCCAGGATCGGCAGCACGTCGTTCTCCATCCGCGCCGTCAGCTCGGGGAGCTGGTCGACGAGCCCGACCAGCGCCTTCACCTCGTCGGGGTGGGTGGTGTCGGCCAGCGTCTCCAGCGTGGGCTGGAGGGTGACCAGCGAGGGGGCGAGGGCGTCGACCAGCTCGGTGACCCGGGCCACCTGGACCTCGGCGCGGTCGACCACGGCGCTCGTACGCGCGACGACGGCTGCGGCGTCCTCGGAGATGGTCCGGACCCGCGCGACCGCCGACGTCGCGCCGTCCAGGAGCTCCTCGGCCCGGTCGAGCAGCGCGAGCGCCCGCGGGACGGCGCCCAGCAGCGCCTCCACCTGCTCACCACCTCGCTCGAAGGCGGAGATCACGTCGCGAGGGCCGGGCACGGGGAGGCGCATGCCCCATTGATACCAGTGCCCCCCGACCGCGCCACCTGGCCGCCTACCTGGCCGCCTACCTGGCCGCGGCGACGGACTCGTCGGTGCCGGCCAGCTTCTGCGAGAGCCAGATCGGGATGACGGACAGCACGATCAGGGCGGCCGCGACGACGTTGACGACCGGGGCCTGGTTGGGGCGGAAGAGGTTCTGGTAGATCCAGATCGGCAGGGTCTGCACCCCGGAGCCGGCGGTGAACGTCGTCACGATGATCTCGTCGAACGACAGCGCGAAGGAGAGCAGGGCCCCCGCCAGCAGGGCCGAGCGCATCATCGGCAGCGTCACGGACCAGAACGTCCGGAAGGTGCCCGCGCCGAGGTCCATCGACGCCTCCTCGAGGTTGCCGCCGAGCCGGCGCAGGCGCGCGATCGCGTTGTTGAACACCGTCACCATGCAGAAGGTCGCGTGCGAGACGACCAGTGAGAAGAAGCCCAGCTCGATGCCGAAGATCGTCAAGAACGCGTTGGCGAGCGCAATGCCGGTGACCACGCCCGGCAGCGCGATCGGCAGGATGACGAGCAACGAGACGGTGTCGCGGCCGAAGAAGCGGAAACGCTGGAGCGCGAGGGCCGCCATCGTGCCCAGCACCAGGGCGATCGCCGTGGCCACCACGGCCACCTCGAGCGAGACCACGATCGCGTTGCGCGCGCCGGGGTTCTCGACGGCCGCCGCCCACCAGCGCGTGGTGTAGCCCGTCGGCGGCCACTCGAAGGTGCGCGAGGTGTTGAAGGAGTTGAGCAGCACGAGCGCGAGCGGCGCGTAGATGAAGAGCAGCACGAGGCCGCTGAGCAGGAGGAGCACGGTCCTCGTCGTCCGGGAGAAGCTCATAGCGAGTCGAGGGCTCCCGTCCGGCGTACGGCGGTGAGGTAGACCAGCATCGCGACGACCGGGATCGTCGCGACGGCCGCCGCGAACGGCATGTTGTTGCCGGTCAGGAAGGAGTCGTAGACGACGTTGCCGAGCATCTGGTTGGCGCCGCCGACGATCTTCACCGCGATGTAGTCGCCGAGTGTCAGCGAGAAGGTGAAGATCGACCCGGCGACGGCGGCCGGGAGCAGCACGGGCAGCACCACGCGGCGCATCGTGGTGCGCGTCGTCGCGCCCAGGTCCGCCGACGCCTCGATGAGCGAGCTCGGCAGCCGCTCCAGCCCGGCGTACATCGGCAGGATCATGTAGGGCAGCCACAGGTAGGACAGCGTGACCACGGTGGCGACCAGGCCGTAGCCGGGCGACGCGCCGACCGAGTCCAGCGGTCCGTCGTTGGCGAGCATGCCGCGCCAGGCGTAGGCCTTCACCAGGTAGGACGCCCAGAGGGGCGTGAGGACGGCGATCACCAGCAGCCGCTGGCGCCGGGGCGAGGCGACCTTGGCCATGTAGAGCGCGATCGGGAACGCCAGCAGGGCGTCGATGACGGTGACCGACGCGGCGGTCAGCAGGGTGCGGATCGTGATCGTGCGGTAGACGTCGAGCGTGAACAGGTCACGGTAGTTGTCGAGGTTCCAGACCCGCTCGATGTTGCCGCCGAAGGCATCGACGGTCCACAGCGAGGTGACGAACAGCGCCGCCAGGGAGCCGAGGTAGAGCACCCCGAGCCACAGCATCGGCGGGCCCAGCAGCAGCCCGAGCCGGAGCCGCGGGTGGCGGTGGAGCACCCCGGCACCCGAGGTGGCCCCACCTCCCCCCGGCGGACGCTGGCGCGCCATGGATCAGCCCTTGATCTCGGTCCAGGCCCGCGTCCAGTCCTGGTACGTCGTGCAGGTGACGTCGGTGCGCCCGTCCAGGCACTGCTCGATGGGCGTCGTCCAGTAGTGGATCTGCTCCGCGTAGGCCTCGTCACCCGCGTGGTAGGAGTCGCAGAAGCCCTTGCTCGTCAGGTCGCACGCCGTGGCGTTTGCGGGCGCCTCCCCGAACCACTCGGCGACGGCCGCGTTGGCCTCGGGGCTGATGATGTGGTTCATCCAGGCGTAGGCGCAGTTGGGGTGCTCGGTCTTCGACGACACCATCCAGGTGTCCGACCACCCGGTGGCGCCCTCCTCCGGGAGGATCGCCTCGACCGGCGCCTTCTCGCCCTGGGCGAGGTTGACGATCACCTGCCACGTCGTGCCCACCACGGAGTCACCGGTCTTGAAGGACTGGATCTCCTTGAGGTAGTCCGACCAGTACTCCCCGACGTGCTCGCGCTGCTGCTTCAGCAGGTCGACCGCGGCGGCGAGCTGGTCCTCGTCGAGGGCGTAGGGGTCCTCGATGCCCAGGTCGGGCTCGGTCTTCATGAGGTAGAGCGCGGCGTCGGCGATGTAGATCGGGGAGTCGTAGGCGGTCACCTTGCCCGAGTACGCCGACGCGTCGTCGAAGACCGCGCTCCAGCTGGTGGGGGCCGGAGTGACGTCGTCGGTGTTGTACATGAGCAGGTTGGCGCCGTAGCCGTGCGGGACGCCGTACATCTGGCCGTCCACCGAGTTCCAGGCCCGGTCCTTGAGGAAGGGCCACACGTCGGCGTAGTTGTCGATGAGGTCGGTGTTCACCGGCGCCACGTCGCCTCCCGCGACCAGCCGCAGCGAGGCGTCGCCGGAGGCGGACACCACGTCGTACTGGCCGGACTTCATCAGGTTGACGGCCTCGTCCGAGGTGCCGAAGTACTTCACCTCGACCTGGCAGCCGGTCTCCTCCTCGAAGGGCGTCACCCAGTCAACGGCCGGGTCGGTCGACCCGTCCTCGGCATAGCCGGGCCACGCGAGCACCTTCAGGCTCCCCTCGTTGTCGCCCAGCGCGTCGGCCATCGGGACGTCCGGAGCGGTGAAGCCGCCCTGCTCCTCCGAGCCGGAGGCCGCACCGTCTCCTCCGTCGCCCGACGAGGTCCCGCACCCGCTCAGCGCGAGGGCCAGCACCGCCGCGGTCGCGGCGAGCATCCTGGTCTGCTTCATGGCGTCTCCTTACTCATGGGATGGGTCCGAGAGGTCGATCACGTGCTCGTCGGCCCAGCCGACGGTGACCTGCTGGCCACGACGGCTCATGGCCTGGCCGGTGCTGCCGTGCAGGTTCTGCCGCAGCACCGTGAGGGTGGGTCCGGCGTCGAGGTCCACGAGGTAGTGGTTGACCGAGCCGAGGTAGACCACGTCGGCGACCGTGCCCCGAGCGGTCGTGTGCCCGGTCTCGACCTCGGAGTCGAGGTGGATCTTCTCCGGCCGGATGCTGAAGGTGCCCGTACGCCCGACCACGGCGCGGGCGGCCTCGTCGGTCAGCAGGTTCGAGGTGCCCACGAAGCCTGCCACGAACGGCGTCGCAGGGTTCTCGTAGAGCTCTGCTGGAGACGCCACCTGCTCGATCTGGCCGTCACGGAACACGGCGATCCGGTCGCTCATGGTCAGCGCCTCCTCCTGGTCGTGCGTCACGAAGACGAACGTGATGCCGACCTCGCGCTGGAGCTGCTTGAGCTCGAGCTGCATGGCGCGGCGCAGCTTGAGGTCGAGTGCGCCCAGGGGCTCGTCGAGCAGCAGCACCTTGGGACGGTTGACCAGCGCACGTGCCAGTGCCACGCGCTGGCGCTGGCCGCCGGAGAGCTGGGTGGGCCGACGGTCGGAGAGCAGGCCGAGCTGGACCGACTCGAGCGCCGCCATGGCCCGTTCCCGCCGCTGCTTCCGGGGCACCTTCTTCACCCTGAGGCCGTACTCGACGTTGGCGAGCACGTCCATGTGCGGGAACAGCGCGTAGTCCTGGAAGACGGTGTTCACGTCGCGGGCGAAAGGAGGACGCGTCGTGACGTCGTCCCCGCCGAGCCGCACCGAGCCCGAGGTCGGCTGCTCGAAGCCCGCCACCATCCGCAGCACCGTCGTCTTGCCGGAGCCGCTCGGGCCCAGCATGGAGAAGAACTCCCCGTCCTCGATCCGCAGGTCGATGCCGTCGACGGCCGTGACCTCACCGAACGACTTGCTCAGACCCACCAGCTCGACGGCCGCTGTGCTCATGCAGGCCCCTCCTCCGGCGCGGACGACGGAATTGCGTATGCGAGCACACAGTAGGACGTGGATACCGCGGGTGAACATGGAGACAAGGTCACGAAATGGCAGCAGGGCCCCCGCCGGAGCGGGGGCCCTGCTGGTGGTGCGGTGGAGCCGGGAGGGGGGTGGACTCAGAAGTCCATGCCGCCCATGCCGCCCATGCCGCCGTCGCCGCCACACATGGCCGGATCCTTCTCGGGCTTGTCGGCGATGACGGCCTCGGTGGTGAGGAACAGCGCGGCGATCGACGCGGCGTTCTGCAGCGCCGAGCGGGTGACCTTGGCCGGGTCGATGATGCCTTCGGCGATCATGTCGACGTAGTCACCGGTCGCGGCGTTGAGGCCGTGGCCCGCGGGGAGGTTGCGCACCTTCTCGGACACGACGCCACCCTCGAGACCGGCGTTGATCGCGATCTGCTTGAGCGGGGCCTCGATCGCCACGCGGACGATGTTGGCGCCCGTGGCCTGGTCGCCCGTGAGGTCGAGCTTGGCGAACGCCTCGGTGCCGGCCTGGACGAGCGCGACGCCGCCACCGGCGACGATGCCCTCCTCGACCGCAGCCTTGGCGTTGCGGACTGCGTCCTCGATGCGGTGCTTGCGCTCCTTGAGCTCGACCTCGGTGGCCGCGCCGACCTTGATGACGGCCACGCCGCCGGCGAGCTTGGCGAGGCGCTCCTGGAGCTTCTCGCGGTCGTAGTCGGAGTCGGACTTCTCGATCTCGGCACGGATCTGGTTGACCCGGCCCTCGATCTGGGCCTGGTCGCCGGCGCCCTCGACGATGGTGGTCTCGTCCTTGGTGATGACGACCTTGCGGGCCTGGCCGAGCAACTCCAGGCCGGCCGACTCGAGCTTGAGGCCGACCTCCTCGGAGATGACCTGTCCGCCGGTCAGGATCGCGATGTCCTGCAGCATGGCCTTGCGGCGGTCACCGAAGCCCGGCGCCTTGACGGCGACGGAGCGGAAGGTGCCCTTGATCTTGTTGACGACCAGGGTCGACAGCGCCTCGCCGTCGACGTCCTCGGCGATGATCAGCAGCGGCTTGCCGGACTGCATGACCTTCTCCAGGAGCGGCAGCAGGTCCTTGACCGTCGACACCTTGGAGTTGGCGATGAGGACGTAGGGGTCCTCCAGCACGGCCTCCATGCGCTCGAGGTCGGTGGCGAAGTAGGCCGAGATGTAGCCCTTGTCGAACCGCATGCCCTCGGTCAGCTCGAGGTCCAGCCCGAAGGTGTTGGACTCCTCGACGGTGATGACGCCTTCCTTGCCGACCTTGTCCATCGCCTCGGCGATGATCTCGCCGACGGTGGTGTCAGCGGCGGAGATCGACGCGGTGGACGCGATCTGCTCCTTGGTCTCGACGTCCTTCGCCATCACGAGCAGCTGCTCGGAGACGGCGGAGACGGCCGCCTCGATGCCCCGCTTGAGGTCCATCGGGTTGGCGCCGGCCGCGACGTTGCGCAGGCCCTCGCGCACCATGGCCTGGGCCAGGACGGTGGCCGTCGTCGTGCCGTCACCGGCGACGTCGTCGGTCTTCTTGGCGACCTCCTTGACGAGCTCGGCACCGATCTTCTCGTAGGGGTCCTCGAGCTCGATCTCCTTGGCGATGCTGACACCGTCGTTGGTGATCGTGGGGGCTCCCCACTTCTTCTCCAGGACGACGTTGCG
>NZ_JAOPWY010000030.1 GCF_025965415.1 Nocardioides sp.
CCGTACGAGCACCGGCACCGCCCAAGGACCGCGCGGCCAAGATCCGCGCGGCGGTCGCCCGCAAGATGACCGAGAGCGCGGCCGTGCCGCAGTTCACCGTGTGGCGCGACGTGGCCCTGGACCACGCCGACCAAGGCCG
The DNA here is from genome assembly GCF_025965415.1 of Nocardioides sp. Lineage (GTDB taxonomy): Bacteria > Actinomycetota > Actinomycetes > Propionibacteriales > Nocardioidaceae > Nocardioides. The sequence goes on from NZ_JAOPWY010000030.1 coordinate 140, forward strand.
CGACGGTGTCTCGTGGACCACCGTGCTGCTGCAGGCCTACGCCGCCGCGCTGCGCGAGGTGCCCGAGCTGCTGCACCGCTGGGACGCGGAGACGACCACGGCGGTCCCGAGCGGTCCGCCCGCGGTGGCGCTCGCCGTGGCCACGTCCGGTGGGTTGATGGTCCCGGTGTTCGTCGAGCCCGACGCGCGCGACCCGCACGAGCTCGACGCCGAGCTCAAGGCGGTCGTCGCGGCCGCCCACGCCGGGCGGCTGGACCCGTCCTACCTCGGCATCGCCAACGGCTCGCTGTCCAACCTCGGCGGGCTGGGCGTGGACCGCTTCCAGGCCCTCGTCACGCCGCCGCAGGCGAGCGTGCTCGCCCTCGGCGCCGTCGCCCCCCGGCCGGTGGCGGTCCCCGGTGGCGTCGGCCTGGCACTGTCGGTGACCGCGGGCCTCACCGTCGACCACCGGGTCGGGGACGGCGCCCACGCGGCGTCCCTGCTCCGGGCGTTCGTCGCGCGGCTCGGCGCGTCCTGACCGTCGGACAGGACCCTTGACGTGACCCACATCACATGCTCTGATATGCGAACAAATGTGATGACTCTACGCACAGAGGTGATTATGCCCAACCCGCGCGATCCTTCGATGCTGCTGGCGGCCGCCCGGCTGTACTACCAGCAGGGTCGCTCGCAGGCGGAGGTCGCGGAGGCACTGGGCACCAGCCGGAGCAACGTCTCGCGGATGCTGAGCGAGGCGTTGCGGCAGTCGATCGTGGAGATCCGGATCAACGACCCGGAGGGCCGCGTCCACGAGCTCGAGGACGAGCTGCGCACGACGTTCGGCCTCAGCGAGGTGCGGGTCGCCCACACCCGCAACGTGCCGGGCCTGCGGGTGGAGGACGCGGTCGGCTCCCAGGCCGCCCGCCTCCTGCTCGACGAGCTCAAGGACTCGATGACGGTGGCACTGTCGTGGGGCCACGCGTTGCAGGCGATGGTCTACGCCACCACGGCCGAGCACGAGTTCCACCGGCTCACGCTGGTCCAGCTGGTCGGCGGCCTGTCCTCGATCAGCAACGAGATCAGCGGCCAGGAGCTCGTGCGCGAGCTGGCCCTGCGCCTCGGCGCGGAGTACCGCTTCCTCCACGCACCCGCCACGCTCGAGAGCGTCACCTCGCGAGACGCCCTCCTGGCCGAGCCGTCGATCGGCGCCGCGCTCAACGACGCCAACCGCGCCGACATCGCGTTCATCGGCATCGGCACCCCCGCGCACGGCTCGTCGGCCGCCATCCTCGACTCGCTCAACCTCACCCAGGCCGAGCAGGACGAGTTCTGGGCCCACGAGCCCGCCGGCGACGTCGCCGCCCGCTACTACACCGCCCAGGGCACCCCCATCCGCGGCGTGGTCGACGACCGGGTCCTCGGCATCAGCCTCGAGGGGCTGCTCGAGATCCCCAACGTCGTCGGCGTGGCCTCCGGCCGGGCCAAGGCACCCGGCGTCCTCGGTGCGCTCCGCGGCCGCATCATCGACTCCCTCGTCTGCGACGAGGCCCTCGCCCGCAGCGTGCTCAGCGCCGCGGGATCCAGCACGACCGAAGGGACCCACCCATGAGCCCAGGATTCGTCATCATCGCGGCCCTCGTGGCCGGGTGGCTGGTGCAGATCTTCTTCACCTACCGCCAGTCGATGGCCTTCAACGACGACGTACGCAGGCTGCGGGCGTCCGGCGCGGTGAGTGTCGGCGTCGGGGGCAACCGCTACAAGGGCCGCCGCTCGTTCGTGGGCATCGCGGTCGACGAGGCAGGGGTGGTCCGCGACGCGATCACCCTGAGCGGCCTCACCACCTTCGCCCGGGCCCGCCCCCTTCCCGGACTGTTCGACGTCAAGGTCTCCGTGCTGCGAGGCGACCGCGACATCCCCCACCTCTCGTCGTCGCAGCGCGTGGCCGCCCGCCAGGCGGTCGAGCTGTACGACGCAGCACGCACGACGGTTCGGGCCACCGTGTAAGCAGCAACACCGCTGGCCGGCCCCGGGGTGGAGCCCGGGACCGGACAGCGGGTCCAGACATCGAGCGGACCGCTTCCGCCGGTGAGAACGATGCCGGGCAAGCATCACGACCAGGCTCGACAGAGAGCCGACTCGACAGGAGCAATCATGCCATTCACCTCCATGCTGGCCGCGGGGATCCCCCTGGCCGCCGACACCCCCACGGTGGAACCGCCGACCGGCGTCTTCGGCGCCCTCGCCGACGCCGCCGACTGGTTCATCGGCCTCTTCGAGGCCGGAGGCGCCACCTTCGTGGGCCTCGTGACGGGCATCATCCCCACGCTCATCGTCCTGCTGACGTTCGTCAACGCGCTGATCCGGATGATCGGCCCGGAACGCATCGACAAGCTCGGGGAGTACGCCGCCCGCCCGGGCCTCCAGTACTACCCGGTGCGCTACCTCGTGCTCCCGGTGCTGGCGGTCTTCTTCCTGACCAACCCGATGGCGTACACGATGGGCCGCTTCCTCCCCGAGAAGTACAAGCCCGCGTTCTACGACTCCGCGGTGAGCTTCGTGCACCCGATCACCGGGATCTTCCCGCACGCCAACCCCGGTGAGCTGTTCGTCTACCTCGGCATCGCGGCCGGCATCACGACGCTGGGCCTCAACACCAGCGACCTGGCCGTGCGCTACCTGCTGGTCGGCCTGGTCGTGATCATGATCCGCGGCGTCCTCACCGAGATCATCACCACGCGCATGCTGTCGCGCCGCGCCAACCGGGCGGAGGTGTCGGCATGAGCACCACGACCAAGACCCCCTCCGGAGGCAGCGGGATGGACGGCCTGAACAAGGTGCTCGTCACCATCGGCACCAAGGTGGGCGGCGTCGTCGGCGTCCTCTACCAGGCCGGCCGCGACACCATCGACACCGTCATCCGCAACATCCTGCCGTTCATGGCCTTCATCGCGGTCCTCATCGGCATCATCACCGAGACGGGCCTCGGCGACGCCCTGGCCCACCTCATCGAGCCCCTCGCCGGGAGCCTCGTCGGGCTGCTCGCGATCAGCGTGTTCTGCGCCCTGCCGGTGCTCTCGCCGGTGCTCGGCCCCGGCGCCGTCATCGCACAGGTCGTCGGGGTGCTCCTGGGCACCCGGATCGGCGAGGGCGACATCCCGCCCCAGTACGCCCTTCCCGCGCTGTTCGCGATCGACCCGCAGGTCGGCTGCGACTTCATCCCCGTCGGGCTCGCCCTGGGTGAGGCCGAGACGGAGACCGTCGAGGTCGGCGTCCCTGCCGTCCTCATCTCGCGGCTCATCACCGGACCCCTGTCCGTGGTGATCGCCTACTTCGCGAGCTTCGGCCTGTACACGAGCAGCAACTGAGTCAACGCTGGACCGGTCGGCGCTCACCGTGCCGGCCGGTCCGGCCCTCGAACCCCAAGGAGAAGTCATGAGCGAGTACAAGTCCGTCGTCGTCAGCAAGGGTCGTGGCGGTTGGGGCGGTCCTCTGACCATCACCCCGACCGACGACCGCCCGCTGGTGGCCTCCATCACCGGCGGAGGGATCCACCCCGTGGCCCAGCGGATCGCCGACCTCACCGGCGGCGAGGTCATCGACGGCTTCAAGTCGTCGGCGCCCTTCGACAAGATCGCGGTCGCCGTCATCGACTGCGGCGGCACCGCCCGCGTGGGCGTCTACCCGATGAAGAAGGTCCTCACCGTCGACGTGCACGCCACGAGCCCCGCCGGGCCCCTGGCGCAGTTCATCACCGAGCAGCTCTTCGTGTCCGGCGTGAAGCCCGAGGACGTGACGGAGACGTGAGCGCGGGATCGACCACCGTCTACGAGTCCACGGTGACCGCGGTCGGCAGCCAGGTCACGGCGTTCCTCGAGCACGGCATCCTCATCTTCTTCGGCGACGAGGCGCCCGCGGAGCTGCACGACATCTCCGTGCTGCACCGGGCCACGGTCGCGGACGACGGCCCCCGTCCCGGCGACACCGTCCACCTCGGCGAGGCCACCCTCGAGGTGCTCGCCGTCGGCGACGTCGTACGCGACAACCTCCTCAACCTGGGCCACCTCGACCTCAAGGCCGACGGTCTCACCGAGGCCAAGCTCCCCGGCGACGTCTGCGTGCCTCGGGGGGAGATCGCGCTCCTCGCGACCGGCGACTCCTTCCGCATCACGCGCCCCGCCGCAACAGACACCGGACAGGACTGACATGAGCTACAGAGACAGGCTCCAGCAGAGGCTGGACGAGACGGGGCGCCCGCTGCGGGTCGGCCTCGTCGGCGCCGGGCAGATGGGCCGCGGCTTCGCCGCCCAGCTGCTCCGGATGCCGGGCATCACGCTGTCCGCCGTGCTGGACGTCCAGCACGACCGCGCCGTGGAGGCGCTGACCCAGGCCGGCATCACCCCCACCGAGGCCGACGACACGGCCGCGGCCGTGCGCGTGATCGAGGACGGCGGCAGCATCGCGCTGACCAGCGTCGACCGGCTCGCCGGGCTCCCCCTCGACGTCGTCGTGGAGGCCACGGGCGTGCCCGACGTGGCCGTCGCGGTCGCCGTCCAGGCGCTCGCGGCCGGGATCAGCGTCGCCACGCTCACCGTGGAGGCGGACGTCACCGTCGGCCGCTACCTCAAGCAGCTGGCCGGGCAGTCCGAGGCGATCTACTCCGTGTGCCGCGGCGACGAGCCCGTGGAGACCAAGATCCTGGTGGACTACGCCCGCGACCTCAACTTCGAGGTCATCTGCGCCGGCAAGGGCAAGAACAACCCGCTCGACCCCTATGCCACGCCCGAGTCGCTCGCGGAGCGGGCGACGCAGAAGCAGATGAACCCCAAGATGCTCACCAGCTTCGTCGACGGCTCGAAGGCCATGATCGAGATGGCCTCGCTGGCCAACACGACCGGGCTGGGCGTGAGCAAGCGCGGCATGCACGGCCCGCCCTCCACCGTCGAGACCCTGCACGAGACCTTCGCGCTGGTGAAGGACGGCGGCATCATCGAGGAGGCGGGCGTCGTCGACTACTGCACCGGCCCGGTGGCGCCCGGCGTCTTCGTGGTCATCCGCACCGACGACCCCTACGTCCACCACGAGATGACCTACCTCCAGATGGGCGACGGGCCCTACTTCGCCCTCTACCGCCCCTACCACCTCGCCAGCATCGAGGCACCGCTCACGGTCTACGAGATGGTCCTCGACAAGCGCCCGAGCCTGCAGTCCGACCACTGGACGGCAGAGGTGGGCGCCCAGGCCAAGCGGGCGCTGAAGGCGGGCGAGCGGATCGACGGCATCGGCGGCATGACCGTCCGCGGCCTCATCGACCCCGCCGCGGACTTCGCTCGCGACGGACTGGTGCCCCTCGGGGTGCTCGCCGGGGCGACGCTCAAGCACGACGTCCCGGTCGACCACACCCTCACCTATGACGACGTCCAGCTCGACGAGTCGTCCCTCATCGTGCGGATGCGCCGCATCCAGGACTCGATGGACCAGGACCCGGCGGCGGTCCCCGACCTCGCCGGCCTGGTGTCGCTGATCGCCGGGTGACCGCACGGGACGGGCGGGGAGGCAGTGGTGGGCCGGGCGCTAGGCTCGCGCGGTGCCACTCCCCCCGTCCGCCCGCGCCGCGGTCGTGATGCTCGCCGCCGGAGAGGGGCGTCGCAGTGGCCACCACACCAACAAGGTCCTGCTCCCGCTCGCCGGGCGCCGCGTGTTCACCTGGTCGATCCGGTCGGCGCGCCAGCTGGCCGCCGTCACGCGGACCGTCCTGGTGATCCGCGAGGAGGACCGGGACGCCGTGATGGCGACCATCGACCGTGAGGTCGGCCCGCCCGACGTCACCGTCGTCGTCGGCGGGGACAGCCGGCACAGCTCGGAGTGGCAGGCGCTGCAGGCCCTGGCCCCGGCCATCGAGGCCGGCGAGATCGACGTCGTGGTGATCCACGACGCGGCGCGACCCCTGGCCGTGACCACGATGTTCGCCTCCGTGATCGAGGCGGCGGTCGAGCACGGCGGGGCCATCCCGGTCCGCGACCAGGGCCACCTCACCGCCCTCGACGACGGCGAGCACCCGCCCGAGCGCGTGGTGGCCGTGCAGACCCCGCAGGCGTTCCGCGCCGCCCCCCTGCTCGAGGCCTACCGGCTCGCGGAGGCCGACGGGTTCGTCGGCACGGACACCGCCAGCTGCATGGAGCGCTACACCGACGTGCCGGTCTTGTGCGTGGACGGCGATGCGGGCAACATCAAGATCACGTTCCCCGAGGACCTGTTCCTCGCCGAACGCCTGCTCGCCAAGGCCGACTGGGACCTCTCCGGGCGGCAGCGCCACCGACGGGAGTCTGCGATGTCGCACTTGCGGGACCTCCTCCCCCACGGCGAGCGACCATGAACACCTCACGACGCTCCTCTCCTCCGCTGCGCTCCCCCGAACAACGCCGCGGGGCCCCCGCATGAGCGTCGAGGAGGCCGAGTTGCGCTGCGAGGTCTGCCAGGAGCTCACCGACCACGAGCTGCACTACACCGGCCGGCTCCTCGACTCCGTGCGCTGCACCCGGTGCGGCACGCACGTGGAGCTGTCGTCGCGCGCCCTGATCCCGGCGTACGCCCTCGACCTCGAGCAGCGGCTCGTCAGCAAGCCGCGGCGGATGATGCGGCGGATCGCCCGCGACCCCGCGGGCTACCTGCGGCAGCTGCCGCGGGCCGTACTGCGCCAGCCGAGGAAGTTCCTCAGGGAGTTCCGGGGGCTGCTGCGTCGTTAGTGGCGACGGCCACCGCGCGCTCGGCCGGCTGCTCGCGGCGTACGCTCCGCGACAGCTCGTCGACGCACTCGAGCAGGTTGACCGACGAGGCGTCGTCGACCCTGCGGGCCAGCGACGGAGCGCGGACCAGCTCGACCTCGCCCCGGGCGCGCAGCCAGTGCGCGAGCCGGGCGAAGTCGTGGATCGGCGGCGGGTCGTCGTCGGCCAGGGCCGTGGTGAGCACCCGGTGCGCCACCACCCCCGGCGACACCAGCGCGGCGAGGCCCTCGCGGTCGATCGTGCCCTGGATGCGCGCGTCCACGACGGTCTTGACGGTGTCGGTGACGGGCCGGTAGGCCAGCAGCGACAGGTCGGGGCGGGCGTCCGCCTCGCGGCGCACGCTGCGGATGAAGTCGACCGACGCCAGCGGGCAGAGGGCGTCGTGGACGAGGAGCCCGGCGCCGACGTCGCACGAGCGGAGGCTCTCCCACCAGTCGTCGCCGGCGCGGACGTCCGCCACCAGGCCGGCGTGGCGGAGCTCCGTCGCGACGCGCTCGCGGTCGGCGTCGTCGACCACGACCAGGACGCGGTGCCCGCCCGCCGCCGCCAGCGCCTTGAGGGCGTGGAGGTAGAGGGGGACCTTGTGCAGCGCGACGTAGGGCAGCCGGCCGCGTCCGGCGAGGGCAAGCACCGCGGGCAGGGCGTCCGGGAGGCGCGTCATGCCGGCTCGGGGGAGGTCTCGGGGGACGTCTCGGGGGACGTGAGGAGCTCGAGGGCGGCCACGTCGGCGGACGACGTCACGCGGGCCGCTGCCGCAGGGGCGAGCCGGCGCTCGAGGGCGAACCCGGCGTCGAGCGCACGGACCAGCTCGGCGAAGTCGGTCGAGGGCAGCCCGGTCAGCTCGGCGACGACGGCCCCCGGCAGCACGACGGGCGACAGGACGGCTCCGGAGCCGTCGACCCCCACGACGACCGCGCCCGACTCCACCGAGCGGGCCACGCAGTCGGAGATGAAGGCCGCCGGCGTCATCGGGCACAGGGAGTCGTGCACGACGAACGGCCCGCCGCTGTCGACCAGGCCCGCCCACTGGGTGCCGAGGTCGACGGCGGTGACGCGTGCGTCGCCGAGGGCCCAGGCGGCACACGCCACCAGCGACTCACCGTGGATGAGCTCGTAGGGCAGCGAGCCGCGACCCTCGTCCACGATCGTGCCGAGGGCAGGCGCTGCGTCGTCGTCGACGTCGTACGGGCTGCTCATCGCGGGCCACGCTATCCGTAGACGCCGACGACCCCCGGCACGGGACGTGTGCCGGGGGTCGTCGTGGTGCGGTGGATCAGGAGGCGAGGACCTCGTCGAGGATCGCCTCGGCCTTGTCCTCGTTGGTCTTCTCGGCCAGGGCCAGCTCGGAGACGAGGATCTGGCGCGCCTTGGCCAGCATCCGCTTCTCGCCGGCCGAGAGGCCACGGTCACGCTCGCGGCGCCAGAGGTCGCGCACGACTTCGGACACCTTCATCACGTCACCGGAGTGCAGCTTCTCGAGATTGGCCTTGTAGCGACGAGACCAGTTGGTCGGCTCCTCGACGTGGGCAGCCCGCAGCACGTCGAAGACGCGGTCGAGGCCTTCCTTGTCGACGACGTCGCGAACACCTACGAGATCGAGGTTGCAGGCCGGCACGCGGACGACCAGGTCCTGCTGGGCGACAATCCGGAGGACGAGGTACTGCCGGTCCTCCCCCTTGATCGTCCGCATCTCGATGTCCTCGATGACTGCGGCCCCGTGATTGGGATAGACGACCGTTTCGCCGACGGTGAAAGTCATATGTTTAGTTCCCCTTCCTAGGTGACCATTCTAACACGGGTTCGAATCTCCTCCTGACGCGTTTGTGCAGGTCAGAGGGCACATGCGGGCTTGACAGATCGCGGGTCGTTGTGGTGGCGGCGAACGGCGCGGACACCCCCTGCTACATACTTCGGCCATGTCGACGACCCCGGCGCTGCTCCTCGTCCGCGCTGCGCACCCGCGCCAGGCCGTCGCGACGGCCGCCGTCCTCGGCGCCGCCGCCGCCGTGTCCGGACGCCCCCTGCGCGAGGTCGCGCTGGTGGCCGGGACGGTGCTGGTGGGCCAGTCGATCCTGGGCTGGGCCGACGACCTCGCCGACCGGCCGCGCGACCGGTGGCACCGCCCGGAGAAGCCGCTCGCCGGGGACGCGCTGGACCCGGGGACGGTCTGGTTCACGCTGACCTGCGCCGTGCTGCTCGTCGTACCCCTCGCGATCTCGCACGGCCGGCGGGCCGGCCTGGCCTACCTCGCACTGCTGGCCGTCGCGGCGATCGGCGACCGGTTCCTCCATGCCCGGGTGCTCTCGTTCGTGCCGTGGATGGCCAGCTTCGCCCTCTACCCGGCCTTCCTCGCCTACGGCGGCTGGAACGGCGTCGGCACGGAGACGCCGCCGACGGTGGCCCTCACGGCTCTGGCGGCGGTGCTCGGGCTGGGGATCCACGTGCTGCTCGCCCTGCCCGGCCTCGTGCACGACCACGAGGAGGGCGAACGGTCCCTTCCGCTCGTGCTGGCGCTGCGCACGGGGACCCCCCGGCTGCTGCTCCTCGCGGGGACGTCCACCGGCCTCGTCGCGGTCGCCATCCTCATCACGGGGCGCGCCGTCGGACTGACCTGAACCGACGCTAGGCTGTGGGCCATGCAGCTCCGACCCCTCGCGACCGCCGCTGCGGTTCTCGCTCTCGCCGCTTCGCTGGCCTCCTGCGGCTTCGACTACGCCACGGACCGTGACTACGCCGTCACCAGCGGCGCCACGAACCGCGACGGGGACGTCGACGTCCTCTCCGCCGTCGTGGTGTCGGCGGCCGAAGGGTCGGGCACCTTCGTCGCCTCGCTCTCCAACAACCTCACCGACGAGCCCCAGACCTTCACCGGCGTCTCCGGTGCCGAGGGCGCCACGATCACGGCCGCCGAGTTCGACCCGATCGAGATCCCCGCCGGCGGCCTCGTCAACCTGGCCGACCCGCCCGCAGGCATCGTGCTCACGGGCGACTTCGGGCCCGGCAGCGTCGTCCCGCTCACGCTCGACTTCGGCGACGGCGAACGGGTCTCGCTCAACGTCCCGGTCGTCGCCGACGACACCGGCTACTGGGAAGGCATGGACGCCTCGTGACCCACACCCTCGTCCTGCTCCGCCACGGCGAGAGCGAGTGGAACGCCAAGAACCTCTTCACCGGCTGGGTCGACGTCGACCTGACGGAGAAGGGTCGTGCCGAGGCCGTCAGGGGAGGCGAGCTGCTCGTCGGCGCCGACCTGCTCCCGGACATCGTGCACACCTCGCTCCTGCGGCGTACCATCACCACCGCGCACCTGTCCCTCGACGCCGCCGACCGCCACTGGATCCCCGTGAAGCGGTCGTGGCGGCTCAATGAGCGCCACTACGGTGCGCTCCAGGGCAAGGACAAGAAGGCGACGATGGAGGAGTTCGGCGAGGAGCAGTTCATGCTCTGGCGCCGGAGCTACGACACGCCGCCGCCGCCGATCGAGG
>NZ_JAOPWY010000042.1 GCF_025965415.1 Nocardioides sp.
TGCCCAACACCGCCGGCTGCCTCGGTGCCCAGGAGGCGGTGCTGACCGCCGAGCTCGCCCGGGAGGCGCTCGGCACCGACTGGGTCAAGCTCGAGGTGATCGGTGACGAGCTCAGCCTGCTGCCCGATGTCGTCGAGCTGGTCGAGGCCGCGGAGACGTTGGTGGCTCGCGGCTTCACGGTGCTGCCCTACACGACCGGAGACCCGGTCGTCGCCCGCCGACTGGTCGACGTCGGCTGTGCCGCGGTGATGCCGCTGGGTTCCCCGATCGGCTCGGGGCGGGGAATCGCCGACCCGCACACGATCGAAGCGGTGCGGGCGGCGGTGGACGTCCCGGTCGTCGTGGACGCGGGGATCGGCACCGCCAGCGAGGCGGCGCACGCGATGGAGCTCGGCTGCGATGCAGTGCTCGTGGCGACCGCGGTCACCCGCGCCGAGAACCCGGTCGCGATGGCGCGCGCGATGAGCCTGGCCGTCGAGTCGGGACAGCTCGCCCGCCGGGCAGGGCGGATCCCACGCCGGGAGATGGCGCGGGCATCGAGCCCGATGCGTGGGCGGGTGGGACGGTGAGGGCGCCGAGGCTGCTCCTGCTTACCGACCGCAGGCAGCTGCTCCCGGGACGTGGCCTGGTCGAGACGGTCGCCTCATGTGCGGCGGCCGGCGCGACGACGGTCGTGCTACGCGAGCTCGACCTGGACGAGCCGGCGCGCGCCGCCCTCGCGGACGAGTTGGGGGCTCACGTTCAGGTCATCTCGGCACGCACCATCCTGCCCGGCGCGGCCGGTCTGCATCTCGCTGCCCACCAGGCCGCCCCGGCGCAGGCGGGGCTGCCGCACGGCCGCTCCTGCCACGACGAGGCCGAGGTCGCGCGGGCCGCCGAGGAGGGCGCGACCTACGTGACGATCTCGCCGGTCGCGTCCACGGTCTCTAAGCCGGGCTACGGCCCGGCGCTCGGAGCCAGGGGCGTGCGCCGTGCCGTCGAGGCTGCCGATGGCCTGCCGGTGCTGGCGCTCGGGGGCGTCTCTGCTGAGGCAGCGGCCCACCTGCGCTCGGCCGGGGCGCACGGCGTCGCGGTGATGGGTGCCGTGATGCGGGCCCACGACCCGGCCGCCGTCGTCTCCGCGCTGCTGGCCGAGCTGGGGGAGTGATGGTCACCCCGCTCGTGGTCCTCAGCGTCGCCGGCACCGACTCCGGCGGCGCCGCTGGTCTCGCCGCCGACCTGGCCACCTTCGCCGCGCTCGGCGTCCACGGCACGTGTGCTGTCACGGCCGTCACGGCGCAGGACACGACCGGCGTGCACCGCGTTGTCCCGATGGGCGCCGGTGACGTGCGCGCCCAGATCCGTGCCGTACTCGACGACCTTCCCCTGGCTGCCGCGAAGACCGGGATGCTCGGCTCCGCCGAGGTCGCCCACGTCGTCACCGACCTGCTCGCCGGATCCCTCCCGCTCGTGGTCGACCCGGTACTCGTCGCGACCAGCGGCGCCGTCCTGGGTGATGCGGCACTCGTCAGGGCGTATCGCGAGGTCCTGCTGCCGCGCGCAGACGTCGTCACTCCCAACCGCGACGAGGCAGCGGCGCTGACCGGCCTGCCACGAGACACTGATCCGGAGGAGCTTGCCCTCACGGTGCACGCTCTCGGGCCGGCCGTGGTGCTGACGGGCGGCGAACCCGGTGGTGAACCGGGCGGCGAACCCGGCAGCGGTACCTGTCGCGACATGGTCGTCCGGGACGGGGTCCTCACCCTGCTCGAGCATCCAGCCGTCGAGACGACCAACGACCACGGCACCGGCTGCACCTACAGCGCGGCCCTCGCCGTCCACCTCGCCCGCGGCCTTGACCTCGAGGCCGCTGCCCGACACGCGCAGGCCTTCGTGGCCGAGGCGCTCGCCGTCTCCGCTCCCTGGGTGCTCGGCCGCGGTCGCGGTCCGGTCGCCCACGTCCTCACCCACCCCTACAAGGAGAACTGATGCACATCCACCCCTCGCACAGCACCGTCCACCGCAAGGGATCGCGCGACGACGTCGCCGTGCCGTTCACCCGGGTTGCGCTCACCAACGGCGAGACCTTCGACCGCTACGCCACCGGCGGTCCTGGCAGCGATCCCGAGGTCGGGCTGCCTGCGCTCCGCAGCGCCTGGGTCGTGGAGCGCGGCGACACCGAGGAGTACGACGGCCGCGAGGCGCAACTGCTCGACAACGGCAAGGCGGCCGTGCGCCGCGGTGAGGCACGGGAGCAGTGGCGAGGGCACCGGGCACGACCGCGCCGTTCGCAGCCGGGCCGCACTGTCACCCAGATGCACTACGCCCGCCGAGGTGCAATCACCCCGGAGATGGAGTACGTCGCGATCCGCGAGGGCATGGACGTCGAGCTGGTTCGCAGTGAGGTCGCGGCCGGACGCGCGATCATCCCGGCGAACGTCAACCACCCCGAGGCCGAGCCGATGATCATCGGCAAGCGGTTCCTGGTCAAGGTCAACGCCAACATCGGAAATTCCGCGGTGACGAGCTCGATCGCCGAGGAGGTCGACAAGATGACCTGGGCGGTGACCTGGGGTGCCGACACCGTGATGGACCT
>NZ_JAOPWY010000064.1 GCF_025965415.1 Nocardioides sp.
GGTGCCCCACTCCTCACCGGGCCGGTTGAGCGAGACGTTGACGTCGCAGCGCAGCGAGCCCTGCTCCATCTTCACGTCGCTGACGCCCAGGCCGCGCAGCACGTCGCGCAGCTCGGCCACGTAGGCCTTGGCGACCTCGGCCGGCATCGCGCCGCTGCCGGTGACCGGCTAGGTGACGATCTCGACGAGCGGGTTGCCGGCCCGGTTGTTGTCGACCAGCGAGTGGTCGGCGCCGTGGATCCGGCCGGTGGCGCCGCCGACGTGCAGCGACTTGCCGGTGTCCTCCTCCAGGTGGGCGCGCTCGATCTCGACGCGGTAGGTCTCACCGTCGCCGTCCGCGGTCGGCACAGTGACGTCCATCCAGCCGTCGAAGGCGATCGGCTCGTCGTACTGCGACGTCTGGAAGTTCTTCGGCATGTCCGGGTAGAAGTAGTTCTTCCGGGCGAAGCGGCACCACTCGGCGATGTCGCAGTTGAGTGCCAGGCCGATGCGGATCGCGGACTCGACGGCCTTGGCGTTGACCACCGGCATCGCACCGGGCAGGCCGAGGCAGGTCGGGCACACACCGGAGTTGGGCTCGCCGCCGAAGGTGGCCGGGCAGCCGCAGAACATCTTCGACGCGGTGTTGAGCTCGACGTGGACCTCGAGCCCGAGGGCCGGGTCGAACGCCGCCAGCACGTCGTCGTACGGCATCAGGGCGTCGGTCATCGCGCGACCTCCTTCTCTGCGGGCTTCTCTGCGGGCTGGGTGGCCAGGGCGGGCGCTCGGTCGAGCAGGGGTCCGCCCCACTGGTCGGTGAGCAGCCTCTCGAGGGCGGCGCCCACGCGGTAGACGCGGTCGTCGGCCAGAGCGGGGGCCAGGACCTGGAAGCCGCTCGGCAGGCCGTCCTCCTCGGCCAGCCCGTTGGGCACCGAGATGCCGGGCACGCCGGAGAGGTTGGCGGGGATCGTGGCGAGGTCGTTGAGGTACATCGCCATCGGGTCGTCGAGCTTCTCCCCCAGCTTGAACGCCGTCGTCGGGGCGGTCGGCGACACGAGCACGTCGACGCGCTCGAACGCGGCCTCGAAGTCGCGGGTGATGAGCGTGCGGATCTTCTGGGCCTGGCCGTAGTAGGCGTCGTAGTAGCCGCTCGACAGCGCGTAGGTGCCGAGGATGATGCGGCGCTTGACCTCGTCGCCGAAGCCGGCGTCGCGGGTGGCGCGCATGACGTCCTCCGCCGACGGGTTCCCCTCGGGAGTGACGCGGAGGCCGAAGCGCATCGCGTCGAACTTCGCGAGGTTGCTCGACGCCTCCGCCGGCAGGATCAGGTAGTAGGCCGCGAGCGCGTGCACGAAGGACGGGCAGGACACCTCCACGACCTCGGCGCCGGCCTCGACCAGCAGCTGGACGGACTCGTCGAAGCGCTGCATCACGCCCGGCTGCCAGCCGTCGCCCGCAAGCTCGGTGATGACGCCGACCCTGACGCCGGTCATGTCGCCGGTCGCGCCCTGGGCGGCTGCCTCCGTGAAGGAGGGCCACTCCTGCTTGATCGACGTGGAGTCGCGCAGGTCGTGCCCGCCGATGACGTCGTGCAGCATCGCCGAGTCGAGCACGGTGCGGGTGACCGGACCGGCCTGGTCGAGGCTGTTGGCCAGGGCGACGAGGCCGTAGCGCGACACCCCGCCGTACGTCGGCTTCACGCCGACGGTGCCGGTGACGGCGCCGGGCTGGCGGATCGAGCCACCGGTGTCGGTGCCGATCGCGAGCGGGGCCTGGAAGGACGCGACCGCCGCCGCAGAGCCACCGCCGGAGCCGCCGGGGATCCGGTCGAGGTCCCACGGGTTGCGGGTCGGGCCGTAGGCGGAGTGCTCGGTGGAAGAGCCCATCGCGAACTCGTCCATGTTGGTCTTGCCGAGGATGGCAGCCCGGCCACCCGGAGCCGCTGGACCACGGTGGCGTCGTAGGGCGGGACCCAGCCCTCGAGGATCTTCGAGCCGCAGGTCGTCGGGAGCCCGCGGGTGACGAGCACGTCCTTGACCGCGATCGGTACGCCGTCGAGCGGGCCGCGTGCCTCGCCGCGCGCCCGGCGGGCGTCGGAGTCGGCGGCCTGGGCCAGCGCACCCTCGCGATCGACGTGCAGGAAGGCGTGGACGCCCCGGCCGTCGGCAGCCGTGTCGACGGCGTCGATGCGGTCGAGGTGGGCCTCGGTGAGCTGGGTCGAGGTGACCCGGCCCGCGGCGAGGTCGTCGGCCATGGCGGCCGCGGTCGAGGTGAGGATCGGTGGCGTGGTCATCAGGCCTCCTCGTCCAGGATCCGCGGCACCGAGAAGCGCTGGTCCTCCACGGCCGGGGCGCCGGAGAGCGCCTCCTCGGCGGTGAGGCCGGGCACGACGACGTCCTCGCGGAACACGTTGGTCAGCGGGATCGCGTGCGAGGTGGGCGGCACGTCGTCCCCCGCGACACCGGTGATGGAGGCGACGGACTCGAGGATGACGCTGAGCTGCGGCGCCAGGTGGTCGAGCTCGGCGTCGGAGAGGTCGATGCGGGCGAGGGCGGCCAGGTGGGCCACTTCCTCGCGGGAAATTTCGACACGCCTGCTCGTTCCTCGCGGGCTGCTCAATCCAGGGATCTCGGGCATGGGGTCAATCCTAGGGACGAACCGGACGCAGCTCCGCCCGGGCCTCTTGTCGAGGCTCGGGCGGAGTGACCGACGCGGTGCCGATGCGTCAGCAGCTCGAGCGCTTCTCCGCCGCCTTGCAGGTGTCGTTGCCGCCGCGGCCGCGGGCGATGTCGAAGCCCTTGCCGCCGTCGAGCCGGTCGGGCTCGTCCGAGCCGGTCAGCAGGTCGGCGCCACCGCGGCCGTAGATCATCACGCGGTAGTCGGGGTCGGCGGTGATGACCTCCGAGTCGTTGCTGCCCTTGAAGATCGTGAGCGCGCGGGCCGGCAGGACCACGTCGCTGAAGCCGGTGATCTTGCCCTCGATCGTGAAGGGGAGGTCGCTGATCCGCGTCTTGCCGAGCTGGTCGATGCGCACGGTCGGCTTGATCGCGGGGTTGGAGTTGGGCAGCAGGCGCAGCTTGTCCTGGCCGCCGTGCCCCTTGGCCACGAAGCCCGACTCGGCCGGGATCGGGAAGGTGAGGGCGTCGACGCCTCCCCCGCCGCGGAACGACTGGTGCAGCTCGGAGGTCGAGGTGAGCGTGTCCTCGCCGGTGCCGCCGACGAAGGTGTCGGCGCCGACGGTGCCGGTGAGGGTGTCGTCCCCCGCCTCGCCGTAGATGCGGTCGTTGCCCAGCGTCCCGCTGGTGTCGGCGCCGATCGTGTCGTCGCCCCCGCGGCCGAAGATCGTGTCGTCGCCCCCGCGGGCGAAGATGTCGTCGGCTGCGTTGGTGCCCTTGATCGTGTCGCCGAGCGGCGAGCCGAAGATCCGGATGCCGCCGTTGAAGCCGGTGACGGTGTCGCTGCCCTCCGCAGCGATCGGCACCAAGAAGCTGGCCCGGAAGTCGACGACGACCGCGGCGGGGGCGTTGGCGTACGAGACGCCGTCGAGCAGCACCCGGGTGCCCTCGCCGGCGGGGCGGGGGTCGTAGCCCAGGTCGATCGCGTCGTCGCCCGCGCCGCCGGAGATCGTGTCGCCCTTCTTCACGATGCGGCCGAACTGGTCGATCTTCAGTGAGTCGGTCTCGCCGAAGATGCGGTCGTTGCCGTCACCACCGAGGATCGAGTCGGCGCCGTCCCCACCACAGATGACGTCGTTGCCGCCGATCCCGCGGATGGTGTCGTTGCCGCCTCGGGCAACGATGACGTCCCGCTTGGCGGTGCCGGTGATCTGGTTGGCCCTGTTGTTGCCGACGATCGTGGCCTTGATGCCACCGCAGGTGACCGCGGCGGCCTGGGCCGACGGCACAGCAAGGACCGGTGCGGCCAGCGCCGCCGCGGCGAGCAGGATGGTGACGAGACGCATGTGGACTCCCAAGAGATTGTCGTTCCGGTGCTCCTACCGCATCCTGCGCCCCAGAGACCCCTCGCGCTAGGTCGCCAGCCCCTCCGGACCCTTCTCCAGCAGCACGGTGAACTGGTCCTCGTCGAGGACCGGGACGCCGAGCTGCTCGGCCTTGTCGGCCTTCGACCCGGCGTTCTCGCCGACGACGACGTAGTCGGTCTTCTTCGACACCGACCCCGACGCCTTGCCGCCGCGGCTGATGATCGCCTCCTTCACCGAGTCGCGCGTGTAGGTCTGGAGCGAGCCGGTCGCGACGATCGTCAGGCCCTCCAGGGTGCGGGCGATCGACTCGTCGCGCTCGTCGGCCATCGCGACGCCCGCCGCGGCCCAGCTGTCGATGATCGCGGTGTGCCAGGCGGCGCCCTCGCCGTCGAGCCAGTCGCGCACGGACGCGGCGATCGTCGGGCCGACGCCGTCGGTGTTGGCCAGGGTCTCCTCGTCGGCCTCGCGGATCGCGGCCATCGAGCCGAACTGGGTGGCCAGCGCGCGGGCCGCGGTCGGACCGACGTGGCGGATCGACAGGGCGACCAGCACCCGCCACAGCGGCACCTCGGCCTTGCGCTGGTGGAGGTTGGCCAGCAGGCGCAGGCCGTTGGCGGAGAGCTGCGGACCCTCCTCCCCCTTCCGGGGGGCGCGGGTGAACAGCGGCACCTTCATCAGCGCCGCCTCGTCGAGGTCGAACAGGGCGCCCTCGTTGGCCACTCCCCCTTCGTTGACCAGCGCCCCCGCGTCGAGCAGCGCCACGGCCGCCTCGTAGCCCAGGCCCTCGATGTCGAAGGCCCCGCGCCCGGCGACGTGGAAGACGCGCTCGCGCACCTGCGCCGGGCACTTCTCGTGGTTGGGGCAGCGCAGGTCCTTGTCGCCCTCCTTCTGCTGGGCGAGCGGGGTGCCGCAGGCCGGACACCTCGTCGGCATCTTCCAGGGCTTCAGGCCCTTGGGTCGCAGCGCCAGCACGGGACCGAGGATCTCGGGGATCACGTCGCCGGCCTTGCGCAGGATCACGGTGTCCCCTGGGCGGACGTCCTTGCGCGACACCTCGTGGGCGTTGTGGAGGGTCGCGTTCTCGACGGTGGAGCCGGCCACCTTGGTGGGTTCCATGACGCCGTACGGCGTGACCCGGCCGGTGCGACCGACGTTGACCTCGATCGAGAGCAGGACGGTGTTGACTTCCTCGGGCGGGTACTTGAACGCGATCGCCCAGCGCGGCGCCCGGCTGGTCGAGCCCAGGCGCCGCTGCAGCGAGACGTCGTCGACCTTCACCACGAGGCCGTCGATCTCGTAGCCGACGATCGTGTGGCGGTGCTCGCCGACGTGGGCGATGAACTCCTCGACGTCCGCCAGCGTCGGCACGACCCTGACCTGCTCGGAGGTCGGCAGCCCCCAGGTGCGCAGGGCGTCGTACGCCGTGCTCTGCGACGTGGGCTCGAAGCCCTCGCGCGCGCCGATGCCGTGGCAGACCATCCCCAGGTCGCGGGTCGCCGTCACCCGGGGGTCCTTCTGCCGCAGTGAGCCCGCCGCGGCGTTGCGCGGGTTGGCGAACATCGGCTTGCCGGCCTCGACCATCGCGGCGTTGAGCCGCTCGAAGGCCTCGGACGGCAAGAACACCTCGCCGCGCACCTCGACGAGGGCAGGCACCGGGTGCTCGTCGGTGCCGGTGAGCCGGTGGGGCACGGACGCGATGGTCTTGACGTTGGGCGTGACGTCCTCGCCCGTGCGCCCGTCGCCCCGCGTCAGGGCGCGGACCAGGCGTCCCTCCTCGTAGAGCAGGTTGATCGCGAGCCCGTCGACCTTCAGCTCGCACAGCAGCGCCGGCGCCTCGATGCCCTCGCGCAGGATGCGGGCGTACCACGCGGCGAGCTCGTCGGTGGTGAAGGCGTTGTCCAGCGACTCCATGCGCTGGAGGTGGTCGACAGGCGTGAAGAGAGTTGAGAGTTTGCCAACTCGCTGCGTCGGCGAATCGACGTACTGCAGTTGAGGAAACTCTTCCTCGATCTCTTGCAGCTCGCGAAACAAGACGTCGAATTCAGCATCGGAGAGGCTCGGGGCGTTCAGAACGTAGTACTGGAAGCGAGCATCGTTGACTTGTTCGCTCAGGTAGTCATGTCGCGCTTGCGCATCGGGAAATCGTGGGTCGACTTCCTGCTCCGCGGGGGTCTCATCCGGCGTGCTCATGGACACAGTCTGCCGGTCGTCACCGACACCGGCCGCTCGCCCTCGCCGGGTCGCGGTGGGCAGCGGATCCCATCGGTCTGGACCGGATGAAACTGATTTGTTCCATCGGAATAGATCTGCCTATCCTCCCGTTGAGGAAACGAAACCGTTCCGTTTCATCGTGACGACCCTCCCCCCCAGCCTTCACCCAGAGAGAGCACCGTGACCCCGACCGAGACAGGCACCCGCCCCCGCGTGGAGGGCGAGCGCGAGCTGGAGATCTTCGAGGCGACCCTCCAGGTCCTCGACGAGGTGGGCTACGACCTGCTCACCATGGACGCCGTCGCCGCGCGGGCCAAGGCGTCCAAGGCCACGCTCTACCGCCGTTGGAAGGGCAAGCCCGAGCTCGTCGTGGCCGCGATCATGGCGCACAAGGGCGAGGCCGTCGTGCCCGACACCGGCACCCTCCGCGGCGACCTGCTCGAGGCCTACTGCGGTGCCAGCGGCGGGCTCGACGACCCGCTCGCGCAGTCCGTCCTCTCCGCGGTGGTCACCGCCATGGGCCGGGATCCGGAGTTCGCCGAGGTCTACCGGCGTGACTT
This sequence comes from Nocardioides sp., assembly GCF_025965415.1. Classification (GTDB taxonomy): domain Bacteria; phylum Actinomycetota; class Actinomycetes; order Propionibacteriales; family Nocardioidaceae; genus Nocardioides. Next base: position 6,733 of record NZ_JAOPWY010000064.1, read on the forward strand.
CATCGGCCCCAAGATCGCCGTCTCCCGCGCCATCTACGAACGCGCGCGCACCCGCGGCGAGGTCCACCCGGACGTCGACCTCGCGGTGCTCGCCCCGTCGCTCGCCGGGATCGTGCTGCACCGCGCGTTCCTCCTCGGCGACGACGTCACCCCCGAGCTCGTCGGGCGCGTCCTCGACGAAGTCATCCTCCCCGCCGCTCTCCACGGCCCGACCGCCTGACCACGGCCCGACCGAGCGTCGGACCCCCTCGCTGCACTCGTACCCGACCCGCTCCGACGAAGGACTCCCATGACCGACCTGGCTCCCGTTGCCGACGAGGTGACTCCCGCCCAGCACAAGCGCCTGCGCTGGGCCCTCGTGCTCATCTCGCTCGCGCAGCTGATGGTGGTGCTCGACAGCACCATCGCCAACATCGCCCTTCCCTACATCGGTGCCGACCTCGACATCGACCAGGCCAACCTGCAGTGGATCGTGACGGGCTACGCCCTCACCTTCGGTGGCTTCCTCCTCCTGGGCGGGCGGTTGGCCGACCTCTACGGCCGCCGCCTGGTCTTCATGGGTGGCGTGCTGCTGTTCGCCGTCGCCTCGCTGGTCGGCGGTGCCGCCCAGAACGAGGTCATGCTGCTCGGCGCGCGGGCCTTCCAGGGCCTGGGTGCGGCGATGGCCTCCCCCGCCGCGCTCGCGCTCATCGCCACCACCTTCCCCGCCGGCAAGGAGCGCAACCGCGCCTTCGCCGTGTACGCCGCCATGGCGGGCGTCGGTGCCGCGGTCGGCCTGGTCCTCGGGGGCTGGCTCACCGGGCTCGACCACCCGCTCGGCATCGCCGGCTGGCGCTACACCTTCCTCATCGTGGTCCCGATCGGCCTCATCGCCGCCGTCTTCGCGCCGCGCTTCTTCGACGAGTCCGAGCGCCACGCCGGCGAGCTCGACGTCCCCGGTGCCATCACCGGCACCTTCGGCCTGCTCGCCATCGTGTTCGGCCTCAGCCGGGCCGGCCAGGAGGAGTACGGCTGGGGTGCCACGAGCACCATCGCCAGCCTCGTGGCGGGCGTCGCCCTGCTCGGCCTGTTCATCCTGATCGAGTCCCGCGTCGAGCACCCGCTGCTGCCCTTCCGCATCTTCCTGAGCAAGAACCGTGCCACCGCCTTCGCGGTCATGATGATCGTCCCGGCCGCGATGTTCGCGATGTTCTTCTTCCTGTCGCTCTTCATCCAGCTGGTCGTGGGCTACAGCCCGCTGCACACCGGCTTCGCGTTCCTGCCGTTCTCGGTCGCGATGATCATCTCGGCGACCACGGCCTCCAAGCTGATCAGCACCGTCGACCCGCGCTTCCTGTCCGGCATCGGCACCCTGCTCTCGGCCACGGCCCTGTTCGGCTTCAGCCGGCTCGACGTGCCCGACAGCGCCTCCGACATCCTCAGCGTCACTGCTGGCGGCGGCTACCTCGGTGACGGCGTCAACTACTGGACGCACATCCTGCCGTTCATCGTGCTGATGGCCTTCGGCATGGGGCTCAACTTCGTGCCGCTCACCCTGGTCGCGGTGCACCGCCTCCGCGCCCAGGACTCCGGCATCGGCTCCGGCGTGCTCAACACCATGCAGCAGGTCGGCGGCGCCCTGGGCCTGGCGACCCTCAGCACCGTGGCGCTGCACTACTCGACGAACCGCGCCGAGGAGATCGCTCCGCAGCTGGGAGCGGCCGCCCAGGGCCAGATGACGCCCGACCAGATCGGCCAGGTCGCCGGCATCGTCGGCTTCGCGGACGGCGCCACCAGCGCCTTCCTGGTCGGCTTCGCGATGATGATCGCCGCGTCGGTCATCGTGTGGCTGTTCCTCGACGTCAAGCACGAGGAGCTGGCCACCGAGTCCGCTCCCGAGGGCGTCGCGGTCCACTGACCCCGCCACCACCCGCACCACGCGCGAGGGAGGATCTCCGGCGACGGAGGTCCTCCCTCGTCCGGTTTCTCGTCCCATCCGTTGGCAGCCACCACTCCGAAGGAGAGTCGTGACCGACCCGCTCCTCACGAAGTACGACACTCCCGGCAGCCCCCGGGCCATGATTCTGGTGCTCCACGGCGGCAAGCCGCGCTCGCGCCAGGCGATCGACGGCCGCAGCGCCTCCTGGCGCCGCGCCCTGTGGCTCCAGCGCGACATCGCGCAGCGTGTCCTCGAGGCGGAGGTCGGCACCTGGCTGCTGCGCTACCGCGAGCGGGGCTGGAACGGCGGCACCGACCGCGCGGACGACGCCCGCTGGGCGCTCGACGAGCTGCGCGCGGCCCACGGCGACGTACCCGTCGTCCTGCTCGGCCACTCCATGGGGGCCCGGGTGGCGGTCCATGTCGCCGACGACCCATCGGTGCGCGGCGTGGTCGGTCTCGCGCCCTGGTGGTCGTCGGAGGATCCCGTCGCCACGCTGGCCGGCCGGACCCTCAGGGCCGCGCACGGTCGACGCGACCGGATCACGTCGTTCCGCGAGACGACCCGCTACGTCGAGCGCGCGCGCTCCGTCGCCGACAGCGCCGAGCTGCGCGACATGGGAGCGCTCGGTCACTACATGCTGACCGGGTCCGGCCGCTGGCACGACGTCGCCCTGGAGGCGAGCCTCGAGGTAGTCGGCGCGCAGGTCCCCCAGCCCGACCGCTGAGCTCAGAGGTTGCGCGCCACCGTCGACGCCAGGCGCAGCGCCTGTCGTGCCCAGTCACCGCCGGCTCCGGCCAGGCCGCAGGTCGGGGTCACCACCAGGTGCTCCCCCACCACCTCCTGGTCGAGCCCGAGCATGTCGAGGAGGCGCTGCACGCGCTCGGTGACGCGCGCGTCCGACGGCGTCGTGGACGGGTCGGTGGAGGGCACGACCCCGAGCGCCGTCGTACGACCGGCCTCCAGCGCCTCGGCGACGACGTCGAGGTCACCCGCGCCGAGCTGGTCGAGATCCGCGGAGAGACCCACGACCCCGGTGCCGGCGACGAGCGACCAGGGCGTCTCCGGGGCGCACGAGTGCACCCACGCCTCGGCCCCCGCGTCGGTGATCGCCGCGACCACCCACTCCAGGTGGGCGGAGGCCTCGGGCGGATCGACGCGGCGGTGCCGACCGAACCCGCTGGCGGTCGGGACCTGGGCGTTGACGACGGCGGCGAGGGCGGGCTCGTCGACCTGCACGATCCAGCGGTCCACCCCGCTCAGCCGGCGGCGCAGGTCGGCGAGGTGGACCGACACCCCCTCGGCGAGCGCCTGTGCCAGCTCCCGCCGGGCACCGTGGTCGCTCAGGACCTTGTCGCCGCGGGGCTTCTCGACCGTCGCGGCCAGCGTCCACGGTCCGGCGACCTGCGTCTTGAAGGCGCCCACGTAGCCCTGCGTCAGCTCCTCGACGACGTCGAGGTCCTGCGCGAGCAGGGAGCGCGCCCGGCGGTGGTCGACGCCGCTGGCATCGGTCAGCCGCCAGCCGGCGGGCTGCAGGTCGGCGGCGAGCCCGGCCACGACGGCGAGGCCGCGGCCGGTCATCGCGGCGGTGACCCCGCGCCCCGGCACCTCGGGCACGTGCGGCAGGTCGGGCAGCTCGCCGAGCACGAGGCGCACGGCCTCGGCGAAGTCCTCGCCCGGCAGTGACCCGACGCCGGTCGCGGTGCTCATCGAGTCGTCATCCGTGGGCGCCGACAGGGCGGGTCGACTCGATCGTGGCCGAGCCGACGACGCGCGTGCCGTCGTAGATCACGGCGGCCTGGCCGGGTGCGATGCCCTCGGCCGGCTCGAGGAGGTCGATGTCGACCCGGTCGCCGGAGACCTGCACGACCGCGCGGTGCTCGGCGCCGTGGGCACGCAACTGCACGGTGCCCTCGACGCGGTGCGGCACCGAGCCGCACCAGCGCGGCCGGATGCCGGCGATGTGGCCCACCGCCAGGCGATCGCGCGGCCCGACCGTCACGGTCCCGCTGACCGGCTCGATGTCGAGGACGAAGCGGGGCTTGCCGTCGGGCGCCGGCGTGCCGAGGCGCAGCCCCCGGCGCTGGCCGATCGTGAAGCCGTAGGTGCCGGTGTGGCTGCCGACGGTCTCACCGGTGGTCGCGTCGACGATGTCGCCTCCGTGGTTGGGGGCCCGGTCGCCGAGCTTCTCGCGCAGCCAGCCGGCGTTGTCGCCGTCGGCGACGAAGCAGATGTCGTGGGAGTCGGGCTTGTCCGCCACCAGCAGCCCGCGGGCCTCGGCCTCGCGGCGTACGGCGGGCTTGTCGGTGTCGCCCAGCGGGAACATCGAGTGCTTCAGCTGCTCCTGCGTCAGCACTCCGAGGACGTAGGACTGGTCCTTGCCGTGGTCGGCGGCGCGGTGCATCTCGATCAGCCCGTCCGCGCCCGTGCGCAGCTGCGCGTAGTGGCCGGTCGCGACGGCGTCGAAGCCCAGCGCCAGGGCGCGGTCGAGCACGGCGGCGAACTTGATCTTCTCGTTGCACCGCAGGCACGGGTTGGGCGTGCGCCCGGCGGCGTACTCGTCCATGAAGTCCTCCACGACGTCCTCGTGGAAGCGGTCGGACAGGTCCCAGACGTAGAACGGGATGCCGATCACGTCCGCGGCCCGACGGGCGTCGTTGCTGTCCTCGATGGTGCAGCAGCCGCGGGCGCCGGAGCGGTACGACGCCGGGTTGCGGCTCAGGGCCAGGTGCACGCCCGTGACCTCGTGCCCGGCCTCGACGGCACGGGCGGCGGCGACAGCCGAGTCCACTCCGCCCGACATGGCGGCGACCACCTTCATGGGAGCCACGCCATCACTGGCCCCTGGCGGCTCGCGCACGCTCGACGACCGGACCGATCGCCTCGACCAGCGCGTCGATGTCGGAGGGGACGGTCGTGTGGCCGAGCGAGAACCGCAGCGAGTGCCGGGCCTGGTCGTCGTCGCAGCCCATCGCGAGCAGCACGTGGGAGGGCTGGGGCACACCGGCCGAGCAGGCCGAGCCGGTCGAGCACTCGATCCCGCGCGCGTCGAGCAGCATCAGCATCGAGTCGCCCTCGCAGCCGGGGAAGCCGAGGTGGGCGTTGCCGGGCAGGCGACCGGGGCCCGCAGGGGCTCCGTGCAGGTGGGCGTCGGGGACGACCTCGATGACGCGGCGCACGAGGTCGTCGCGCAGCTGGGCGACGCGCACGGCGTGCTCGTGCTGGGTCTTGACCGACGACTCGACCGCGGCGGCGAGGCCGGCGATGGCCGGGACGTCGAGGGTGCCGCTGCGGATGTCGCGCTCCTGGCCGCCGCCGTGCACGAGCGCGCTCACCGACAGGTCACGGCGTACGACGAGTGCGCCGACGCCGTAGGGGCCACCGACCTTGTGGCCGGTGAAGGTCAGCGCGTCGACGCCCGACTCGGCGAAGTCCACCGGCACCTGCCCGAGCGCCTGCACGGCGTCGGTGTGCACGGGGATCCGGTGCTCGGCCGCGATGGCCACCACCTCGTCGAGCGGCTGCAGCGAGCCGACCTCGTTGTTGGCCCACATGACCGAGACGAGGGCGACGGACCCGGGGTCCCGGGCGATCGACTCCCGGAGCGCGTCGAGGTCCAGGACGCCCTCGGACGAGACCGGGAGCAGCTCGACGTCGGCGTGGTCGTACTTGCCCAGCCAGTGCAGCGGGTCGAGGACGGCGTGGTGCTCGATGGCGGTGGAGAGGATGCGGGTCCGACGCGGGTCCTGCTCGCGTCGCGCCCAGAAGATCCCCTTGAGGGCGAGGTTGTCGGACTCGGTGCCGCCCGAGGTGAAGACCACGTCGGCGGGGCGGGCCCCGATGACACCGGCGATCGTCTCGCGCGACTCCTCGACGACCCGTCGGGCCCCTCGCCCGGAGGCGTGGAGCGAGCTCGCGTTGCCGACGCCGGTGAGCTGGCGGGTCATCGCCTCGACCGCCACCGGCAGCATCGGCGTGGTCGCGGCGTGGTCGAGGTAGACGAGCGGCTTGGTCATGACCTGCCAAGCCTACGGGGCGAACCTGCGAACCCCCTCCGCGCGTCCGTCGCTTCACCTAGTCTCCCCGGCATGCGTGCGTCCCGGGCCCTGTTCGCCTGTCTCCTGCTGCTCCCGGTGCTGGCGTGCCAGGCGGAGGACGCCGCGCCCGCACCGAAGCCCGCGGAGCGCTCCACAGCCGCGCCGGGGATGGACGAGTCGCTCCGCGAGGTCGCCCTCGCGCTCGTCGAGACGCGCGAGCGTGCCCTCCGCGACGGTGACCGCGAGGCGTTCCTCGCGACAGTCGACCCGGACGAGCTCGGATTCTCGGCGACGCAGGCGCGCTGGTTCGACAACCTGGCCCTGCTGCCGGTGGGCGACGTGTCGTACGAGCTCGGCGACGAGGCCGTGATGTCACAGGTCGCCGGGGACGGCGACCTGCAGCTCCCCGTGGACTTCACGATGCGCCTGCGCGGCTTCGACAAGCGTCCGGTGACCCAGCGCATGGTGTGGACGTTCGTCCGCAGCGGCGAGGACGCGCTCCTCGCCAACGACCGCAACATCCAGATCGACGCGAAGACCGGCTGGACGCCGGCTCCGTGGGACCTGGCACACATCGACGTACGACGATCCGACGGCATCCTCGCGATCTTCGACGACGAGACGATCGACCACGCCGACTACGTGATGAGCGACCTCGCGGACGCGACGGAGCTCGTGGGCGACCACCTTCCGGACTGGTCGCGGAGGTTCGTCGCCTACGGCACGTCCGACGTCACGGCGATCGACAAGATGAGCCCGATGACGGTCGACGACACCGCCGGAGTGGCGTTTCCGGTGCTGTCGCGCGAGGGCGGACCGGTGGCCGCCTATCGGTTCGTCCTGAACCCCACGGTGGTCCGCGACGTCGTCTCGCGCGGGCTGGTGTTCCGGCACGAGCTGGTCCACGTCGCCCTGGGAACCACGGACGACCGCTCCCCCGTCTGGCTGGTGGAGGGCGCTGCCGAGTACGTCGCCCGGACGACCTTCGCGGTCGACGACCGTCGCCGCATCGCGGCCCAGCGGCTGGGCGCGACTCCCGCCATCGCGCTCGAGCCGAGCTCACGGTTCTACACCCGCGACCCGGACGTGAACTACAACCTGGCGGCGCTGGTCTGCGACTACGTCGCCACCACCCGCGGCGAGGACGTGTTGTGGGACCTCGTCCGCGCGTTCCGCACCACCCGGTTCTCCACCTGGGCCGAGGCGGAGGACGTCGTACGTCGCGAGCTCGGCCTGTCCACCCGAGAGCTGAGCGCGCAGGCACTGGCCTGGGCCAGGTCCGCCTGAGTCAGGCCAGCCGCTCCCGCCAGGGGTGGTCCGGGTAGAGGCGGTCCACGGCCTCGCGCAGCCAGTCCTGCTCGGCGGTGCCGAGCAGGGGCCACGTCACCGCGAGGTCGCGGTCGTCCTTGGGTCGGTGGAGCACAGCCTTGTAGAGCAGGGTGATCTCGGGGCGCAGGTAGCGCACCCCACCTCCGTCCACCCACGTGACGTCCTCGAGAGGGGCGACGTGGTCGGGGTCGCGCTTGCTCGTCCACAGCCCGTCACGGTCCGGCGTGATCGGGAGGTCGATGATCCACGGGTCGGCGGCGCGCCGGCGCACCCAGACCTGGCTCGCCACGTCCAGCACGTCGGGGTGCCGGTCGTTGAAGGGCCGCAGCGTGCCGCCGTGGTTGCTCCAGAGGGTCCAGCGATCACCCACGTGCTCACGGAAGGCAGTGAGGTCGCAGGCGAGCAGGGACAGGTCCACGTCCTCGTGCTCGCGCCGCCGTCCGGTGAAGGCCTCGATCGACCAGCCGCCGACGACCCACCACGGCCGGGTGAAGCCGGCCATGAAGTCCACGAGGCCGTCCGGGTCGAGCGGCGCCCAGTCGCCGTACCAGCGGAAGAACTCCTCGGCCTCCGCGACCTCCGCGGGCGTCCGGTCCAGCGGCTCCCGTGCGTCCATGCGCCGACGCTAGCGCGCTCCCGGGCCCGACAATGTCCCCATGGACTTCCAGCAGATGCACGAGCGGGCCCGCGAGATCAGGTCCCGCTACGCCGACGTCGAGGCCTCCCGCTACGGACGCTCGTGGACGACCGAGGAGATCATGCTCGGCTTCCTCGGCGACGTGGGCGACCTCGCCAAGCTGGTGCAGGGCAAGGCGGGAGTGCGACCCCGGCCCGATCTCGACGACGCGCTCGCCCACGAGCTGGCCGACTGCCTGTGGAGCGTCCTGACGCTCGCCGACGCCTACGACGTGGACCTCGAGGACGCCTTCACCAGCACCATGGACGAGCTCGAGGGCATCCTCTCCACACCGGAGGGGTGAGCGCCCCGACGGCCTTCGGGGTCGATCGGCGTTCTCGCGGCCTGGCCCCGCCCTGGTGCTGACGAGCGCCTCAGAAGCCGCAGCGAGGCACTGGGCACCGACGCCGCTCCTATCTGCGTCGGGGGAAGCGGAGGTCGCCGTTGGGGAGGAGGTCGGTGCGGTGGCTGGTGTCGTGGGCGCGGTGGTGGTGGTGCTGGCAGAGCAGGACCGCGTTGGTCAGGTCGGTTCGACCGCCGTGGTGCCAGGGGTC
>NZ_JAOPWY010000107.1 GCF_025965415.1 Nocardioides sp.
GAGACGCCCACGTCGAGCACCGCCGCACCGGGCTTGACCATGGCGGCGGTGATGATGCCGGGTACGCCGGCTGCGGCGACCACGATGTCGGCCTGCCGAACGTGCGCCGCCAGGTCTCGGGTGCCGGTGTGGCAGAGCGTGACGGTGGCGTTCTCGGAGCGGCGGGTCAGCAGCAGGCCGAGCGGGCGTCCGACGGTGAGGCCGCGACCGACGACCACGACCTCCGCGCCGGCGATCTGCACGTCGTGGCGGCGCAGCAGCTCGATCGCGCCGACCGGGGTGCAGGGCAGCGGACCGGACTCCCCGAGGACCAGCTTGCCGAGGTTCATCGGGTGCAGGCCGTCGACGTCCTTGTCGGGGTCGACCCGCGAGAGCAGCGCGAACTCGTCGAGCCCCGTCGGCTGCTGCACGAGGAAGCCGGTGCACTCGTCGTCGGCGTTCAGCTCGTCGATGACGGCCTCCACCTCGGCCTGCGTGGCCGTGGCGGGCAGGTCGCGGCGGATCGAGGTGATGCCGATCTCCGCGCAGTCCTTGTGCTTGGCGCCGACGTACCACCGCGAGCCGGGGTCGTCGCCGACGAGCACCGTGCCGAGGCCCGGGGTCACCCCCTGCTCCTTGAGGGCGGCGACGCGCTGCGCCAGCTCTGCCTTGATGGTCCGCAGCGTGGCTGCGCCGTCCAGGGTCTGTGCCGTCACGGCGGCCAGTCTAGGGCGGGTGCGCCTAGGCACCGACCGGCGCACCGATCGTGACCAGGTGCCGCTCGGCGGCACGGGCCGCGGGGTGCGCCACGACCGCCGCAGGGACCCCGATCAACGCCGGTGGTCCACCCACATTCTCGGCACGCGGAACGTGGCTGGACCACCGGTGTGACCGGACACGTGCGAGATCGCCTGCGTGGCGGTGGTCCACCCACACTCTGCGGCCCAACAATGTGGCTGGACCACCGCCCGAGGCGCAGATCAGTGGAAGAAGTGCCGCGTCCCGGTGAAGTACATCGTCACGCCGGCCGCCTCGCACGCGGCGACGACCTCGGCGTCGCGCACCGACCCGCCGGGCTGCACGATCGCCTTCACGCCGGCGTCGATGAGGATCTGCGGGCCGTCGGCGAAGGGGAAGAACGCGTCGGACGCGGCCACGGCGGACGAGGCCCGCTCCCCCGCGCGCTCGACCGCGAGCCGGCACGAGTCGACCCGGTTGACCTGGCCCATGCCGATGCCCACCGAGGCGCCGTCTGCGGCGAGCAGGATCGCGTTGGACTTCACCGAGCGACAGGCGCGCCAGGCGAAGGCGAGGTCGGACAGGACCTCGGCGGAGGCGGCCTCACCGGTGGCGAGGGTCCAGGCCGCGGGGTCGTCACCCTCGGCCGAGATCACGTCGCGCGCCTGGAGCAGGAGCCCGCCCGAGATCGACCGCACCTCCGCACCACCGCGCACCAGCGGCGGGCACTCGAGGATCCGGATGTTCTTCTTCGCCTGCAGCGCCTCGACCGCACCGTCCTCGTAGCCCGGGGCCACGATCACCTCGGTGAAGATCTCGGCCACCTGCTGGGCCATCTCGACGGACACCGGCACGTTGGTGGCGATGACGCCGCCGAAGGCACTCACCGGGTCGCACGCGTGGGCCAGGCGGTGCGCGGCGGCCACGTCGTCGGCCACCGCGATGCCGCACGGGTTGGCGTGCTTGATGATCGCGACGGCAGGCTCGTCGAAGTCGTACGCCGCCCGGCGGGCCGCGTCGGCGTCGACGTAGTTGTTGTAGGACATCTCCTTGCCGTGGTGCTGCGTCGCCTGGGCGAGGCCGGGCCCCTCAGGCAGGAAGCCGTTGGCGTAGAGCGCGGCGCGCTGGTGCGGGTTCTCGCCATAGCGCAGCACCGCCTCCTTGTTCCAGGTGGCGCCCATCCAGGCCGGGAAGCCGGAGCCCTCGCTGGTGTCGGTCAGCACGTTGCCCATCCACGACGCCACGTGGACGTCGTACGTCGCGGTGTGGACGAAGGCCTCCGCGGCCAGGCGCTGCCGCTCGGCCAGCGTGAAGCCGCCGGCGGCCACGGCGGCCAGCACGGCGTCGTACGCCGCGGGCGAGGTCACGATGGCGACGCTCGGGTGGTTCTTGGCGGCGGCGCGCACCATCGACGGACCGCCGATGTCGATCTGCTCCACGCACTCGTCGGGGCTGGCGCCCGAGGCGACGGTCCGGGTGAAGGGGTAGAGGTTGCTCACCACGAGGTCGAACGGCTCGATGCCGAGCTCCTCGAGCTGCGCGACGTGCGACTCCAGGCGACGGTCGGCGAGGATGCCGGCGTGCACGCGCGGGTGCAGCGTCTTGACCCGGCCGTCGAGGCACTCGGGGAAGCCGGTGAGGTCCTCGACCTTGGTCACCGGCAGGCCCAGCGACTCGATCAGTGCGGCGGAGCCGCCGGTGGAGACCAGCTCGACGCCGGCCTCGTGCAGGCCGCGGACCAGGTCGTCGAGACCGGCCTTGTCGTAGACGGAGACGAGTGCTCGGCGGATCGCGATGCGGGACTCGGGCTCAACAGGTGACACGGGACTCCTCGGATGGTTGCGAGTCGAGGCACCCAGGCGTTCGATGCTCTCGCGCGTCACTCCCTGGTGGTGGCCCACCTGCGCCAGTCGTGTGGCAGCAGACTATCGACTGGAGGCCCCGATGCGAACCCGGCGACCCTCCACCGTGATGCCCTCGCGGGCGATCCGCCCGACGGAGTCGACCAGCATCGCGCGCTCGGCCGTCTTGATCCGCTCGTGCAGCGACGCGACGTCGTCGTCCTCGGCCACCTCGACGGGCACCTGGGCGACGATCGGACCGTCGTCGACACCGGCGTCGACGACGAAGAGCGTCGCCCCGGTGACCTTGACGCCGTGCTCGAGCGCGTCCCGGGGGCCGTGCATCCCCGGGAAGGCCGGGCAGAGCGCCGGGTGCGTGTTGAGGGTGAGGAAGCGCTCGAGGAAGTCGGCGGAGACGAGCTTCATGAAGCCCGCCGAGACCACCAGGTCGGGCTCGAAGGCGCCGACCTTGTCGGTCAGTGCCCGGTCCCAGTGCTCGCGGGAGGAGTAGTCGTCGACCTTCGCCACGAAGGTCGGCACCCCGGCCCGGTCCGCGCGCGCCAGGCCCTCGATGTCGTCGCGGTCGGCGCCGACGGCCACCACGCGGGCGCCGTACGACGACTCGGCGCACGCGTCGAGCAGGGCCTGCAGGTTGGTGCCGGCCCCGGACACCAGGACGACGAGACGGGCGGGTCGGTTCACGACACCGGAGTCTAGGCGCGGTGGGAGGGAGCGGCCGCCGCCGTCCGCCGGTCGCGGACCAGCCGCCCCGCGACCAGGGCCGCGATCGCGGTCGTGAGGGGCACGGCGGCGAGGATGCCCAGGCCGCCGACCAGGCCCCGCACGACCTCCTGCGCCACCACCTCCTGGCTGACGGCGATCCCGAACGGCAGCTCGAGGGCGGAGAAGACCAGCATCAGCGGCAGGGTCGCGCCGACGTAGGCGAGGACGAGGGTGTTGACGGTGGAGGCGGCGTGCGAGCGCCCGATGCGCATGGCGCGCACGAACAGGGTGCGGGTGCTGGCGTCGGGATCGACGTCGGCCAGCTCCCACACCGCCCAGGTCTGGGTGACGGTCACGTCGTCGAGCACACCGAGGGCGCCGATGACGAGGCCGGCGAGCAGGAGCCCGCGGAGGTCGACCTGCGCTGCGATGCCGGAGATGTACTGGCTGCCCTCGTCGACCACGCCCGTGAAGTGCCCCACGCCGGTGAAGACCCAGCCGACGACGCCGATCACCAGCAGCGAGACGAGCGTGCCGAGCATGGCCACCGTCGAGCGGACGTCGAAGCCGTGCGAGAGGTAGAGCGTGACGACCATGATCGCCGCGGCGGTCACGACCGCCACCGCGAGCGGCGACGAGCCCTCCATGATGGCCGGCAGGGTGAAGACCGCGATCAGGACGAGGGAGTACGCCAGGCTCGCGAGCGCGCCGATGCCGCGCCACCGCGACAGGGCGAGCACCCCGACCGCGAACAGGAGCGTGAGGACGAGCAGCGGCGGTCCGCGGTCGAAGTCCTGGAAGGCGTACTGCTCCCCCTCCGGGGCCTGACCTGCATAGGAGACGATGATCCGGTCGCCCGGCTCGACGACGGGCGCCTGCGAGCCGTAGGGCAGGAGTGCCTCCGCCGTCCCGGGCGCGCCCGGTCCGGTCAGCAGCTCCACCGTCGCGAGGCTGCAGCCCTCCACGTCCTGGCGGCAGGCACCGATCGACTGCACCTCGGCCGTGCCGCGCTGCACGTCGGCCCCGGGCGCGGTGATCTCCAGGTCACCGTCGGGCCACAGCAGCGCCAGCCCGACCACGGTCGCCAGCACCAGCGGACCGACCAGGAGGCCGATGAGCAGCCGCAGGTCGCGCGGGGCGGGACCGAGGGAGGGTCGCTCGCCGTGGCCGTGACCAGCGCCCACGCTCAGTCCTCCGAGCGGTCGGCGTCGCCCCAGGCGCGGGCCGCGCGCCAGACCAGCAGCGCCACCACCCCGGCGCCGAGGAGGGCGCCGATGCCGCAGGCGGGTACGCCGTGCACGAGCACGTCGCGGGTGAACGGGCCGACGAAGCGCATCCGGCCGGGGCCGGCAGCGCCGCCGGACAGCGAGGCGAGGAGGGCGAAGCCGACGCCCGCCACGAGGCCGCCACCGCAGCCGGCGAGCGCGACCCGGTCCCAGGTGAGCGGCCGGCGGCGCAGGCTCCGGAACGCCGCGACGGCCGCCGTCAGCGGGGGCAGCACCATCAGGCCGCCGATCCAGCCGGCGGGTGTGCCGACGGCCGGCAGGGCCGCGACCAGGGGCACGAGGGGCAGCGGTCCCAGCACGACGGCGCTCGGGGAGACGACGGTGGCCCCACCGACGGCGAACCCGGGTCCGAGCAGGTAGGAGCCGGCGAAGAGGGCGGCGTTGGGGCCGAAGGCCGCGTTGACGAGGGCGTAGAGCACGGCCTCCCCCGGGCTGGGGTGCAGCTGTGCGGTCACGGTCGCCGCGTCGTCGAAGGAGACGGCGAACGCCACGAGGAACACGAGCGCGGACACGATCAGGAAGGTGCTGAGCACGGCCCCGGCCACCGCGGCGCCCGCACGCACGGTCGCGGGCATGAGGGCCGTCCAGATCGCGGCGCGGCCGGACCCGACCGCGATCGCGGGGGCAGCGACGAGCGCCGTCATGGCGATCGTCCAGGCCAGCACGCGTGGCACGGACGGGTCGGCCGTGGAGCCGGCAGCGAGCGTGGCGACGACGACGGCCACCACGGCGTAGCCGGCGAAGAAGGTCGCGATCGCGATGGGCACGGTGAAGTCGCGCTCGCCGTCGGAGATCCGGTCGGCATCCGGGCCGTGGCCCGACACCGCGTCGCCGACCCGGTGGCCCAGGCGCCACATCGACCACACCGAGATCGCGGTGATGCCGAGGGGCACGATCGTGATCCGGGCGCCGAGCACGGTCAGGCCGGAGCCGTGGCCGGCGAGCCAGGCGAGCGCACCCATCCGCATGCCGTCGCGCGGTGCACCGTGCACGCCGGCGTCGGTGACGAACCACCCGATCACGCCCACCGCCAGCAGCACCACCAGCGGCCCCAGGGCGGCGAGCACGCCGCCGAGGGTCGCGACCAGCACCAGCGGCCGGGGGCGGGCAGCGTCGGTCCGGGCGCTGTCGGGTCGGGTGAGGAGCGACGTCATGGCCGGGTCATCATCACCCGGCCCGCAGCGCGGATCGCGCTCCCACGCCGCCCGGCGCGGGCAGGGGGAGCGATGTGCGCCGTGTGTGTGGCTCCCGTACCGTGGAGCGGTCATGAGGAGCCCGGAAACCTTCGACGCCTACTACGGCGAGACGCGCACGCGACTCCTGCACGAGGCGTACGCCCTGACCGGCGACGCGCCGGCGTCGCGGGCCGCCGTGCGGGACGCGTTCGTCGTGGCCTGGCACCGCTGGCGCAAGATCGGCGTCCTCGACGACCGCGACGCCTACGTCCGGCCCCTCGCCTTCCGCCGCGCCCGTCGCCGGCACACCGCGCGCATCTGGCACCGGGACAAGTCCCTGGCCCCCGAGGCCCGGTCCACGCTCGACGCCCTGTCCAAGCTCACCACGCGCCAGCGCGAGCTCCTCGTGCTCAACGGCCTCTCCGCGCTCTCGCTCAACGACATCGGCCGGATGGTCGGGCTGCCGCGCTCCGACGCCGAGCGCGAGCTGCAGACCGCCACCTCCCAGTTCTCGCTGCACCGCGACGTCCCGACGACCGAGGTCCGCCGGCTGCTCGACGACCTGGCCGAGCCGCTGGAGTCGATCCGTTGGCCCCGCGCCACCGCGATCCGCCGCGCCGGGGCCGCCCGACGGCGTACGCACACGGTGATCGGTGCCGGCCTGGCCACCGCCGCACTCGTGGTCTCGGGGTCGCTGGTGGCGACGGGGTCGCAGGCGGAGGCCACCAGCCTCAGCGACGAGAAGGCCACCGCCGGTGTCACCGTCCACGCTCCCGCGTCGGCCACGGGCGAGGAGATCATCGACGAGGGGTCGCTGCTCTCCGCCGCGCAGCTGTCGCGCTTCGGCCCCGGGCTGGAGTGGGCAGAGACCGCCACAACCGACAACCTCGCCGGCGACGGGCTCCTGGCGCCGTGCCAGCGCGAGCGCTTCTCCGACCCCGACGGCATCACCGCCCTCGCGCGCACCTGGGAGGGCTCGGCGACCCGCACCGTGACCACGCAGGTCGGCAAGGGCGACCAGCGGCGCACCCGCAAGCGTCGGGTGACGCGCACCGAGTCGACGGCGGTCCAGATCGTCGAGATGTCCCGCGACGCTGAGCAGGCCGTGCAGAGCTTCGAGACCGCCTCGATGTGGTACGCCGGCTGCATCGACCCCCGCACCCAGCTGATGTCGACCCGCACGGTGAAGCGGGTGGGCGACGACGCCCGCGCGTTCCGGTTGCGGGCGTGGGGCAGGTCGCCGGCCACGATCAGCGTCGCCGTGGCCCGCACCGGCAACCTCGTGGTCACCAACGTCGTCCGCAGCCAGGGGCGACCGGTCAGCGACAAGGCCACCCAGACCGCCCTCGCCGCAGCCGTCAACGGCCTCTGCGGCTCCGACGGCGCCGCCACCTGCGCGGGGCGCTCCCGGTCGCGCTCCGTCGTGCCACTGGACATCGGCATGCCTCCGGGTCTGCTCTCGTCCGTGGACCTCCCGCCCGTCTCGGGAGTGCGCGGCCCGTGGGTCGGCACCGACCCCGAGCGCGCCCGCACGAACGACGCCGCGACCCGCTGCGACCGCACGAGCTTCACGGGCCCCGGCATCCGCCGCGCGCTGACCCGGACGTTCCTCTTCCCCGAGACCCGCAACGCCCGCCAGCTCGGCCTCACGCAGACCGTCGGCGCGATGCGCCCGGGCGCGGCCCGCGACTTCGTCGAGACCGTCCGCACCCGGATCCGCCAGTGCGGCCAGGCCAACCTCGGCACCAGCGTCACCCAGCTCGCGTCCACGTCGACGCAGGCGCGCGACCTGAGCGTGTGGTCGCTGTCGATCGAGCTCAACGACACGCAGTCCTTCCCGTTCCTCATGGCGATCGCGCGCGACGGGACCGCTGTCTCCCAGCTCGGCTTCACCCCCGACCCCGGCATGACGATGTCGCGCACCGACTTCATCGCCCTGTCGCGCCGCGTCCTCGAGCGGCTCGAGGCGCTGCGCAGCAAGACCTGACGCAACCTTTTCGCCGCCGGCGGTGTCCTACCTGCCATGAGGCTCCGCTCGACGCTCCTGACCGCCGCCCTGGCGGGCACGCTCGCCGTGGGCGCGTGCGGTGGCGGGTCGCCGGAGGACGCGACCGACAGCGCCAGTCCGACGGGCCCGTCCGGGGGGTCCGCCGCGGTGCCGGAGACGCCCGGCCCCGGCACCGAGATCCCGGACGACTTCCCGCTGTCAGCCGGCATGGGCGGTCCGCAGGACGCCATCCCCACGTCCCGGACGGGCACGGGGCTGCGGGACCTGGCCCTCTGCGGCACGGCCCCGCTGCGCGGCCTGGGCGTCCGCGACCGGATGATCGCCGACAACAGCGGCGGCGAGTCCGCCAACACCCGCGAGCTGGTGCTGCTGGGCAGCCCCGACGAGGCGGCGCTGGTCGCCCGGGCCTTCACCGACCTGCCGTCCGGGTGTCGGACCCCGACCGTCAACGGCGACATGGAGACGGTCACCGAGGTCCGCCGGTCGCCGTTCGGCCCGACTCCGGCGGTCACCCTCATCCAGACCTACACGTTCGACGGCGAGCCCGGCACGGGTGCGACGGTCATCCACGTCGTGCCCGTAGGGGCCGCGCTCCTGATCACCTCGACGTACGGCGAGTGGACCGACGCCGCCCTCGAGCAGGGTGTCACCGACACGGTCGACGCCATCCGCGAGACCGTCGCGGGCCTCGACCTGTTCGCCGAGGGCACGCCGAGCGGCGGGGCCTCCCCCGAGCCGACCGAGTCCCCCGAGGCCACGGAGCCCACGGAGCCCACCGCACCCGCCACGGCAGCGCCGGACGGCGTCACCGAGATCCCCGCGGACTTCCCGCTGGGCGTCGGGCTGCCGGAGGGCGACGGCGAGACGCGGGTGTCGACGCCCTCCGCGGACGGCGAGGGCGTGGGCGAGGTCGAGATATGCGGCACTGTCGCCTGGCCGCGCGACGGCACCGCCGGGGGCGTACGACGCCTCGTCACGAGGGCGCTCGGGCCGGAGTACTTCGACGGCCGCGAGCTGCTCGTCCACGCCGACGCGGAGGTGGCCGGCAAGGCGATGGCCGCCGTCCGCCAGGCGGCGGAGAGCTGCCGCAGCCTCGACAACCAGGTCTGGACCGTGCTGGACCGCGACACCGGCCACGACACGGTCACGATGGGCCTGACCTACGACCAGGGACTCGGCAGCTCCGTCTTCCAGGTCACTCGCGTCGGTTCGGCACGGCTGATGGTCAGCACCTACGGTGAGGGCTCGCTCGCATCGCTGGACGAGCAGGCCGACCAGGTCACGGGGACCACGGGGAAGATCGTTCCGGCGATGTGTGTGTTCACGAGAACGGGGTGCTAGACATGTCCATTCCTTCGACGCTGGCCAGCTCGGCCTGCCCGACCCTGCCGTCGCCTCGCCGTGTCTCCGCGGTGGCGCCGGTCCGCCTCCTCGGGGCGCACGTCGTGTGGCGCGTGCTCTGGGAGGCGGGACGCCACCCGCGCCCCGAACGCCGGACGGGCCCCGCAGGTGGACCTGCGGAGCCGTCTGGAGTGAGCCGGGGGCCCACGGGGTGGTTCAGAGGTTCGCGAGGACCTCGCGCATCAGCTCGGCCGTCTCGGACGGCGTCTTGCCGACCTTGACCCCGGCGGCCTCGAGGGCCTCCTTCTTGGCCTGGGCGGTGCCCGAGGAGCCGGAGACGATCGCCCCGGCGTGACCCATGGTCT
Organism: Nocardioides sp.; assembly: GCF_025965415.1. Lineage (GTDB taxonomy): Bacteria > Actinomycetota > Actinomycetes > Propionibacteriales > Nocardioidaceae > Nocardioides. The sequence goes on from NZ_JAOPWY010000107.1 coordinate 9,457, forward strand.
TGCCCTCGGGGGCGGTGAAGCCCGCGACGTAGCCGACGACCGGCTTGGTGACGTGGTCCTTGATGTAGGCCGCGGCACGCTCCTCGGCGTCTCCACCGATCTCGCCGATCATCACGATCGCCTTGGTCTCCGGGTCGTTCTCGAAGGCCTCGAGCGCGTCGATGTGCGTGGTGCCGATGATCGGGTCACCACCGATGCCGATGGCGGTCGTGAAGCCGTAGTCCTTGAGCTCGAACATCATCTGGTAGGTCAGCGTGCCCGACTTCGACACGAGGCCGACCGGGCCCTTGCCCGCGATGGTGTGCGGCGTGATGCCGGCCAGGGACTCCTCCGGCGTGATGATGCCGGGGCAGTTGGGGCCGATCATCCGGGTGGACTTGCCGTCGAGGTAGGCGACGACCTCGGCCGTGTCGAGGACCGGCACGCCCTCGGTGATCACCACGAGGAGCGGGATCTCGGCGTCGATGGCCTCGATGCACGCGTCCTTGGTGAAGGCGGGGGGCACGAAGGCCACCGACACGTTGGCGCCGGTCTCCTTCATGGCTTCCTCGACCGTCCCGTAGACGGGCAGCTCCTTGCCTCCCAGCTCGACGGTGGTGCCGGCCTTGCGCGCGTTGACGCCGCCCACGATGTTGGCGCCGGACTCGACCATGAGGGTGGTGTGCTTGGCACCCATCCCGCCGGTCATGCCCTGGACGATGATCTTGGAGTCCTTGTTGAGGTAGATAGACATCGTTTCTGTTTCTCTCTCTCAGGCCTGGTGGGCGAGCTCGGCGGCCTTGTCGGCCGCGCCGTCCATGGTGTCGACCTGGGTGACCAGCGGGTGGTTGAGCTCGTCGAGGATCGCGCGACCCTGCTCGACGTTGTTGCCGTCGAGGCGTACGACGAGCGGCTTGGTGGCCTCGTCGCCGAGGATCTCGAGTGCGCCCTTGATGCCGTTGGCGACCTCGTCGCAGGCGGTGATGCCGCCGAAGACGTTGACGAAGACGCTCTTGACCTGCTCGTCGTTGAGGATCACGTCGAGGCCGTCGGCCATCACCTGGGCGTTGGCGCCGCCGCCGATGTCGAGGAAGTTGGCGGGCTTCACGTCGCCGTGCGCCTCACCGGCGTACGCGACGACGTCGAGGGTGCTCATCACGAGGCCCGCGCCGTTGCCGATGATGCCGACCTGGCCGTCGAGCTTGACGTAGTTGAGGCCCTTGTCCTTGGCCTTCGCCTCGAGCGGGTCGGCCTCCTCGCGGATCTCGAACTGGGCGTGGTCGGGGTGGCGCACCTCGGAGGCGTTCTCGTCGAGCGAGACCTTGCCGTCGAGCGCCTCGAGCTTGTCGCCCTCGAGGCGGGCCAGCGGGTTGACCTCCACCAGGGTGGCGTCCTCCTCGACGTAGACCTTCCACAGCGCCTGGACCATCTCGATGGCCTGGTCGCGCAGCTCGGCGGGGAACTTCGCCTCGTCGACGATCGCGGCGGCCTTCTCGGGGGTCACGCCCTCGAGGGCGTTGATCGGAATCTGCTTCACGGCGTCGGGGTTGGTCTTGGCGACCTCCTCGATCTCCACGCCGCCCTCGACCGATGCGATGCACAGGTGCGAGCGGTTGGAGCGGTCGAGCAGGAAGGAGAAGTAGTACTCCTCCACCGGCGGCGTCGCCGGGGTGACCAGGACGCGGTTGACCCGGAGCCCCTTGATCTCCATCCCGATGATGTCGCGGGCGTAGGACTCGGCCTCGTCGGCGGTCTTGGCGATCTTGACGCCACCCGCCTTGCCGCGTCCGCCGGCCTTCACCTGCGCCTTGATGACCGTCACGCCGCCCATCTCCTCGGCGGCGGCGCGCGCGGCCTCGGGGGTCTCGGCGATCACACCCAGGGTGGTCACGACTCCATGCTTGGCGAAGAGCTCCTTCGCCTGAAACTCCATCAGATCCACGACGTACCCAGTCCTTTTCGTCTGCAACAGTGCGCGGGATTTCCTCTCGGCACCCTAGACCTGTCGCTGGGCTCGCACGAGTTCGGGCCACCGTGGTGCTGGTCACCCCGGGCTACGTTGTCGGGCATGTCCTCCCCGACCTCAGCGGTGATGTGGTTCCGTCGCGACCTGCGGGTGCGGGACAACCCCGCCCTGCTGGCCGCGCTCGACGACGGATCGGTCACGGCGCTCTTCGTGGTCGATCCCGCGATCTGGGCGGGCGCCGGTCCGGCCCGGCAGGCGTGGCTCGCGGCCAACGTGCTCTCCCTCGCCGAGCGGATCCCGCTGACCATCCAGCTCGGCGACCCGGCCGACGTGGTGCCGCGCGTGGCCGCCGGCCGACGCGTCCACGTCGCGGCGGAGACCACGCCCTACGGCCGGCGCCGCGACGAGGCGGTCGGGCAGGCGGTCGAGCTGGTCGCCACCGGGTCGCCGTACGCCGTCGGGCCGGGCCTGGTGCGCAACGGCAGCGGCAACCCCTACCAGGTGTTCACCGCCTTCGCCCGCGGCTGGCGCGAGCACGGCTGGCCAGAGCCGGCCCCCACTCCCCGCTCCCCCGACGTCGAGCCGGCCGAGTCGCACCAGCGGGCTGTCAGCATGCTCGAGAAGGCCGTCGCCGACGCGCCGTTCGACCTGCCCGCCGCCGGCGAGGACGCCGCCTGGCGTCGCTGGCACGACTTCGTCCGCGACGACATCGCCGACTACCCGCGGGAGCGCGACCGCCCCGACCACGACGGCACCTCCCGCCTCTCCCCCTACCTCCACCTCGGCGTGCTGCACCCGCGCTCCCTGCTGGCCGAGATCGACACCCGATCGACGTACGCCAACGAGCTGGCCTGGCGGGAGTTCTACGCCGACGTGCTGTGGCACACCCCGGCGTCGGCCTGGTCGGACCTCAAGCCGGCACTGGAGGGGATGGCGTACGACGAGCCGGACGACGCCGTCGAGGCGTGGCGGACGGGCACCACCGGCTTCCCGATCGTCGATGCCGGGATGCGCCAGCTGCTCCACACCGGCTGGATGCACAACCGGGTCCGGATGATCACCGCGTCCTTCCTGACCAAGGACCTGCACGTGTGGTGGCCGGTCGGCGCGCGGCACTTCCTCGACCTGCTCATCGACGGCGACGTGGCCTCCAACAACCACGGCTGGCAGTGGGTCGCCGGCACCGGCACCGACGCCTCGCCCTACTTCCGGGTCTTCAACCCGATCACGCAGGGCCTCAAGTTCGACCCGCAGGGCGACTACGTACGCCGCTGGGTGCCCGAGCTCGACCACCTCCCGGGCAAGGCGGCGCACGAGCCCTGGATGTCGGACGTGGGCTACGAGAAGGACTACCCGCAGCGGATCGTGGACCATGCCGACGAGCGGCGCGAGGCGCTCGATCGCTACCAGGCCGCCCGCGGCTGAGCACGGCCCGCGTGGTCGTCCCTCGTCCGGATATCGACCACCCGGCGGGGTGAGGTGAACAAATTGGTCGCTGGTTGCACTATCTCGTGATCTTTCCGTTACAGTCGTGCGCGGTCTGGCCGACCACCCCCCTGAACCGGCAGATTGGTAATCACCCCTATGGGCAACCACCGAGCGGAGCGCGCTCCCCAGCGTCGCACCTCGGCACCGGCAGCTCCCGTGACCGGAAAGCGCCGTGCCACCACGCCGCCCCGCCGCTCGCTGGTCAGCAGCCTGCCGTCCCTCCCGCTCGTGGCGGGCGTCGCCGTGCTGGCGATCTCCGCCGGCGGCGCGGTCACCGCGTCCGGGGTCGGTGCCACCGCCCTCACCTCCGGCTCCTCGCTGGACGCCTCCGGCTCCGTCGGCTCCGCCGCCGGGCAGGCGCTCTCGCGCCGCGGCGCCGTCGTCAGCCGTGACTACACCCGCGACACCGACGTCGAGGCCACCGACCCCGAGCTCGTCGCGCTGGCCGAGAAGCAGATGGCCGAGCGCACCGCCAAGCTCGACCAGATGCGCCAGGCAGCCGAGAAGCAGGCGGCGAAGATCAAGGAGAACAAGTGGGTTCTCCCCCTCGCCAGCTATCAGATCACCGCGACCTTCGGGCAGTACGGCCTCTGGGCCAGCTATCACACCGGCCTCGACTTCAACGGCAACACCGGTGACCCGATCATGGCCATCGCCAACGGCACCGTCACCTCCACGGGCTACGACGGCGCCTACGGCAACAAGACCGTGGTCACCCTCGACGACGGCACCGAGATCTGGTTCTGCCACCAGACCTCGATCTACGTCTCGGTCGGCGACAACGTCACCGGCGGCGAGGTCATCGGCACCGTCGGTGCGACCGGCAACGTGACCGGCTCCCACCTGCACGTCGAGGTCCGCCCCGGTGGCGGCGGCCCGGTCGACCCGTTCCAGGCCTTCGTCGAGCACGGCATCGTTCCCTGACCGACTCGCGGAGCGAGTCGGAAGTCAAGGGAGATTGAGCAAGCCGCGGCTGAGGAACGAAGTAGCCACGGCGCACGTCGAGATCTTCGACCAGTCGGCGTCACCGCCCGAGTCACGGCGATCAGCGGCTGAGGAACGAAGCCGCGGAGGGCGTGACGCTCGAAGCCTCGGTTTCGACACGCTCGCTGCGCTCGCTGCTCAACCAGCGGCAGGCTGCGCTCGCTGCTCAACCAGCGGCAGGCTGCGCTCGCTGCTCAACCAGCGGCGGGCTGCGCTCGCTGCTCAACCCGCGGCGGGCTGCGCTCGCTGCTCACCCAGCGGCAGGCTGCGCTCGCTGCTCAACCAGCGGCAGTCCGCACCCAGCCGCCGGTTGAGCCGGGCGAGGAACGAGCCCGAGTCGAAACCAAGGCCCCCCGCCCGATGACCTACAGCTTCTCCACCGGCGCATACCTGAGCAGCAGCCGCTTCACGCCGTCGGACCCGAAGTCGATCGACGCCACGGACTTCTCCGCGACCCCGTCGACGGCGACGACCGTGCCCATCCCGAACGAGTCGTGCACCACCCGGTCACCCGGTGACAGGCTCGGGATCTCGCGCGCCGGCTTGGACTTGGCGGCGACGTCGGCCCGCATCGCGGCCGAGGAGAAGTTGCGCCGACCGGCGTCGGTGGGGGTGCCGAGGCGGGTAGAGCCGCCGGTGTGGTCGGGCCGCCCCCACCGCGTCTGCTCCGCCGCCGTACGACGCCAGTCGACGAGGTCGACGGGCAGCTCGTCGAGGAACCGGCTGGCGGGGTTGTGGCTCGGCGCCCCCCACGCGGACCGGACCAGGGCCCGGGAGATGTAGAGGCGCTGCTCGGCACGGGTGAGCCCGACGTAGGCGAGGCGGCGCTCCTCCTCCAGCTCGGTCTGGTCGCCCAGCGAGCGCTGGTGCGGGAAGACCCCGTCCTCGAGGCCGGTGAGGAAGACGACCGGGAACTCCAGGCCCTTGGCGGTGTGGAGGGTCATGAGGGTGACCACGCCGGAGTCGTCGCCGTCGGGCGCGTCGGGGATCTGGTCGGCGTCGGCGACCAGGGCCACCCGCTCGAGGAAGTCGCCCAGGCCGACCGCGACGGTGCCGGCCTCGACCTCCGCGGGATCGGCACTGGGACCGGGCTGCGGGTCCTCGGCGAACTCGCGAGCCACCGCGACCAGCTCGGCGAGGTTCTCCACGCGGGTGCCGTCCTGCGGGTCCTCGCTGGCCTCGAGCTCGGTGAGGTAGCCCGAGCGCTCGAGCACCGACTCCAGGATCACGTCGGGGCGCTCGTCGGCCGCCACCATCGACTGCAGCTCCTGCACCATCGCGACGAAGGCCTCGATGTTCTTGAGGCTGCGGGTGGCCAGGCCGGGGGCCTCCGCCGCTCGCGTCAGCGCCTCCCAGAACGTGATCCGGTCGCGGTCGGCCAGGGCGGCGATGCAGGCCTCGGCGCGCTCGCCGATGCCGCGCTTGGGGGTGTTGAGCACGCGGCGCAGCGAGATCTCGTCGGCGGTGTTGACCAGCATCCGGAGGTAGGCCAGCGCGTCGCGGACCTCCTTGCGCTCGTAGAAGCGCACCCCGCCCACGACCTTGTAGGGCTGGCCGGTGCGGATGAACACCTCCTCGAAGACGCGCGACTGCGCGTTGGTGCGGTAGAAGACGGCGACGTCGGCCGGGCGGATGGCGCTGTCGTCGACGAGCCGGTCGATCTCCTGGCTGACGAAGCGGGCCTCGTCGTGCTCGTCGTCGGAGACGTAGCCGACGATGCGCTCCCCCTCCCCCGCGTCGGTCCACAGCCGCTTGGCCTTGCGGCCCCGGTTGTTGGCGATCACGGAGTTGGCCGCGGTGAGGATGGTCTGCGTGGAGCGATAGTTCTGCTCGAGCAGGATCGTCGTGGCGTCGGGGAAGTCCTGCTCGAAGTCGAGGATGTTGCGGATGTCCGCACCACGGAACGCGTAGATCGACTGGTCGGCGTCACCGACGACCATCAGCTCGCTCGGCTCGACACGCTCCGCGGCCTCGTGCCCGTCCTCCTCGAACGCTGTGTCCATCTCGAAGGACGCGCCGCACAGCTGCTGGATGAGGCTGTACTGCGCGTGGTTGGTGTCCTGGTACTCGTCGACCAGCACGTGGCGGAACCGGCGGCGGTAGTTCTCGCGCACGTCGGGGAAGGCCTGCAGCAGGTGGACCGTCGTCATGATCAGGTCGTCGAAGTCGAGCGCGTTGGCGTCGCGGAGGCGGCGTTGGTAGTGGGTGTAGGCCGAGGCGTAGGCCTCCTCGAAGCTGTTGCGGGCCTCCTTGGTGGCGTCCTCGGGGTCGCGCAGCTCGTTCTTCTGGTCGGAGACCCAGTGCAGGACGGCGTTGGGCTGGTAGCGCTTGGGGTCGAGCTCGAGGTCGCGCAGCACCAGCGTCATCAGGCGCTTGGAGTCGGCGGCGTCGTAGATGGAGAAGTTCGACTTGAAGCCGACCCGGTCGATCTCCTTGCGCAGGATGCGCACGCACGAGGAGTGGAAGGTCGAGACCCACATGATCTTCGCCCGGTTGCCGACCAGGTGCTGCACGCGCTCCTTCATCTCGGCCGCGGCCTTGTTGGTGAAGGTGATCGCCAGGATCGAGCCGGGGTGCGCCTTGCGCTCCGAGATCAGCCACGCGATGCGGCGGGTCAGCACGCGGGTCTTGCCCGACCCTGCGCCGGCGACCACCAGCAGCGGGGCGCCCGCGTGCGTCACGGCCGCCCGCTGGGGGTCGTTGAGACCCTCGAGGAGGGGGTGGTCGATCAGGGCTGCGTCGGGGGCGTCGGTGGGGCTCATGTCGAGCCAACCCTATGCGGCGGGTGGGACACCCGCGTGCCCGCGCCCGGCGCTGCGGATCAGGCGTGCACGGGCGACCAGAACACGGCCACCGCGATGTTGGCGATCGTCAGCGCGAGGAGTCCGAAGTAGAGGCCCTTCGGGATGCTCGGCTTGCGCATGTTGACCATCACGAGCACCAGGATGACGAGCCCGACGGCGAACTTCACGCCGATCTTGGCGTGGTCGGGCGTGCCCAGGCTCTCGAGCACCCCCACCAGCAGCAGGCCGGCCAGGAACGCCGTACCGATGCCGTCGCGCATCAGCGAGTTGACCACCTTGGTCTCGTCGCGGACCTGCACCAGGAGGCCGCCGAGCAGCGCGGCGTAGCCGAGGATGTGGACGAAGAGCAGCACCAGCCGCAGGGTCTCCATGCGGACACCCTAGCCAGCCGGCGGGTCAGCCCTTGCGCTTCGTGCGCGGCGCGGGACGTACGACGAGCACCGGGCACGGCGCGTAGTGCTGCACCCGCTGGGCGGTGCTGCCCACCAGGACGCTGTCGCTCAGGCCACGGCCACCGGCGGCCACGACGACGAGGCCGGCGTCGTACTGCTGGGCGGCCTTGATGATCTCGTTGGCCGCCGACCCGCTGCGGATCCGCTTGTGGACCTTCGGGCCCCAGCCGTCGTAGACCTTGGCGATCGCGTCGACCGCGCTCTGCGCGGCCTCGCGGAACGACCCCGCGGCCGGCCACTTGCCCTCGGAGAGGTCGTCGGCGAAGGCGACCGAGGCCAGGGGCCGGATCACCGCGACCACGGAGATGTCCGTGATCTTGGCGGGGTCGGCGAACGCCTTGAGCTGCTTGGCGGCGGCCAGCGACTGCCGCGAGCCGTCCGTGGCGACGATGACGTGCATGTCAGGCCTCCTCGAGGTCGGGCGTGCGGGACCCGGTGCCCCGGCTGCCGAAGAAGTACTCAGCGAGGAAGAGCACGCCACCCACGCCGAGCAGGCCCGCGCACCAGATCAGCGAGTGCGGGTCGTCGTAGACGGTGAAGCCCAGGATCGCGAGGTTGCCGACCAGGCCGACCATCAGCAGCGGCGCGCTGGCGTGGAAGATCTCGTCGTGCTCGTCCTGCCCGCGGAGCTTGAGGCAGGAGACGATCACCAGGGCGTAGATGGCGAGCAGCAGCACGACGGTGACCGTGGCCAGTCGGCCGACCAGGTCGATGCCGCCGCCGGACGCGGTGACCAGGGTGCCGATGACGAGCAGCAGGCCGACCACCAGGCCGCTGAAGAGCAGCCCCACCCACGGGCTGCGCCGGACCGGGTGGATCTTGGCGAAGACACCGGGTACGACGTCCTCGCGGGCCATGCCGTAGAGGATGCGCGGCTGCGTGACGATCGTGACCAGCGTGGTGTTGGTGATCGCGATCAGGGCGATGACCGAGAAGACGGTGGTCATCAGGTCGGTCGAGAAGGGCAGGATGCCCGCCTTCACGACCTCGAGGAGCGCGGCGTCCGAGTTGGCCAGCGTCTCGACCGGCACGGTCAGCGCGGCGGCGATCGAGACCAGCACGTAGACGAGCCCCGCGACGAGCATGCCGCCGACCAGCGAGCGCGGGAACGCCTTGTAGGGCTCGATGGTCTCCTCGGCCACGTTGACGGTGTTCTCGAAGCCGGTCATGGCGAAGAAGGAGAAGGAGATGCCGGCCAGGACCGCGAGCGCGGGGCTGCCGTAGTCGCCGGAGGCGTCGATGTGCGTCAGCACGCCGAAGTCGGCGTTGCCCTGGGCGACGTAGACGATGCCGATGACCAGCACGACCACCAGTCCGAAGACCTCGACGAAGGTCATCAGCATGTTGATGACGACCGACTCGGTGATGCCGATGTAGTTGACGACCACGAGCAGGGCCACGAAGACCAGCGAGACCAGCAGCGCGGGCGGACCGGCCCACAGCTCGGCGAAGTAGGACGCGAAGCCGGTCGCCAGCGAGCCGGACGCCGCCATGCTCGCGGCGAGGAAGGACACCGTGATCAAGAAGGTGAGCGCACGGTTGCCGAAGGCCTTGTTGACGTAGAGCGAGGCACCGGCGGCCTGGGGGTACTTCGTCACCAGCTCGGCGTACGCCGCCCCGGTGATCGCCGCGACCGCGACGCCGAGGGCGAAGGCGACCCAGAAGGCACCTCCGACCGCCGCCGCGACCAGTCCGATGAGGACGTAGATGCCCGACCCGAGCACGTCGCCGAGGGTGTAGAAGAACAGCAGGCGGCCGGTGATGGAGCGCTTGAGCTCGCTCTCGTGCTCGTCCGGACGGGGGACGGTGGCGGTGTCTGACATCCCCCGACCCCACCGTTCGGGGCGGGAGTTGTCAAACGTCGCCCACCCCGTTGGAGGGCATCCCGCCTAGAGCAGTCGACGGTCCGAGGCCCACTTCGTCAGCTCGTGACGACTCGAGAGCTGGAGCTTGCGCAGCACCGACGACATGTGGGTCTCCACGGTCTTCACCGAGATGAAGAGCTCCTTGGCGACCTCCTTGTAGGCGTAGCCGCGGGCGATCAGGCGCATCACCTCGCGCTCGCGCTCGGTCAGCCGGTCGAGGTCCTCGTCGACGGCCGCGACGTCGATGGAGCCGGCGAAGGCGTCGAGCACGAAGCCGGCCAGGCGCGGCGAGAAGACCGCGTCTCCCCCGGCGACCCGGGTGATCGCGTCGACCAGCTCGGGGCCGGTGATCGTCTTGGTGACGTAGCCGCGCGCGCCGCCGCGGATGGTGCCGATGACGTCCTCGGCCGCGTCGGACACCGACAGCGCGAGGTAAAGGGTGTCGGGCGACGGCTGGCGGCGCATCACCTCCACGCCACCCCCGCCGGGCAGGTGCACGTCGAGCAGCACCACCTGGGGCTGGAGGTCGCGGACCACCGCGATCGCGGCGTCGGCGTCGGCCGCCTCGCCGACCACCTCGACCAAGCCGGCGCCGGTCGCGGCCAGCTCGGAGCGGACCCCTGCCCGGAACATCGCGTGGTCGTCCACCAGGACGACGCGCACGGGTCCCCGGGCCGAAGCGGTGGGCTGGCTCAGGCTCATCGGTTCTCCTCGTCGTGTGCACCGGAGCTGGTGCGGGGCATGTGCAGCCGGACCTCGGTGCCCTCGCCGGGAGCCGAGCGTACGTCGGCCCGGCCGCCGTGGCGCGCCATCCGGTCCACGATGCTGTTGCGGACGCCCTGGCGGTCGGTCGCGACCGCGTCGACGTCGAAGCCCGCGCCGCGGTCGCGGACGAAGACGTCCACCGCGCCGCCCGAGGTCTCGGCGAACACGTCGGCGCGCTGCGTGCCGGCGTGCTTGGCGACGTTGACCACGGCCTCGCGGGTGGCGTGCACGAGCGGACGCAGCGACTCGTCCAGCGGGCAGTCGCCGACGGTCACCACGTCGACGACCACGTTGTGCTGGGACTCGACGTCGGCGGCCATCTCCTTGAGGGCACCGGCCAGCGTGGTCGCGTCGCTGGACTCGGCCTCGAAGAGCCACTGGCGCAGGTCGCGCTCCTGCGAGCGGGCCAGCCGGGCGACGGTCGTCGCGTCGTGGGCGTTCTTCTGGATCAGGGCGAGGGTCTGGAGCACGGAGTCGTGGAGGTGGGCGGCCATGGCGGCGCGCTCCTGGGTGCGGACCCGCTCGGCGCGCTCGGCGCCGAGGTCGTTGATCAGCCGCACGGCCCACGGGCCGACCACGATCGCCAGTCCGAGCAGGCCCAGCAGCCCGGCGACCAGGACCGGCACCGCGAAGGTCGCCTGGCCGGCCGCCACCGCGAAGACGATGAGGGCGGTGACGATCAGGCCGAGCCCGGCCGCGATCCGGCCGTAGGCCGCCCACCCGCCGTTGCCGAAGACCGCGCGGAACGGGTCGATCCGTCCCGAGGAGTCGATCCAGCGCTCGCGCTGCGCCTCGTCGGCCTGGCGCCACAGCAGGGCGATGCCCGCGATGCCGAGGACGACCGGCCAGAAGAGGACGCCCTGGCCGAAGATGCCCTCGAAGCCCAGCACCACGCCGAAGAACAGGGCACCGAGCGCGATCGCGGGGCCGGCGTCGCGCAGTCGCGACCGACGGCCGGGGCGCTTGCCGGTGCGGGTGGCGCTCTCGAGGCCGGGGGCGCTGACCTCGAAGCCCTGGTCGGCCGGCAGGAACACCCACAGGCCGGCGTAGAGCATGAGGCCGAAACCGCCGAGGAACGCCGTCGCGACGAAGAAGCACCGCACCCAGAGCACCGGCACCGCCAGGTGCGCGGCCAGGCCTGCCGCGACACCCCCCACGATCGGTGAGTGGGTGTCGCGGTAGGCGCGGCGGGCCTGGCCGGCCCGGGGCGAATGTGTCTGCGTCATCGTGTCTCCATCGTCGCAGGCGCGCACGTGCGCGACCATGAGGACTGACCCCGAGCCGACCCTGAGTCCGTCCGGGGTGGAGGCAGCCGCAATCAGGGCTGTCCCCGATGGTGCGGCCGGCCGCCGCGGACGAGAGTTGAGCCATGGACAACGCCAGCACCGAACCCACCACCGGCACCGCCACCGGCGCGAGCGAGCAGCCCACGCCGCCGCCCACCGGTCCCCGCGTCGACCGGGACCAGATGAGGGACCTCGGCCGACTGCGCCGCAGCGTCACCGACCGGCACATCGCCGGTGTCTCCGGCGGCATCGCCCGGCACCTCGACGTGGACCCGATCATCGTCCGGGTCGCCCTGGTGGTGGCGGCCTTCTTCGGCGGTGCCGGCCTGCTCGCCTACGTCGGCGCATGGATCCTGGTCCCCGAGGAGGGCACCGACGACCAGCCGCTGGGCCTCGACGAGCGCAGCCGCTCGCTCGCCCTCGCCGGGGTCGGCGTCCTCGCGCTGCTCTGCGCGGTCGGCGACTGGGCCGGCGCCTTCTGGTTCCCGTGGCCGCTGGCGATCGTCGCGGCCCTCGCCGTGTGGTTCCTGCACCGCAAGGACCGCTCGTCGCCCGGCCGCAGCCCCCGCCAGGGCTACGACTACGGCCACGGCTACGGCTACGGCTACGACCAGCCCGTGCCTCCCGGCGGGACCGCCGCGAGCGAGACGTCGTACGCAGCTGCGACCGACGACCCGACGGCTCCCCCGACCTACGGTCCGGTCGTCGAGCCGGCGCAGTGGGGCGAGTACACCCGCGAGCCGCGCCGGCCGCGCAACCCGCGTCGCCGCGGACCGATCCTCTTCTTCTTCACGCTCGCGCTGGTCGCGCTGGCCGAGGGCGTCCTCGGTGTGGTCGACCTGGCCGGCGCGTCCGTCGCCGACAGCGCCTACCCCGCGCTGGCCCTCGGCCTCATCGCGACGATGCTGCTGGTCGGCTCCTTCTGGGGCCGTGCCGGGGGCCTGATCGCCCTGGGCGTCGTCGCCGCGGTGGCGACCGCCGGTGCCACCCTCGGCAACGACTTCCCCGACGACCGCTTCGACTACGCCCCGACGAGCGCCGCGCAGGTCGAGGACAGCTACGACTTCGGTGGTGGCGTGCTCACGCTGGACCTGTCCGACGTCTCCGACGTGGACGCCCTCGACGGCCGCGACATCGCCATCGACGGCGTCGGGGGTCGGGTCGAGGTGATCGTCCCCGACGGGATGGACATCTCCGTCACGACCCAGGTCGTGGCCGGCGACAGCCGGGTCTTCGACCGCCAGCAGGACGGCTTCGACGTCGCCCTCGACAACATCCGGGACGGTGGGGACCAGGTCCCCGACATGTCCATCGCCATCGACCTGGTCGCCGGCGAGATCATCGTCCGCGAAGCCGCCTGAGGAGCACACCATGACCGACAACAGCTATGACACCGACCTCTACGGCTACGACGAGCCGATGACCGGCCCGCTCGACGCCCCCTCGAAGCCCTCCGGACGGCACCCGGTCAACATCACCCAGCTCGTCATGGGCGTCGCCTTCGCCGGCATGGTGCTGGTCTGGGCGCTCGTGCAGGGCGACGTGGTCGACACCAGCGAGCTGCGCTGGCTCCTGCCGATCCCGTGGCTCGCCGCCGGCGCGGCCGGGCTCGCCGCCACGGTGTGGCCCTCGCGCTCGCGCTGAGCTCCTACCCGTCGACCTTCGTCGGGATGGGGGTGGTCTCGAGCGAGCAGGCGGGCAGGGCGAACCACCTGAGGTCGTCGAAGTCGGCGCCGAGGTGCGCCGGGTCCGACCAGTCCGGAGCCGATGCGGCAGCCATGATCGCGCGGCCCTCGTCGAGGTGCTCCCTGAGCACCGAGACGGGGGCCGTCGTCGTGTGCGAGGGCCACGTCATCGTGCCGTCGGCGGCGTACGACACGTCGGCCAGGCGCAGCGGCGGCTCGACGGCGCCGGTGCGGTGGTGCCACAGGCCGGTCAGCGGGTCGAAGCGGTAGTCGCCCAGCAGCCGCCAGCCCTCGCGCGCCACGAGGCGGACGGCCTCCACGACGTAGGTGAAGACCTCCTCGTCGACGAAGTAGTTGAAGTTGACCCGCACCCAGCCGGGCTTGATGCCCTCGCAGCCGCCGGCGATCTGGGCCTCGAACTGGTGGCTGGTGGCCAGGTCGATGTCGAGCAGCCGGTGGCCGTAGGGGCCGGCGCAGGAGCAGCCGCCGCGGGTCTGGATGCCGAAGAGGTCGTTGAGCAGCGCGACGACGTAGTTGTGGTGGAGGTAGGACCCGTCGGGCGCCTTGAGCACGAAGGACACGATGGAGAGGCGCTGCGACTCGAGGTTGCCGAGGATCTGGATGGTCGGCTCGGCCACCCACGCCGCGACGGCGCGGCGCAGCATCTCCTCCTCGTGTGCCTGGATCGTCTCGACCCCGACGGCCTCCTTGAGCTGGAAGACCAGCCCGGCGCGGATCGACTCGACGATCGCCGGGGTGCCGCCCTCCTCGCGGTGCGCCTTGTCGTCGAGGTAGCGGTGCTCGGTCGGGTTGACGTACATGACGGTGCCGCCGCCGGGCACCACGGGCACGCGGTTGGTCATCAGCTCGCGGCGCACGACGAGCACACCGGGCGTGCCGGGTCCGCCGATGAACTTGTGCGGGCTGAGGAAGATCGCGTCCTTGCGCGAGCGGCCGGGGCCGTACATCTCGATGTCGACGTAGGGCGCGCAGGCGGCGAAGTCCCAGAAGCTCAAGGCCCCGTGCTCGTGCAGCAGGTCGGCCACGCCCTCCGTGTCGGTGACGATGCCGGTGACGTTGGAGGCGGCCGAGAAGGAGCCGATCTTGAGCGGCCGGTCGGCGTGCCGCTCGAGCTCCTCGCGCAGGTGGTCGAGCGAGACCCGGCCGTCGGCGTCCTCGTGGATGGTCACCACGTCGGCGATGGTCTCGCGCCACGGGATCTCGTTGGAGTGGTGCTCGAAGGGCCCGATGAAGACGACCGGGCGCTGGTCGGCGGGGATCTGGGCGCTCAGGTCGTAGGCGTCGTCGAGCGCCGCCGGGATGCGCAGGCCGAGGATGCCGATCAGCTTGTCGATCGCGGCGGTGCTGCCCGACCCGCAGAAGACGACGACCGTCTCGTCGTCGCCGCCGACCCCGTCGCGCACGAGCCGCCGCGCGTCCTCGCGCAGCCGCGTCGTCTGCAGGCCGGTGCCGCTCGCCTCGGTGTGGGTGTTGGCGTAGGCCGGCAGCACCTCGTGGCGGATGAAGTCCTCGATGAAGCTCAGGCTGCGGCCCGACGCGGTGTAGTCGGCGTACGTCACCCGGCGGGGGCCGTAGGGGCCCTGCATCACCTGGTCGTCGCCGATGACGGACGCGCGGATGCGCTCGAGGAGGGCGGACGCGGCAGCCGAGTCGTGCTTCACGGTCCGAGGGTACGCCGGTGCGAGGGGGCGCCTTCCATCAACGGAAGCCGGCGCCGCGCACCTCCGCCAGCGCCGCCTCGGGGTGGTCGGTGATGACCCCGTCGACGCCGGCGGCGAGCAGCGCCCGCACCTCCGCGGCCATGTCGCCCAGCGCGTCCGGGGCGTCCCCGTGGCGGAGATTGCTCGGCAGGAAGCGGTTCTCGCCCCTCACCGTCCACACGTGGACGGTCAGCCCGCGGCGGTGGGCGTCGCGGACCAGGCTCGAGGGCTCGCCGATCGCCCCGGTGCGGTCACGCGGCAGGACCAGCGAGGTGTGCGGCCCGATGCCGTCGGCGTACTCGTCGATCCCGTCCAACGCCTCCGGGGTCAGCTCGTCCCCGACCTCGATCAGCTGGATCAGCGGCAGCCGGGTCCGGCCGGCGAGCCGGCGGAGGATGGCGGACTCGAACGACAGGAGTCCGACCCGCGCCCAGGGATGGTCGAGGCCCTGGCGCGCCAGCCCGCGCAGCAGGGGGACGTCGAGCGGCAACCCGATCGCGTCGTGGTGGGCGGCGTGCTTGAGCTCGAGGAGCACCCCGACCGGACGGCCGCGACGGATCGACTCCGCGCCGACCATGGCCAGCACCTCGGTGAGCGTCGGGATGCCCTCGGCACCGTCGTACGCCGTGTTGCCGGGGCGCGTCGACGGCATCCGCTCGCGGGTGGCGAGCGTCTTGAGCTGCGGAAGGGTGAGGTCCTGCACGAACCAGCCGTGCTGCTCCTCCCCGTCGACGGTGAGGGTGCGGCGCAGGTCGGCGAGCTCGGTGCGACCCGCGACGTCGGTGGTCGCGCTGAGCTCGAGGTCGTGCCGGGCGACCAGCACCCCGTCACGCGTGGCGACGAGGTCCAGCTCGATGTCGTCGACGCCCATCCGGATGGCCGTCCGGTAGGCGTCGAGGGTGTGCTCGGGACGGTGCCCGCTCGCACCGCGGTGCGCGACCACGGCAGGCGTGAGGACCAACGACGGGGCCGACTCGAGCGCCTCGCGGGTCACCGTCATGCCCACAGGCTGCCGGGCCCCGGAGGCCGTCCGGCGACCTCAGGGTGAATGGCGCATGATGAGCGCGTGACGCTCCCGAGCTTCCCGGCCCTGACCTCCCTCCCCGCCGTCGACCACCCCGACCTGGTGGCCCCACCCGTCGCCGCGGCGCTCGCCGCCTGGCCGGGTGCGGCCGGGATCGCCGTCGTGGACATCGACCCGGACCTCGCCGACACCGCGGCGATGAGTGAGGCGTACGACATCTCGATGACCGCGGGCGGCAACTGCGTCGTCGTCTCGGGGGCGCGGGCCGGTGACGAGCGGATCGCGGCGTGCGTGGTCCGCGCCGACACCCGCGCCGACGTCAACACGCTCGTGCGCAAGATGCTCGACGTCCGCAAGGCGTCGTTCCTGCCGATGGAGCGGGCGGTCGCCGAGACCGGGATGGAGTACGGCGGCATCACCCCGCTCGGGCTGCCCGACGGCTGGCGGGTCCTGGTCCACGACGCGCTCCTCGAGGAGCCGGTCGTCGTCATCGGCAGTGGCGTACGCCGCTCCAAGCTCCTGGTGCCGGGGCGGCTGCTGGCCGACCTGCCGGGCGCCGAGGTGGTGCCGGACCTCGGCCGGTGAGCTGCTGCCGGGCATGACGCACGTCGGCTCGGGTACTGCCGGGACCCACCACCTCGACCACTGGAGACTCCTTGTCCGACCGCCCGGATCCCCGGCCCTCCCGGAGGGGCGGACCCCGCCTGCTCTCCGTCCGGTCGGCCCCCGACCCGGAGGGCATCGTCCTCGTGCTGCACGGCGGCGCGCACCGCGGGGAGCAGGCGATGGTGAGCCCGACCCAGCTGTCGGTGCTGCGGATGGTGCCGGTCGCGCACCGCATCGCCCGCGCAGGACGGTCGCGCCTGGCGGTCCACCGGCTGCTCAACTCCCACCGCGGGTGGGACTCGGGCACGACGCCGGTCATGGACGTCGCGTGGGCGCTCGACCGGGTCACCGAGCAGCACGGCGACGTGCCGGTGGCCCTCGTCGGCCACTCGCTCGGCGGCCGGGCCGCGCTGCTGGGCGGTGACGCTCCGCAGGTGCGCACCGTGGTGGCCCTCAACCCCTGGGTGCTCCCGAGCGACCGGGTCGACCTGAGCGGTCGCCGGGTCCTGGTCGTGCACGGCAGCGAGGACCGCATCGCCCTCCCCGCACGGTCCGCGGAGATGGCACGTCGGCTCTCGGGGGACGCCTCGGTCGGCTACGTCTCCGTGCCCGGTGCCCGCCACGCGATGCTGCGTCAGGGCCGCACCTTCGAGACGCTCGCCGCCGACTTCGTCACCGCGACCCTGCTCGGGGCAGAGCCGCGCACCCGCGCCGTGGCGGCGGTCCTCGACGGCGACACGTTCGTGGACGCCTGACGCTCGATAACCATTCGTTGACCGGGCCCTCCCGAACCTAGGATCGGGCCAGTGAGAACACTGCCTGTCGCCGACCCCGGAACACCGGACCACCGCACCCCCGGCAGGTTCCTGTGGTGGCTGGCCCGGCAGCAGGTGCCCACCCTGCTCGGCGGGATGGCGTTCGGGATCGTGTGGATGTCGTGCCAGGCCGTGATGCCTGCCGTGCTGGGGCGCGCGATCGACCGCGGCGTGGCCGACAAGGACCAGGGACAGCTCGTGCTCTGGGCCGGCGTGATGCTCACGATCGGGCTGCTCCAGGCGGTCACCGGGATCATGCGGCACCGGTTCGCGGTGACCAACTGGCTCACCGCCTCCTACCGGATCGTGCAGCTCACCACCCGGCAGTCGGTGCGGCTGGGCGGCTCGCTGCCGCGCAAGGTCAGCACCGGCGAGGTGATCGCGATCGGCACGACCGACCTCGACCACATCGGCAACGTGATGGACGTGACCGCCCGTTTCGCCGGTGCGATCGTCTCGTTCTTCCTCGTGTCGGCGATCCTGCTCAGCACGTCGGTCCAGCTCGGCCTGCTCGTGCTGCTCGGCGTGCCGCTGCTGCTCCTGGTCATGGGACCGATCCTCAAGCCGCTCCAGGCACGCAGCGCCACCGAGCGCCAGATGCGGTCCGACCTCTCCAACACCGGCACCGACATCGTCGGCGGCCTCCGCGTCCTGCGCGGGATCGGCGGTGAGGGCGTCTTCCTCGACCGCTACCGCCGCGAGTCGCAGGCAACCCGGACGGCCGCCGTCAACGTCGCCAAGCTGCAGTCCGTCCTCGACGCCCTGCAGGTCTTCCTGCCGGGCATCTTCGTGGTGCTCGTGGTCTGGCTGGGCGCCCGCTCGGCCGTGACGGGCGCGATCTCCGCCGGCGAGCTGGTCGCGTTCTACGGCTACTCCGCGTTCCTGATGCTGCCTCTGCGCACCGCGACCGAGTTCGCCAACAAGCTGATCCGCGGCCGCGTCGCCGCCTCGCGCGTGTGCCGCGTGATGGCGCTGGAGCCCGACGTCGTCGAGCCGGTCTCCCCGGCCGCCGTCCCCGCGCCCGGCTCCGAGCTGTACGACGCCCGCTCGGGCCTCCGGGTCCGACCGGGCCTGCTCACCGCGATCGTCTCGGACCAGCCCGACGACTCCGCGCTGCTGGCCGACCGGCTCGGGCTCTGCTCGGCCCAGCAGGACGACGAGGTGTCCCTGGGCGGGACGCCGCTGACCTCGCTGCGCCACGCCGACGTCCGCGAGCGGATCATGGTGTCCGACACCGGCGCGGCCCTCTTCGCCGGCCGGCTGGCCGACCGGATCGACGAGCGTGGCAACGGCGACGTCGAGAAGGCGCTGTTCACCGCGTCGGCCGAGGACATCCTCGAGGCGCTGCCCGAGGGCCTCGACTCCGTCGTCACCGAGAAGGGGCGCTCCTTCTCCGGCGGCCAGCGCCAGCGCCTCGTCCTGGCCCGGGCGCTCGCGGCCGACCCGGAGATCCTCGTGCTGGTCGAGCCCACCAGCGCGGTCGACGCCCACACGGAGGCGCGGATCGCCGCCCGCCTGCGGGCGCACCGCGCGGGTCGGACGACGGTCGTCACGACGGTGAGCCCGCTGCTGCTCGACGCCGTCGACGAGGTGGCCTTCCTGGTCGACGGCCGGGTCGTCGCGGTCGGCACCCACGCGGACCTCCTGTCCGAGGTCGCGGCCTACCGCCGGGTCGTCGTACGCGATGTGGAGGCAGTCGTATGAGTGTCACCACCAGACTTCCCATCGCCGACGGCAAGGCCGTACGCCGTTACGTCGGCCGGGTCGCGCACCGGCACCCCCGCCTCCTGTGGACCGCGCTGGGCCTGCACGTGCTGGCCGCGCTGAGCGCACTGGCCGCGCCGCGCCTGCTCGGCGGGCTGGTGGAGGCGGTCGAGAAGGGGACGACCCGCGCCCACGTCGACCAGATCGTCCTCTGGCTGGCGATCTTCCTCGTGCTGCAGTCGGTGCTGACCCGCTACGCGCGCTACCGCTCGCAGGTGATGGGCGAGCTGGTGCTGGCCGAGCTCCGCGAGGACTTCGTCGCCAACACGCTCGCGCTCCCGGTGGGCACCGTCGAGGCCGCCGGCTCCGGCGACCTGCTCACCCGCACGGGCTCGGACATCGACCGGCTGGGCTGGTCGGTGCGCTGGGCGCTGCCCGAGTGGACGATCGCGGTCGTCTCCGCCGTCCTGACCTTCGGCGCGGCGCTGAGCGTCGGCTGGTGGGTGGCGCTGCCCTGCCTGCTCGCGCTGCCGCCGCTGGTGATCGGGCTGCGGTGGTACCTCGCGCGAGCCAAGGACGGCTACCTCGCCGAGACCGCGTCGTACTCCCAGATCACCACGACGCTGTCGGAGACCGTCGAGGGCGCCCGCACCGTCGAGGCGCTCGGGCTCGGCGAGAAGCGCGTGGAGCTGGGCGATGACGACTGCGCGAAGTCCTTCACCGCGGAGAAGTACACACTGCACCTGCGCACCGTCTTCTTCCCCAGCATGGAGCTGAGCTACCTGCTGCCCGTGGTGGGCACCCTGCTCTTCGGCGGCTGGCTCTACACGCGCGGCGACGTCTCGCTGGCCGAGGTCACCACGGCGACGCTCTACGTGCAGATGCTCATCGACCCGGTCGACCGCATCGTGTCCATCCTCGACGAGCTGCAGCTCGGTGCCGCCGCCCTGGCCCGGCTCCTCGGCGTGGCCCAGGTGCCCGACGACCGGACCGTCTCCGGGCGCGTGCCGGGCTCGGAGAAGCTCGACGCGGAGGACGTCCGCTTCTCCTACGTCGAGGGGCGCGACGTGCTGCACGGCATCGACCTCGACGTCGGCGTCGGCGAGCGAATCGCGATGGTCGGCCCCTCCGGCGCGGGCAAGTCGACGCTGGGCCGGCTGCTCGCCGGCATCCACCCGCCGCGCACCGGTGCGGTGACCGTCGGCGACGTCGGGCTGGTCGAGCTGCCGCTCGGCGACCTGCGCGGACATGTCGCGCTCGTCACCCAGGAGCACCACGTCTTCGTGGGCACGCTGCGGGAGAACGTCGTCCTGGCCCGGCCGGGCGCCCCCGACGACGCGGTCCGGGCCGCCCTCGGTGCCGTCGACGCGCTCGAGTGGGTGGACGCCCTGCCGGCAGGGCTCGACACCGTGGTCGGCTCCGGCGGCCGGGCGGTGACGGCCGCGCAGGCCCAGCAGATCGCCCTGGCCCGGCTGGTGCTCGCCGACCCGCACACGCTCGTGCTCGACGAGGCCACCTCGCTCATCGACCCGCGCGCGGCCCGGCACCTCGAGCGCTCGCTCGCGGCGGTGCTCGAGGGGCGGACGGTCATCGCGATCGCGCACCGCCTCTTCTCCGCCCACGACGCCGACCGGGTCGCGGTGGTGGAGGACGGAGTCATCTCCGAGTTCGGCTCGCACGACGACCTCGTCGCCGCGGGTGGGTCGTACGCCGCGCTCTGGGAGTCGTGGCACGGGACGAGCTGACCCGCCGTCCGGGGCGGTGCTCCAGCCACATTTCCCGGGTCCCGAGTGTGGCTGGACCACCGCTGCAGGGCGTGTCGTACGACGACGCGCGCACCAGAGGCGATCCGGGCGACGGTTGCACCGTGACAGTTCCACTGTCACGATTGATCCATGCGCCTCGCCACCCTCCTGATGTACGACGGCAACCCCCGCAGCGCGGCCGACCAGGTGGTCGCCCTGGAGAGGGCGGGCCTCGACAGCGTGTGGGTCGCGGAGGCCTACGGCTTCGACTCCCCCACGCTGATGGGCTACCTCGCCGCCAAGACCGAGACGGTGCAGATCGGCTCGGGCATCCTCAACATCTACTCCCGCACCCCCGGTGCCCTGCTGCAGACCGCTGCCGGCCTCGACAACGTCAGCCAGGGTCGCGCGATCCTCGGCCTCGGCGTGAGCGGCCCGCAGGTGATCGAGGGCTTCCACGGGGTCCCCTACAAGAGGCCGATGGCGCGGACGGCGGAGGTCATCGAGATCATCCGCAGCGGCCTCATGCGCGAGCCGTTGAGCGCCGACGGCGAGTTCCACCTCCCGCTCACCAAGGAGGACGGCGCCGTCACCGGGCTCGGCAAGCCGCTCAAGCTGCTGACGAAGCCCGAGCGCGACACCATCCCGATCTGGATCGCCTCGCTCGGCCCCAAGAACGTCGAGCAGACCGCCGAGATCGCCGACGGCTGGATCCCCCACCTCTTCCATCCCGAGAAGGCCCACCTGGTCTGGGGTGACGCGCTCGCCGCGGGCAACGCGAAGCGCCAGGCGGGGCTCGCTCCCCTGCAGGTGATGGCCGGCGGCATGCTCGCGATCGGGGAGGGCCAGGAGACCAAGGCGCTGCTCGACTTCGCGCGGCCGATCTTCGCTCTCTACGTCGGCGGCATGGGCGCGAAGGGCAAGAACTTCTACAACGACGTCGCCCGCTCCTACGGCTACGAGAAGGAGGCCGAGGAGATCCAGGACCTCTACCTCTCGGGCAAGAAGAAGGAGGCCGAGGCGCTCGTCCCCACCGAGTGGCTCGAGGCCGCCAACCTCGTCGGCCCCGAGTCCTACATCAAGGAGCGCATCGCGGCCTTCGAGGAGGCCGGCGTCACCGACCTCAACATCACTCCCGTCTCCGACGACCCGGCGGCCACCCTCGCCCAGGTCAAGGAATGGGTGTCCTGAGCTCGTGCACGCCCCGGGTCGCTACGCCAACCTGCGCCGGATCCAGTCCCTGGACCCGGAGGTCGACCACGACGAGATCCTCCGGCTGACGGCCCGCCACGAGTTCCCGTGGGACTACGTCCAGGGCACCGGCATCGCCTTCATGCGCGACTACGGCATCCCCTCGATCGCGGCGCTGCTCGACCGGACCCGCGAGTTCGAGGACCACGGGGTCAAGCGCTACGACGACACGATCCTGATCGGAGACGAGGCGACCCTCGACGGCATCGACTCCCCGCGCTCGCACGCCGCGCTCCGTCGGCTGAACCGGATCCACGGCCACTACGACATCCCGCAGGACGAGCTCGCCTACGTCCTCGCCACCACGATCGTCGGCCCGGGGCGGTGGATCTCCGCCTACGGCTGGCGCCCGCTCGACCCCCACGAGCTCGCCGCCATCGCCAAGGTCACGACGCGCTTCGGCGAGCTGATGGGCATCAAGGACCTTCCGACGACGTACGACGGCTACCTCACGCTGCTCGTCGACTACGAGCGACAGCACTTCGCGCACACCCCCGCGAGCACCCGCCTCGCGGAGGCGTCGATCCGGATCGCCCGCGAGGTCGCCCCGCCGCCGCTGCGACCACTGCTGCGCCGGGCGACGATCGCGATGATGGACGAACCCCTGCGCGAGGCGCTCGGCCTGCCGCGCCAGCCCCGGTGGTTCGTCCGTGCGGTGCACGGCGCCCTCCGGCTGCGAGCCCGCGTGCTGCGCCTCGCGCCCCCGCGCCGTACGCCGTACGTGCACCGCCCCACGACCTATCCCGGCGGCCACCGGCTCGAAGACCTGGGCCCGACCGCGATGCTCGACGCCCTCGACGCCCCCGCCCACGGAAAGAGATCACATGCCTGAGCGCCCCAGCATCCTCGAGCAGGAGCACGAGGACTTCCGCGCCATCGCCCGCGTCTTCTTCGAGAAGGAGGTGGTGCCCTTCCACGAGCAGTGGGAGCGCGACGGCATCGTCGACCGCGAGGTGTGGCGCAAGGCGGGTGAGCGCGGGTTGCTGTGCTTCGACGTCGAGGAGGAGTACGGCGGCGCGGGGATCAGCGACTTCCGCTACAACATGGTGCTCGCCGAGGAGTCGGCGCGCGCCGGCGCCTCGGGCCCGGGCTTCGCGGTGCACAGCGACATCATCGTCCCCTACATCTCCTCGCTCGGCACCGACGAGCAGAAGCAGCGCTGGCTGCCCGGCTGCGTCTCGGGCGACCTCGTCACCGCCATCGCCATGACCGAGCCGGGGGCGGGCTCCGACCTGCAGGGCATCCGTACGACGGCGGTCGACGCCGGCGACCACTACGTCCTCAACGGCTCGAAGACCTTCATCTCCAACGGCATCCTGTCCGACCTGGTGATCGTGGTGTGCCGCACCGACCCGGACGCCGGCCACCAGGGCATCTCGCTGCTGGTCGTCGAGCGAGGCATGGAGGGCTTCGAGCGCGGGCGCAACCTCGACAAGATGGGCCTGCACGCCCAGGACACCGCCGAGCTGTCCTTCACCGACGTCCGCGTCCCCAAGGAGAACCTGCTCGGCGCCGAGGGCTCGGGCTTCGTCTCGCTGATGGAGAACCTGCCCCAGGAGCGGATCTCCATCGGCTGCATCGCGGTCGCCGCGATCGAGCACGTCCTCGACCTGTGCCTGGCGTACGCCAAGGAGCGCGAGGCCTTCGGCAGACCGATCGGCACGTTCCAGCACAACCGCTTCGTGCTCGCCGAGATGGCGACCGAGGCCCACATCGCCCGGGTCTTCATCAACGACTGCGTGCTGCGGCTCAACGCGGGCGACGTCGACACCGCGCTCGCCTCGATGGCGAAGTGGTGGACCACCGAGCTGCAGAAGCGCGTGGTCGACGCGGGCGTCCAGCTGCACGGCGGCTACGGCTACATGAACGAGTACCCGATCTCCAAGGCCTACACCGACTCGCGGATCCAGACGATCTACGGCGGGACGACCGAGATCCAGAAGGAGATCATCGGCCGCATGCTGGGGCTCTGAGGCTCAGCGCAACCGGACGTCGACCTCGCGCCGGAGCACCTGGGTTCCGTCGGCTGTCCGGACCTTCAGCACGACCCGCACGACCGACCCGCGGGCTAGCCCGCGGGCGTCGAGCACCGCCACGAGCCGGTCGGCCTTCCGGTCGTAGCGGAAGCACGTCGGGTCGGCGTCGCCGACACTCATCGTCACGCGGCACTCGCGGCCCATCTCTGCGCTGATGTTGCGCGGCACGACGGCCTGCGCGGCGTCGCGGAGGTGGAGGCTGACGGGCGTGCGGGAGCCCTTCTCGACGACGCCCTTGCCGGCATCAGCGGCGAGCGCCCAGGTGAGTCCACGGAGGCCGTAGCGGACCCGGAGCTGCCCGTCGGTCGTGGTCACGGAGTAGTTCGGTGAGGTCGCCCCGGCGCACGCGACGGCGTACGTCCCGGCCGGGCTGTCGACACCCGCGGAGCTGGCGCAGGTGGCCGGCGTGGTCAGGTCCTGCGCGTCGTCACCGTTGGCGAAGCCGCGGTAGGACGGCACGAGCGCGGGCTCCGCAGCGCCGTAACGTCGTACGGCCGAGGGGGCCATGACGGTCAGTGCCGCGCGCGCGATGGTGAAGGTGCGAGTCACGGAGCCAGCAGGGTCGAGGCCCTCGCCACCCGCCGCCTGGGCGGCGGTCACCGTGCAGGTGCCGGCGCGCAGGAGCGTGAGCCGGGTGCCGGCGACGGTGCAGGCGCCGGTCGCCGTGAAGGTGACCGCGCGTCCGGAGGCACCGCCCGAGCCCTGCAGCAGGACGTCCGGGTCGCCGTACGTCTTGTCGGTGAGGGCGTCGAACGCGATCGTCTGGGACGCCTTGGTGATGTGGACGGAGCGCGTGACGGTCGCCGGGAGGTGGTTGGCGTCGGCGGCCTTGGTGACGGTGAGCTCGCAGTCACCGGCAGCGCTCGGCGTCACGGTGCGACCGTCGACGGAGCACGGGCCGCTGGCCGTCACGGTGACGGCCCCCGGACCCTGGTCCGTCACGACGAGGTCGAACGGACCCTGCGCAGAGGTGCGGTCCGCGATCGGGGCGACGACCAGCTGCTGCGGGGCCCGCGCCACCGTGAGCGTCCGCGACGCGGTCGCCGTCGTGTGGCGGCCGGGGTCGGCCGGGGTGAAGGCCACGCCCAGCTGTCGGTCCTGGCCCGCACCGGGCACGGTCGTCGCATCGACGACGTCCCCGTCGAGACGGTAGGTCCAGCTCCCCCGGGCGTCGGTCGACGCGTCCAGCAGGTCAGCGAGGGTGTCGCCGTAGGTGAGGGAGGCCGCGGAGCCCCAGGTGATGACCGGGGTGCGGTGGTGGGCGGTGACCGAGCGCTGCACGACGGGCGAGGCGGTGCGGGACGGGGTCTCCGCCTGGCCTGCCTCGAGGACGCAGGAGCCGCTGCCGGTGACGGTCACGGTGGCCGCGCCGGCCGTTCCGGCGCTGTGGTCCACCACCGTGCAGGAGCTGTGTGTGGCGGCCGAGATGGTGACCGCGCCACCACCCTGGGTGCCGTCCGCGGTGACCTCGAACGGCGCGTCGTCCGCAGTGACGTCGGTCGGGACGTCACCGAAGGAGACCTCCTGCGGCGCCTTGGCGACGTCGATGATGACGGTCCGCCACGCGGGGAGGTAGTGACTCCGGGCTGCCGCGTCGGGCTCGTAGTGTGCGACGAGCAGCTGGCCGGTCCCGACGCCGAGCACCTCACCGCGGGCCGGCGTCACGCCGTCGGCGAGGTAGTAGTCGATCGTGCCCGTGGCACCCTCGGGGCTGGTCGTGGCGTCGAGCTGGTCGTCCCCCAGCGGGGTGCCGAAGACGATCGTCGCCGGAGGGTCCCACGAGATCGCGGGCAGGACCGGGGCGACCGTCACAGTGACGGAGCGGGTCTCGGACGTCCAGCGGTCGGCGCTGGCGCCGGTGGGCATCCACCGGACGTCGATCACGTGGTCACCGGGCTCGAGGACGGCTCCGTCGGCCGGCGACCCGTCAGCGAGCGTGTAGGTCAGCTCGCCCTCGGGCGCGACCGCGGAGTCGTCGACCTCGGCGGACACGGTGGCATCGAGCTCCTCAGCGCCCAGCGCGTCGCCGTACGACAGCCCCTCGGGCTGCTGCCAGTCGAGGGTCGGCTCGCCCTTGGCGACGTGCAGGGTGCGTACGACGCTCGCCGGGACGTGGTCGGCGTCGCCCGCCTTCGAGACGGTGACCTCGCAGTCGCCGGCGGCGGACGGCGTGACGGTGCGACCAGTGGCCGAGCACGGCCCGGTCACGTCGACGGAGACGGCGCCCGGTCCGTCGTCCGTGACGTCGACCTCGAACGGGGCCTGGCCGTAGGTCCGGTCGGCGAGCGGGGAGACGGAGAGCTGCTGGGCGGCGCGGTGCACGTCGATGGCGCGGGTGGCCGCGGCGGTGGTGTAGCGGTCCGGGTCGGCGGGGCTGAAGACCACCTCGAAGACGCGATCGTCGCCCGCCCCGGGGATGGTGGAACCGTCCACCTCGACTCCGTCGAGGCGGTAGGTCCAAGTGCCTGCAGCGTCGGTGGCCGCGTCGAGCTGGTCCGCCAGGGGCGTGCCATAGGTGATCTCGGTGTCGGGGTCCCAGGTGATGACCGGCGTGCGGCGCGCGACGGTGACCGACCTCTCCACGACGGGTGAGGCCGTGTGGCTCGCGGTCTGGGCCTGGCGCGCCTCGAGCACGCACGCGCCGTTGCGGATGACCGTCACGGTGGCTGCACCTGTCGTGCCAGTGCTGTGGTCGGCGACGGTGCAGGCGCTGCCGGCGACGCGGGAGACGGTGACGTCGCCACCGCCGGACGTCCCGGACGCGGTGACCTCGAAGGGAGCATCGTCGACGGTCGCGGTGGCGGGGACCGTCCCGAAGGTGACGGCCTGAGCCAGGCGTACGACGTCGACCGTGCGCGTCGTGCTGACGGGCGTGAAGGCCGGGGCGGACGGACCGGTGGGCACGAACGTGGCGGTCAGGACCTGCCCGTCCCCCGCCGTCAGGATCGAGCTCGGGGTCAGCACGTTGTTCGCGGCATCGGTGTAGGTGAGGGACCCGGTGAGGTTGGCGGGCGAGACCGTCGCGTCCAGCACCGAGCCCAGCGGCCTGCCCGCGACCACCTGGCCGGGCGTCCAGGCCAGGGTCGGGGTCGCCCTGTCCACGCTCACGGTGAGGGTGCCGGTGCCCGTCTTGCCGCCGTTGTTGGTGGCCGAGCAGCTCACCGTCGTGGTGCCGGGCGCGAAAATGCTGCCCGACGCCGGGGTGCAGGTGGCGCCGTAGGTGCCGTAGTAGTTGTCGGACCCGTAGGCAGAGAAGGTGACCGGGGCGCCCTGCTCGCTCGTCGCCGTCGTCACCACGTTGCCCGACGTGACGACCGTCGGCGTGGGGGCGACCACGGAGACATTCCCCGTCATGCTCATCGTGCCGCCGGTGCTGAGGGTGAACCCAACGACGATCGCGTAGGTGCCGGGCGAGGGCATCTGTCGGTTCGCGTACTGACAGCTGCCGGTCTGGAAGTTGCCCCCGAAGCTGTTCGTGAGGTTGTTGCCGTCCGGGAACGTGGCGAAGCAGCCGGTGATCCTCGCGCCGAGGAACGTGTTCGCGGTCCCGGTCCACGCGAAGCTGACGGACTGGCCGGCCTGGGCGGTCGCGGGCGGGGCTGCGGTCCACGCGATGGTCTGGATCGCGGACGCGGGCGAGCTCGGGACGACGACCAGCGCGGCGGTCGCCAACAGGGAGGCGAGGGCGCCCAGGGCGACGCGTGCGAGGGACGAGCGGGGGGTACGGGAAGTGGCGGGCACGAGCGCAACCGTAGGGGTGGACGCCGATCCCACGTGGGCGAAAGGCACTTCTGTGGCTCTCTGTGGCTCTGTTGTGGATGATCACCCCCCAAGGGGGTGTGCTCGGCGCGGTAGCGGGCCAGCAGGCGGTCGAGCAGCGCCTCCTCCTCGCGGCGAGCGCAGTACTCGCCGGCGGTGCCCACCCGCTCGCTACGGTCGGGGCCATGGACCTCTTCGAGATGGACGAGACCCGCACGATGACTCGCGAGGAGGCCGCGACCAAGCTGCGCGCCCTCGCCGACTCCCTGGCCAAGCACAACTCCGTCGAGTTCGAGCGCGACGGCGGCCGGATCACCGTCGCCGTCCCCGATCGGGTGAACCTGAAGGTCGAGGTCGAGCTGGGCGAGTCCAACGAGGTGGAGATCGAGCTCACCTGGTGAGCCGGTGCGGGCCGAACCGGTCGCCGATCGTCCTCAACTGCTTCTAGCCTGCCGTCATGACCGACTTCACCGAGCAGGACCTGGCCGGCGCGACCTTCCGCCGGGTGAACCTCGCCGGCGCGACCTTCCGAGAGGCCCGCCTCAACGATGCCGTCCTCCAGGACGTCGACCTGAGCGGCACCCGCATCCGGGCGGCCTACCTCGACGGCGTCCGGATGACCGGCGTCGAGGTGCCGGACCTCGAGATCTACGGCGAGCTCGGCCGGCTGCTGGTCAACGGGGTGGACGTCGTCCCGCTGGTCGAGGCCGAGCTGGACCGTCGTACGCCCGAGCGTGCGCTGATGCGCCCGACCGACGCCGACGGGTTCCGCGAGGCCTTCGGCGTGCTGGACCGGCTCTGGGACGGCACCGTCGAGCGCGCTCGCGCGCTCCCGCCGGAGTCGCTGCACGAGCAGGTCGCCGGCGAGTGGTCCTTCACCGAGACGTTGCGCCACCTCGGCTTCGCGCACGCCTGCTGGGTCGGCGGCGTCGTCCTCGCCGATCCCTCGCCGTGGCACCCGCTCGACCTGCCGTGGGACGAGGCACCGACGGTGGAGGGGGTGCCGTGGGACCGCGACGTACGCCCGACGCTCGACGAGGTGCTCGCCGTGCGGGCGGCCCGGCGGGCGACCGTGGCCGCGGTGCTCGACGCTCTCGACGACGAGGGCCTCGCCCGGCCGGTCACCTCCGCGACGCCGTTCATGGCCGACGCCGACTCGCTGACCGTCGCCCAGTGCCTGCGGGTGGTCCTCAACGAGGAGTGGGAGCACCGGCTGTACGCCGAGCGCGACCTGGCGGTGCTGTCCGGCTGACCATGCGCGACGGCTGTGACAATCAGTCGCATGGCCGTCTACCTCGCTTGGACCGCAGCCGCACCGGACACCCTCGAGGGGCCGTGGGCGGAGGCACGGCAGATCGCTCCCGGACTGGTGCTGCTGGACAGCACCGAGCCGCTCTCGGTCGTCTACCACGCCGTCAAGTGGTCGCTCCCCGATGACGCCGCGCTGATCGTCACGCCCGTGCCGACGACGCCCAAGTCGCGCGGCATGGCGCCGGGCACCACCAGGTGGTTGCGCGACCGGACGGACCGACCGCGGGGATAGCGTCCACGCCCGTGCGGGTGGACACTTGCGCGATGACCGCCAGCCTGGGCAGCCGCCTGGCCCACGCCATCGCCACGAAGGACGAGACCGCGCTGCGCGGACTGCTCGCCGCCGACGTCGACTTCAAGGGCCTGACACCCGGCCGCGTGTGGGAGGGCACCGGGCCCGACGACGTCGTGCGCACCGTGCTCGGCGCGTGGTTCGAGGAGTCCGACGAGATCGTCGCGGTCCTCGACGTGACCGACGGGGAGACCGTCGCCGACACCGCACGGGTCAGCTACCGCTTCGACCTGGCCAACGCAGACGGCACCTTCGTGGCCGAGCAGCAGGCCTACTACCGCGGCGCCGAGGTCATCGACCACCTCCGGGTGCTCTGCTCGGGCTTCAGACCGCGCTGAGGCGCCGGGCGAGCTCGCGACCGAGCCGCGCCCCCGAGAGCCACGCCGTCTCCACCTTGGGCTTCGGACCCCACCCGTCCCCGCACGCACCGACCAGCCCGCGGGGACCGTCGACCAGGACGTACGGCTCCTCCCGCTCGCCGGTCGGCCGGGCGAAGGTCCAGCGGTGCACGTGCACGTCCGCCGGCTCGTCGAGGTCCATCAGCCGACGCAGCGCAGCGACGATCCCCGGGCCCGCCCCGGCCGGATCCGCGAGGTGCCGGGCTGCCAGCTCGGGGGTGGAGTGCACCACCAGCACTGGTGCGTCGTCGCCGCGGCGCCGGCCGTCGTCGGCCACCCACCCGACGGCTGCGTCACCGTTGACGAAGGCGCCGTCGAAGCGGCCCGCCGGGCCGAGGTGGTCCCAGGTGCGCTCCGGCCAGCGCGCGGCCAGCGCGATCACCGGCTCCCACGCGCGGGTCAGGACCTCGGTGACGGGGTGGTCCCCACCAAGGCGGCGGGCCTGCGGGTCGGGCATCGCCAGCACGATCGCCGACGCCGTCACGTCGGCCAGGGAGGTCAGGTCAGCCTGCTCCACGTCGAGGTCGGCCGCGAGGTCCTCGACGAGCGAGCGCAGGCCGCTCGGGGCACCCCAGCGCATCGGACCCGTCGTCGTCCTCGGCTCCTCCCCCAGCACGCTGAAGGTGTCGGTCCACGGCGTGGCCAGGCCGCGGGCCGCCCAGTCGTCCACGACGGCTCCGAACCCCGGGTCCGACACGGTGAGGTAGGACGCCCCGAGGTCGGTCGGGCGCTCCCACAGCCGGCGCGAGGCCATCCGTCCGCCGACGCGATGGCCGCGGTCTAGCAGGCGTACGCCGACGCCAGCGGCACGCAGCTCTCGTGCGCAGGCGACGCCCGCGAGACCGGCGCCGACCACCACGACGTCCGACGGCATCACAGGATCGCCTCGGCACGCAAAGTCTGCGCGCAGCGCAGCCCGGCGAGCCCCGCTCCCACGACCACCACGCCTGCGTCCACGCGACGACCCTAGTGAGCCGGTCCTAGGTCGTCGGGACGGTCCGGGTGGTGACGATCTGCTCGGCCAGCACGCGGAGCTTGAGGTTCTTCTGCTGCGACATCCGGCTGAGCACGGAGAAGGCCCGGTCGGGGGTGAGGTCGAAGCGCTCCATCAGGATGCCCGTGGCCTGGCCGATCACCGTGCGGCCGCCGAGCGCCTTCTCCAGCTGCTCGACCTCCTGCGCCGCAGCCAGCGCCACGCCGACGTGGGCGGCGAGGGCCAGGCCGTCGTGGATGTCGTCGGCGGTGAAGGCCGACGCCTCCCTGCCGTAGAGGTTGAGCGCGCCCAGGTCCTTGTCGTTGGAGTACAACCGATAGCTCACGCTGCTGTGCATCCCCAGCCGCTCGACGACCTCGGGGCCCCAGGTCGGCCACCGGTCGTCGGTCGAGAGGTCGTTGCTCACGACCGTCTGGTCCTTGCGCAGCGCGTCCAGGCACGGGCCCTCGTCGAGCTCGTGCTGGAGTGCGTCGACCTGCCGCAGATCGTCGGTGCTCGTGGCGTGCGTGTCGATCCGGTCGCCGCGGTAGACGATGCACACCCCGGCTGCGTCGCACCCGGGGATGATCCTCGTCGCGACCACGACCGCTCGCTCCATCGCCTCCTGCGGACTGTCGTCGTCCTGCATCTCACGGGCAGCAGCGGCCAGCTCGTCGCGGAAGTCGTCGTGGGGAGGCACGGGTGAATCATGACCGACGAGCGCAACCCTGCCGAGGCACTGTCCGGCTAACGTGCAGGGCATGGCCATCAAGCTGGAGAACGTCGCCATCGCGGTGCGCGACCTCGACGAGACCATCGCCTTCTTCACCGACCTCGGACTCTCGGTGCTCGGTCGCGACACGGTGAGCGGCGAGTGGACCGACACCGCCGTCGGCCTCGACGGCAACCACGCCAAGATCGCCATGCTGCAGACGCCCGACGGGCACGGCCGGCTCGAGCTCTTCGAGTACATCCATCCCGACGCGATCGAGACCGAGCCGACCCTGCCCAACGAGATCGGCATGCACCGCGTGGCCTTCTCGGTCGACGATCTCGACGCGGCACTGGAGGTCGCCGCGCGCCACGGGTGCCACCCGCTGCGGGGCGTGGCGACCTACGAGGACGTCTACAGGCTCACCTACGTCCGTGGGCCCAGCGGCATCATCGTCATGCTCGCCGAGGAGCTGAGGAAGGCCTGACGCACGCGCTGTCCACCCCCAACGGGTAGACATGAGCCATGGCTTCCTCGCTGGTGCGTCCCCGTCAGGGCAAGATCATCGCCGGCGTGTGCGCCGGCCTCGCCGACCGGTTCGGCATCTCCCGCGGCCTGGTGCGCCTGGGCTTCGTCGTCTTCGGCATCGTCGGCGCGGGCGAGATCGCCTACATCATCGCGTGGATCGTCATGCCGAAGGGCGACTGACCGCGGCCCTCACCCAGCCGCCTGCAGTGCCTTGACCTCGTCGCGTGCGGCGACCACGGACGCCCGCTGGCGCTCGACCACGGCCCGGAAGCCGGCGCTCAGGTCCATCTCGAGGGCGTCGTCGTACTCCGACACCGCGTGGTCCTCGCCCGTCGACGCGGCGGCGAGGACGCTGCTCGCGTCGTCACCCGTCAGCGCGTCCTTGAGCGAGATCCAGCCACGGTGGACGGCCGCGGCGACCGTCCCGCTCTCGTCGACGTCGTCGCCGTACTCGTGCCCGAGGTCGACGATCTCCCGCCGGAACCCGGCGCGCTGCTCGGACAGGCGCTGCAGGGTCGTCGCCCACTCCGCGTGGTCGCTGTCGCGCAGCTTCTCCGCAGCGGCGGCGAAGCCTCGCTCGCCGTCCTTCAGTGTCTCGACCAGCTCCTTGGCGGCCTTCGCGTCGTCCGACATGTTCGCTCCTTCGTGAGGGGTGTGCCTCCACCCTCACCGAAGCGGCGTCGCGAGTGACCACCCTTGGGGATGACGCTTTCGTGCCGCGGACGTCGCGCCCCAGTCGTGCCTGCGACGGGGACCGTCCTCACCCGGACGCGTCGCCCTCGCGCCGCTCGTGCAGCCGCTGCTGCGCGGCGGCGAGGAAGGCCAGACAGGGCGCGTCCTCCCCCGGGTGCTTCTCCACGAGGTGGAACGTCCAGCGGTCCATGGCGGCCATGAAGCCGTTGTCGCCGCCGGCCCGGTGCGTCGACCAGGCCCGGTGGCCGCGGGCGACGCACGTCGAGCAGCTGATCCGGTAGAGGAACTGCTGCTCGCCGTCGAGGTCGATCGTGACCTTTGCGAGCGGCCCCGCCTGCGCAGCAGCCTTCCTCTCGCGGGCCGAGCGGCTCGCGACCATGTCGTCTCCAGGGGTGTCGTGGTGGAAGGGGAAAGCGAGCGACGCCTAGAGCGCCACGTCCTCCGGGATCACCCGGAGCACGGAGACCGTGCCGGCCTCGCGACCCACGACGACCTTGACGCCGTCGAGCCGACCCAGCGCCGAGCGCACGTCGTCCACCTCGAGGTGGGTGTCGACGGCGATGTCCGCGTCGCGCACGGGCACCGTCTCGCCCGGCCACAGGTCTGAGGGAACCTCGAAGGGGTCGAAGTCGGTCTGGGCGGCCGCCCAGAGCTGGAGGGCGGACTCGGCGACGATGTCGTCGGTGGTGGCGTCGTCAGCATGCATGGGGTCGACGGTACTTCCCCCCACCGGTTGACTGTCGCCATGCCCACCCGACTCCTCATGGTCGCCGACACCCACGTCCCGCAGCGGGCCCGTCACCTGCCCGACCAGGTGTGGCAGGCGGTGGACGAGGCGGACGTCGTGGTGCACGCGGGCGACTGGGTCGACGTGCGCCTCCTGGACGCGCTCGAGGCACGGTCCCGCCGGCTCGTTGCGGTCTTCGGCAACAACGACCACGGCGAGCTGCGGGAGCGCCTGTCGGAGGTGGCGCGCGCCGAGATCGAGGGCGTCCGGCTCGGCGTGGTGCACGAGACCGGGCAGGCCGCGGGCCGCGAGGAGCGGATGAGCGCCCTCCACCCAGACCTCGACGTCCTCGTCTTCGGTCACAGCCACATCCCATGGGACACGACGACGGCCACTGGCCTGCGCCTGCTCAACCCCGGCTCCCCCACCGACCGCCGCCGCCAGCCCCACTGCACCTACCTGACGGCCACCGCCGAGGGCGGCGACCTGCGCGACGTCACCCTCCATCGGCTTCCACCGAGGAGGTAGGCGCCCACGCGCGGAGGTGCGCCGCCTCAGGCTCCGGGTCCTCCCGGGCGCAGCGAGGGACAGTCGGGGTTGGTGCACTCGCGCACGTCCACGGTGGGGTCACCGCCGCCCACGACACCGTCCTCCGGGCCCGCCGGGCCGTCAGGCACCTCGTCGGGGACGCCCGGATGGGGCAGGAGCCGGACCGCAGCGCCGCAGACGGCGCACTTCTCATAGTCGGAGTACACGTCCAGACCCTAGCCAGCCCAGCCCACGGCCCACCATGATGTGACCCCCGCCACTCTCGGATCACCCCAGGAGAGCCCGATGCCCGACGAGATCCCTGCCGAGGTCGCGGCAGTCCGTGAGCAGTACGAGGCCCGCATCCTCGGGCTGCACATGCCGGCGACGGTGCGCCAGGCGGCGGAGAGGTACGGCGACCAGCCGGCGTTCTCCGACAGGTTCGACGTGCCCGAGGGCGAGACCTGGTCGACCCTGACCTGGGCCGGGACATGGGAGCAGACCGAGCGGGTGGCGGCGGCGCTGATCGACCTCGGCGTCGAGACCGGCGACCCGGTCGCCATCATGGCCAACAACCGCACGGCCCACACGCTCGTCGACTACGGCGCGATGACCGCGGCCGCGGTGCCGATGTCGGTCTACAACACCCTCGCCCAGGACCAGGTCGCCTTCATCGCCGCGGAGGCGCGGCCGGTCGTCGTCGTCCTCGAGGACCACGACCGCTACCAGCGCTGGGAGAGGGCGCTCACCGAGGTCGACTCGATCCGCCACGTCGTGATGTTCGGCGACGCCGAGCGCGTCGACGACGAGCGGGTGATGACGTGGACCGACTTCCTCGCCCGCGGTGGGGACGCGAGCGGCGTCGAGGCGCGGATGGACCGGATCACTCCCGACCTGCCCGCCACCTTCCTCTACACCTCGGGCACGACGGGCAACCCCAAGGGCGTCGTGCTCACCCACCACAACGTGATGTACGAGGCGGTCTCCACCCTCGACGCCGCCGGCCTGGTGGGCCAGCAGCGCACGATCAGCTACCTCCCGCTGGCGCACATCGCCGAGCGGGTGCTGGCGACCTACGGTCCCCCGTTCCTCGGCAGCCACGTGCACGCGATCCCGGACCCGGCCGGACTCCTCGGTGCCCTCGGCGAGGTCCACCCGACGGCGTTCTTCGGCGTCCCGCGGGTGTGGGAGAAGATCAAGACCGGCATCTCGGCCAAGCTCGCCGAGGACCCCGACCCCGACAACCAGACCATGGTCACCAACGCCATGGCGGCCGGCCTGGCCTGGACGCAGGCCCACGAGTACGGCAGCTCGATGACGCCGGAGGTCGAGGCGGCGTACGCCCGGGCCGACGAGGGGATCCTGGCCTTCCTCCGCCTGCTGCTCGGCCTCGACCAGGTGCAGTGGGCCGCCAGCGCCGCGGCGCCCATGCCGCTGGAGGTCGCCAAGTTCATGGGCGGCCTCGGCCTCAAGGTGTACGACGTCTACGGCATGACCGAGACGACCGGCGCCTTCACCTCCAACGGCCCCGACCACTTCAAGCTCGGCACCGTCGGGGTGCCCAATCCCGGCATCGAGGTGCGACTCGGCGAGGACGGCGAGATCCTGTGCCGCGGGCCGGTCAACACCCCCGGCTACTACCGCCAGGAGGCCGCGACCCGGGCGCTGATCGACGACGACGGCTGGATCCACACCGGCGACATCGGCACGGTCGACGAGGACGGCTTCTACTCGATCATCGACCGCAAGAAGGAGCTGATCATCACCTCGGCGGGCAAGAACATCGCGCCCTCCAACATCGAGAACTACCTCAAGGAGTCGCCCATCGTCGGCCACGCGATGGCGCTGGGCGACAACCGCTCCTACGTCGTCGCGATCCTGACGCTCGACGGCGAGATCGCTCCCCTGGTGGCGGCCAAGCTCGGTGTCGAGTTCACCGACCTGGCCGACCTGTCGACCAAGCCGGAGATCCGCGCGATGGCGCAAGCGGCCGTCGACAAGGCCAACGAGCGGCTCTCGCGGCCCGAGCAGGTCAAGGCCTGGGAGCTGCTGCCCCACGAGTGGACGGCCGAGTCCGAGGAGCTCACCCCGACGCTCAAGCTCAAGCGCCGGGTCGTCAACACCAAGTACGCCGACGTGGTGGAGAAGCTGTACGAGTGAGCCGGGACCACGCGTTCGACCTGCAGGCGCACCGCGGCGGTGCGGGGCTCTGGCCGGAGAACACGCTCGAGGCCTTCGGCCGCGCCCTCGCGCTCGGCGTCTCGACGCTGGAGCTCGACGTCCACCTGACGGCCCAGGACGACGTCGTGGTCGCCCACGACCCGGCCCTCGCGGACGCCCGGCGGATCCGCCGACTCACCCGCGCCGACCTGCCCCCGACGATGCCGCTGCTCCGCGACGTCGCGGCGCTGCTCGAGGAGCGCGGCGCCGATCCGGTGCGGATCAACCTGGAGATCAAGTACGACGCCCTCGACGCCGCGGGGCTCACCAGCCGGGAGGCCTTCGTGGGCAAGGTCGTCGACGCGCTGCACATCGACGGCCTCGTCGGGCGCGCCAGCATCCAGTGCTTCGACTGGGGCGTGCTCGACCGGGTGGGCGACGCCGAGCCGGCCCTGGCGCGCAACCTCCTGGTCTCGCCGAAGTACCTCCGGGCGACCGCCGAGGCCCCCTCCCCCTGGTTCGACGGGCTCGCCGTCGACGCCGACTACGTGCGTACGGCGGCGGCCGAGGGCTTCACCGCGATCTCCCCCATCCACGGCTCCCCCTTCGCGTCCGGCGTGACCGACCCGGCGTACCGGCCCTTCGCGACGGAGTCCCTGATCGCCGAGGCCCACGGCGCCGGCCTGGCCGTCATCCCCTACGTCGTCGACGACGAGGCCACGATGCGCCACCTGGTCCGGATCGGGGCCGACGGGCTGATCACCAACCGCCCCGACCGGCTGCGCGAGATGCTGGCCGACGAGGGGCTCGACGTCCCGCCGAGCTTCGGCCACCCTTGAGGCAACCGACGGAGGACTTGATGCGTCTCCCCATCATGAGGACCCTGTCCCGCACCACGCTCCTGGCCGCGACCGCGCTCACGCTCGCCGCCTCCCTCGCCCCCGCCACGCAGGCGCTGCCGGGCACGACGGGCCGGGCGACGCCTCGCACCGTGCTCGACGTACGCAACCTCGAGCAGGGGGCGCCCCCCGCCCTCGCGTGGAGCGAGCGGCGCTCCGGTCGGACCGTCGTCCACGGTGTCGGCGGCACGTCGACCCCCGTCCCTAACGACCTCACCGAGCTCGCCCCGATGGGCTCCGGCTACGTCATCCAGACGGCCGGCAACCGGCCCACGACCACCCGGTGGGTCGCCGCCGACGGCACGCCCGGCCGACGCGAGTGGCGCACGGGCAACGGGCTCGCCGTGTCCGCACAGGGCAGGGCGGTCGCCTTCTCGGGCAGGCGCGGCAAGGTCTGGACCATCGACAGCGAGGGCGACCGGGTCCTGAGGTTCACCCCCGTGCCGATCACCGGCAAGGGGCAGGCCGTCGCACTCTTCGGTGAGGACTGCAAGGAGAGTGGGACCAGCACCGGCTGCACGATCTTCGTCAACGGCGCGCGTGGCTGGCTCACCTCCTCGCACGGGATCGTCGACCGGGCACCGCACGTCCGGCTGACCTCGACCGGCCGCGGGCGCTGGCTCGGCGGCATCACCTCGGTCAGCGACACCGGCACGTGCAGCGCGATGCTGCGCAACGCCCGGGTGGCGTGGCGCACCTGCGACAACCGGTTCGCCGACATCTCCCCGGACAACCGCCACGTCCTCGGCCTCCCGGCGTACGGCGACGGGTTCGGCCCGCAGACGCTCGACCTGCTGGCCACGGCCGACGGCTCGGTGGTCCGGTCCTTCACCGCCGCGCGCAACGGTCGCTCGGCGACGTACTTCGAGGAGGTCTGGGAGGACGCGGGGCACGTGCTCGTCGTGACGTTCCAGGACGGTGAGTGGGCGGTCGTGCGGCTCGGCGTCGACGGGTCCATGGAGTACGCCGTGGCGCCGCGGGCCGGATCGTCCGACGTCCGGTCGCCCTTCCAGCTCCAGACCCGATGAGGCGTTGCCCGGTCTAGACCTCAGGGGAATCACCGATGCACGATGTCGGTCCCTCCTGCTCGACTGGACCCATGCATCGACAGATCGCGGGATCCCTGACCGGGCGGGTCACCAAGTGGGTCGTCCTCGTCTTCGTGCTCGTCCTCACCGGCTTCATGGCCTTCTTCTCGTCCAAGCTGACGTCCGTGCAGGACAACCAGGCCTCCTCCTGGCTGCCCGGGTCTGCGGAGTCGACCAAGGTGCTCGACGAGCTGTCGCAGTCCGTCGACCCCAACGACATCCCCACCCTCGTGGTCTACCACCGCGACGGCGGGCTGACCGACGACGACCTCGCCACCATGGAGGCCGACGGCCCGGAGATCGCCGCGCTCGACGGCGTCACCGACCAGGGCGTGCTGACCCCCGCTGCCGCTGAGGCGGCGGCGGCGCAGGGTGCCCCGGTCCCGACCCTGGTCTCCGAGGACGGTGAGGTCGCCTACCTCTACTTCGTGCTCAACTTCGGCGCGGACGGCTGGAACGCCATTCCCGACGCGGCCGCCGAGATCCGCGACATCAGCACGCTCGACGGGGGCGAGGTCCACCTCGCCGGCTACGGCGGGCAGGCCGCCGACTCCGCGGCGGCGTTCGAGGGCATCGACACCAACCTGATCCTGGCCACCCTCGGCGTGGTCATCGTGATCCTCCTCTTCACCTACCGCAGCCCCATCCTGTGGCTGCTGCCGATCCTGTGCGCGGTGTCCGCCAACTTCATCGCCACCGGGCTGGTCTACCTCCTCGCGAAGTACGCCGGGCTCACCGTCAACGGACAGAGCCAGGCGATCCTGAGCATCCTGGTGATCGGCGCAGGCACCGACTACGCCCTCCTGCTGGTGGCGCGCTACCGAGAGGAGCTCCGTCGTCACGAGGACCGCCACGAGGCGATGGCCTTCGCTCTGCACCGCGCCGCCCCCGCCATCCTGGCGAGCGCCGCGACCGTCGCCATCGGCATGCTGTGCCTGTCCTTCGCCGAGCTCAACTCCACCGCCGGCCTCGGTCCGGTCCTCGCCATCGGCGTCGCCGTGACCATGCTCGTGATGGTCACCCTGCTGCCCGCGCTGCTCGTGATCTGCGGCCGGTGGGTCTTCTGGCCCAAGCGGCCGTCGTTCCGGAGTGCCGAGCCGACTGCCGACGGCCTGTGGGCGCGGGCCGGCCGGTCGATCAGCCACCGCCCGCGACGGGTCTGGATGACGACCGCAGGGCTGCTGCTGCTCGCCTGCCTCGGCCTCTTCCGCCTCGACACCTCGGGGCTGTCGACCGAGGACACCTACACCAAGGAGTTCGACTCCATCAAGGGTCAGCGCCTGCTCACCGACCACGGCCTGTCCGACAACTCCAACACCGTCCAGGTCGTCGCCGACACCGAGCAGGCCGCCGACGTGGCGAGCTCGCTGGCCGGGATCGACGGGCTCGGCGAGCCCGGCGAGGTCCAGCCGCTGGCCGACGGACGCTCCTGGTTCGAGGCGACGATCAACGCCGACATCTCCTCCAGCACGGCCGCCGACATCGTCGAGGCCTCCCGCGACGCCGCCCACGGCGTCGACGGCGCCGACGCCCTCGTCGGGGGCGGCTCGGCGTTCTACCTCGACACCAAGATCGCCTCCGAGCGCGACAGCCTGGTCATCATGCCGCTCGTCCTGGTGGTGGTGCTGCTGATCCTCATCGGGCTGCTGCGGGCGATCCTCGCCCCGGTGATCCTGATGGCGACCGTGGTGCTGTCCTTCGGGGCGGCGCTGGGCATCTCGGCGCTGCTCTTCGAGTACGTCTTCGGCTTCGCCGGGTCCGATCCGGGGTTCCCGCTGTTCGCCTTCGTGTTCCTCGTCGCGCTGGGCATCGACTACAACATCTTCCTGATGACCCGCGTGCGGGAGGAGACCCTGACCCACGGGACCCGCAAGGGCTCGCTCATCGCGCTGGCCTCGACCGGTGGTGTGATCACGTCCGCCGGCGTCGTGCTGGCCGCGACCTTCCTGGTGCTCGGCTCACTGCCCCTGGTGTTCCTCGCCGAGCTCGGGGTGGCGGTGGCGCTCGGCGTCATGCTCGACACCCTGATCGTGCGGTCGGTCCTGGTCACGGCGCTCAACCTCGATCTGGGCGGGAAGATCTGGTGGCCCAGCACGCTCGACTCCTCCGACGCGCCGCTCACCCCCGCGGAGGCCGAGGCCCCGCTGGAGACGGTGCACTAGGCAGGCGCGGCCACGGACGTCGGAAGCGTCAGGATCTCCGCGCCGTCCTCGGTGATGGCGATCGTGTGCTCGCTGTGGGCGGTGAGGCATCCGGTCGCGCTGCGCAGCGTCCATCCGTCGTCGTCGGTGACGAGCTCGTCGGTGTCGACCATGATCCACGGCTCGAGCGCCAGCAGCAGGCCCGGTCGGAGCCGGTAGCCCCGGCCGGGGCGGCCGTCGTTGGAGACGTGCGGGTCCTGGTGCATCGTCGTACCGATCCCGTGGCCGCCGAACTGCATGTTGATCGGGTAGCCCGCGGCTCGGAGCACGGTCCCGATGGCGTGCGACAGGTCGCCGATCTTCGCCCCGGGGACGGCGGCGGCGATGCCGGCGGCCAGCGCCCGCTCGGTCGTCTCGATCATCTCGACGCTGCCGGCCGGCCGGCTGTCGCCCACGACGAAGCTGATCGCGGAGTCGGCGGCGACACCGTCGAGGCGTACGGCGAGGTCGAGGGTCAGCAGGTCACCGTCGGCGAGGCGCTGGTCACGCGGCCGGCCGTGGAGCACCGCGTCGTTGACCGACGTGCAGACGTAGTGGCCGAACGGACCCTCGCCGAACGACGGGGCGTAGTCGACGTAGCAGGACTCCGCGCCGGCCTCGCGGATCAGCTCCGCGGTCCAGTGGTCGAGGTCGAGCAGGTTGGTGCCGACCCGGCTGCGGGTGCGCAGCGACTGGAGGATGTCGGCGACGAGGGCGCCGGTGGCGCGTGCCTTGTCCACCTGGGCAGGAGTGAGGATCTCGATCATCGCAGGCCCAGCCTTGCACAGCGCTTCCCCGTGGCACCGCTGCAGAGGTCGTCGAGGGTGACGACGCCCTGGGCCACGAGCACCGAGGTGAGCGTGTCGATCGTGACGTCCCGGTCCCGGTAGAGCCAGGACTCGACGCCGTCGACCTCTTGGCCGTCGTCGACCGGCACGTCGGCGAGGAAGGCCACGGAGACGTCGGCGGCCCGCTCGCTCATCGCACGCGTCGGCACGTAGGTCATCGAGGTCTCGTCGCCGAGCAGGACCTCACGGGCCGCCTCGAGGTCGGTGCCGGTCTGGCGCGGGACCTCGCCGTGCTCCAGGCCGACGAACCTGTCGGAGCCCGGGACGACGGTGCCGAGCGAGACGACGGGGAGGTCGCGACCCGTCATGGTCGCGAGGTCGTCGGGATCGACGGGCACCACGACGATGACGTCGGCCGAGGTCGCCTCGGCCTGGCGGGCCTGGCTCTTCTGCGTCTCGGCGCTGCCCTCGGCGTCGTAGACCGTGACCACGCACTCGTCGCAGGTGGCCTCGACCCGGTCGGTGAAGGCCTCGACGTCGACGGCCCGGGAGGTGGAGTCCGCGCCGTCGGCGACCAGCAGGGCAACGGTCGGCTCGGCGCCGGCGCACCCGGAGAGCAGGGGTGCGACGGCGAGGACCGTGAGCAGGGCGAGGCGGGCGCGGAGCATCCCGAGGAGGTTATCCGGCGCGGGCGACTCAGTGCGCCGGTGGGCGCTTGCGCTGCGGCCCCGGGCGGGTCGGGTCGTCGTCGGGGCGGTGGACCTCGCTCGGCACGACGATCGGCTTGAGCCGCGCCCATCCGATGAAGAACGCGCCCACCACGAGCAGCGCCAGACCCGTCCAGAGGTTGGCGTTGACGCCGCCCGTCTTCTCGGGCTCGTGCTCGCCGAGCAGCCCGGCGAGCGTGAGGATCACGCCGTAGGTGCCGAGCAGCGCGCCGATGATGTTGCGGATGTCGAAGACACCCGCCTTGTGGGGCGCGGTGCCGGACGTGGTGTCGGAGTCTTCGGACATGGTGCCCCTCTCTCAGAAGGCGGCGTTGAGGACGATGACCATCGCTAGCGCGATGCCGGCCAGGGGGACCGTACGACGCCACCACGGCATCGAGGCCTCGTCGGGATCGGTGCGGTCCTCGCGTGGTGTCTCGGAGTAGACCAGCCCCCGGAGCTCGGAGGCGGGCTTCGGCTTGGTCACCAGCGACACCACGATGCTCAGGACGATGTCGACGACGAACGCCGTCGAGGCGGCGAGGAAGGCCGCCCCCTGGCCGGGCAGGTCGATGACGCCGGCCGCGGCCAGCCGGTCGACCGCGACGGCCGACAGGGTGCCGGCCACCAGGCCGACCCATCCGGCGGTGGGCGTCATCCGCTTCCAGAACATGCCGAGGATGAACGTGGCGAAGAGCGGCGCGTTGAAGAACCCGAACAGCGTCTGGAGGTAGTTCATGACGTTGTCGT
Source organism: Nocardioides sp. (assembly GCF_025965415.1). Lineage (GTDB taxonomy): Bacteria > Actinomycetota > Actinomycetes > Propionibacteriales > Nocardioidaceae > Nocardioides. Next base: position 52,126 of record NZ_JAOPWY010000107.1, read on the forward strand.
AGCCCATCGCGATCTGGGCGGTGAAGATCGCGATGACGGTGGCGCCGACGGTGGCGAGCCGGCCGATGCGCAGGTAGTAGTCGTCGGTGTGGTCCTTGCGGATGTAGCGCTGCCACAGGTCGTAGGAGAAGACCGTGTTGAAGGCCGAGATGTTGGCGGCCATGCCGGCCATGAAGGCCGCGAGCAGGCCCGCGATCGCCAGCCCGAGCAGTCCGTTGGGCAGCACGTCACGCATCAGCAGCAGGAGGGCGTCGTTGTAGGCGACGCCGTCGCCGGAGGCCCCTCCGGTCGGCGACCCGCCGTTCTTGAGGTCGATCATCTCCTGGACGAGCACGGCCGAGACCATGCCGGGGATGATCACGATGAAGGGGATGAACATCTTGGGGAACGCGCCGATGATCGGCGTCTTGCGAGCGGCGGAGATCGAGTCCGACGCCATCGCGCGCTGCACCTCGACGAAGTTCGTCGTCCAGTAGCCGAAGGACAGCACGAAGCCGAGGCCGAAGACGATGCCGATCACCGAGAACAGCGGGGAGTCGAAGCCGGACAGGGCCTGGCCGGGCCACGACTCGAGCTGCTGGGCCGCGGACGCGACGCCCGCATCGGCGGGCGCGCTCTCGGCCGCGGCGGTGATCTTGTCGTTGAGCCCGTCCCAGCCACCGACGCGGTGGAGGCCGATGAGGGTCAGCGGCAGCAGCGAGGCCACGATGACGAAGAACTGCAGCACCTCGTTGTAGATCGCCGCGCTCAGTCCGCCGAGCGTGATGTACGACAGCACGATGGCGCCGGCCACGACCAGGGCGATCCAGATCGGCCAGCCGAGCAGGGCGTGCACGATGCCCGCGAGCAGCGCGAGGTTGACGCCCGCGATGAGGAGCTGGGCGACCGCGAAGCTGATGGCGTTGACCAGGTGGGCGCCGGTGCCGAACCGCCTGAACATGAACTCCGGCACCGAGCGGACCTTGGAGCCGTAGTAGAACGGCATCATCACGACGCCGAGGAACAGCATCGCCGGGACCGCGCCGACCCAGAAGTAGTGCACGGTCGGCAGGCCGATCTCCGCACCGTTGGCCGACATGCCCATGATCTCGACCGCGCCGAGGTTGGCGGAGATGAAGGCGAGGCCCGTCACCCAGGCCGGAAGCGAGCGACCGGAGAGGAAGAAGTCGATCGAGTCGGACACCGATCGTCTCGCCATCACACCGATGCCGATGACGAATCCGAAGTAGATCGCGACCAGCAGGTAGTCCAGCCAGGTCGCGTCGATCAAGGTCTCTGAGCTCACGGGTGCCTCCGAGGTGCTGTTTGGGCCACCGGACAACCTAGACCGGCTGGCAGCGCAGCGCGACCACCCCAGGGGGTCACCCGGGCATGATGAACTGGCTCAGGGTGAGCTCACGTGCCAGTGCGGCTGCTCGTCGCCCTCCAGTCCGGTGGCACCGCCGATCGCGTCGGCGAAGCCCTCGGGCGCACCCGCCTGACGGGTGCGGATGTCCGGGTCGACGGTGGACTCGAGGTGGTCGCCGTAGCCCGGCACCGTGATCATCGCGCCGGCGTCGGGGCCCATGTCCTCCACCTCCCACCCGAACACCGTGCGGTAGAAGTCGAGATCGCGCTCGACGTCGGGCGTGTGGAGGTCGCTGAAGTTCCAGGAGCCGGGTGCGTTGTTGACCTGCGAGCCGAGCCGCTTGCGCGCCTGCCACAGGCGGAACACCGCCCCCTGCGGGTCGCGCAGCTCCGCCCAGCGACCGCCCGGCCCGGCGTCGTGGGGACCGTCGACCAGGTCGATCGCGGCCGCGTCCAACCCGTCCAGCGTGGCGATCAGGTAGCTCGCAGGCACGTCGGGAGGCAGCGCGTCCTGGGTCTCCCAGCCCAAGAGCTCGCCGTAGAAGGCGGCTGCGGCAGGCGCGTCCGGCACCTGCGCGTCGATCCAGCAGGTGACGCCCTGCGGGTAGGTGTGCGGGTTGTCCATGGTTCCCGAGGCCATGTCTCGCACCCTACGCCGGGCCACTGACACCGGTCGCCGGCTCAGTCGCCGACGACGACCTCCACCTCGAAGCCCTCCGAGCTCTCCAGGTAGAGCGCGACGTGCTCGTCGCCGCCCGCGTGCGGGTAGCGGTCGGCGTACATCTCGTGCCACCCGTGCTCGGTCGACTCCGCGCGCATCCGGTCGAGCTCGTCGCGGGTCTCGACGACCATCGCGAGGTGGTTGATCCCGGGGCGCAGGCGGTCGTGCTCACCGTGCTGGTCCGACGAGTGCTCCATGAAGATGTAGGTGCCGTCGGCGTGCAGCCACGACAGCATCCCCTCCTCGCGCTGCCAGCCGCACCAGGCGAGCAGCCAGCCCCACTCCCCCTCGGCCGTCGCGACGTCGTCGACCCACAGGTCGAGGTGGTGGAGGGCGCGGGTCATGGGGGTCAACCTAGCCCGGAGGGCTCGCGGAGGTGGGCGGCCACATCGGGTCGGCGAGCTGCTGGAGACGCGGTGGGTCGAGGGCGAGCAGATCTGGCTGCGGCGCTACGCGGTGCTGGCAACATGACCATGGAGCTCTGGTGTCGGATATCGGCCCAGGAGCTCCACGATCCCGGAGCGACCTGCGTGCCTGTGGTCTGATCACGGATCGAAGAGCCCGACCCCAGGTGGCCGCACCGCTACGCCGAGCTCGAGGGCCTGATCTCGGCGGTCCTCGGTGAGCGGATGCTCGCCATCCAGCACATCGGCTCCACCTCGGTGCCCGGGCTGCCGGCCAAGCCCATCATCGACATCGACGTGGCCGTGGCGGACCCCGTCGACGAGGCGGCGTACGTGCCCGCGCTCGAGTCGCTCGGCCTCGTCCACTGGCTCACCGAGCCCGACTGGCACCAGCACCGGCTGTTCAAGATGCTGACCGAGCCTCGGGCCCACGTGCACGTCTTCGGGTCCGGGTGTCCCGAGATGGTCAGGCACCGGATGTTCCGCGACTGGCTCATCGACAAACCCCGGGGACCGCGAGCTCTATGCACAGGTGAAGCGCTCAGCGCTCGCCCAGCTCGACGCTGTCGGCGACGACCACGGCGCGTTGGGCTTCTGGATGCGCTACAACGCTGTCAAGCAGCCCGTCGTGCGCGAGATCTACGAGCGCATGTTCCGGGCCGCCGGACTGGCGTGACGTCGCCGCCTACTCCCACTCGATGGTGCCCGGCGGCTTGGACGTGATGTCGAGGGTGACCCGGTTGACCTCGGCGACCTCGTTGGTGATCCGGGTCGAGATCCGCTCCATCACCTCGTAGGGCAGGCGCGCCCAGTCGGCGGTCATCGCGTCCTCGGAGGTGACCGGGCGGATGACGACGGGGTGGCCGTAGGTCCGCCCGTCACCCTGGACGCCGACGGAGCGGACGTCGGCGAGCAGCACGACCGGCATCTGCCAGATGTCGCGGTCGAGGCCCGCGCGGGTCAGCTCCTGGCGGGCGATCGCGTCGGCGCGGCGCAGGATGTCGAGCCGGTCGGCGGTCACCTCGCCGATGATCCGGATGCCGAGGCCCGGACCGGGGAACGGCTGGCGCCACACCATCTCGGCGGGCAGGCCCAGCTGCTCGCCGACGAGGCGGACCTCGTCCTTGAAGAGGGTGCGCAGCGGCTCGACGAGGGCGAACTCGAGGTCGTCGGGCAGGCCGCCGACGTTGTGGTGGGACTTGATGTTGGAGGTGCCCGCCCCGCCACCGGACTCGACGACGTCGGGGTAGAGCGTGCCCTGCACCAGGAAGCCGACCTTCTCGCCGTGCTCGGCGGCCTCGCCCAGCACCGCGGCCTCGGCCGCCTCGAAGGCGCGGATGAACTCACGCCCGATGATCTTGCGCTTCTCCTCGGGGTCGGTGACGCCGGCGAGCGCCTCGAGGAAGACCTGCTGGGCGTCGTAGACGTGGAGGTTGACCCCGGTCGCGGCGACGAAGTCGCGCTCGACCTGCTCGGCCTCGCCCTCGCGGAGCAGTCCGTGGTCGACGAAGACGCAGTGGAGCCGCTCGCCGATCGCGCGCTGCACGATGGCCGCGGCCACCGCGGAGTCGACGCCGCCGGAGAGGCCGCAGATGGCCAGGCCGGTGTCGCCGATCTGCTCGCGGACCCGCTCGATCTGCTCCTCGGCGATGTTGAGCATCGTCCAGGTCTGGCGGCAGCCGGCGATGTGGTGGAGGAAGTGCTCGAGCACCTTCTGGCCGTGCTCGGAGTGCAGCACCTCGGGGTGCCACTGCACGCCGGCGAGGCCGCGACCCACGTCCTCGAACGCGGCCACGGGGGTGTCGGCGGTCGAGGCGAGGACGGTGAAGCCCTCGGGGGCCTGCGCGACGGAGTCGCCGTGGGACATCCAGACCCTGTGCTCGGCGGGGATGCCCTCGAGGAGGGTGCCCGGCTCGGAGACCGTGACCGGCGTACGTCCGTACTCCCGGGCGCCGGTGTGCGCGACCTCGCCACCGAGGCCCTTCGCCATCAGCTGGAAGCCGTAGCACATGCCGAAGACCGGCACCCCGGCCGTGAACACGCCGGTGTCGATGCCGGGAGCGCCGTCGGCGTACACGCTGGACGGGCCGCCGGACAGGATGATCGCCTTGGGCTTGCGCGCGAGCATGTCGGCCACCGGCATCGTGTGCGGCACGATCTCGGAGTAGACCCGCGCCTCGCGCACGCGTCGCGCGATGAGCTGGGCGTACTGGGCACCGAAGTCGACGACGAGGACCAGGTCGTGCTCTGCAGGCTGCGTCACGCGGAGAGTCTATCGGCGGGCACTCCGCGATCGATCAGGGGATTTCGACACGGCCGTCGGCCCCGCTCCGCGGTGCCGGGCCTGCTCAATCCGATTTGCCCACGCCGACGACGGCTCCGCCGTCGTCGGCTGCAAATCGCACCAGGGCCCGATCGGGGAGGGATGGTGATCGGGCCCTGGTACTTGCTCCCAGCTGCTGCAGGACAGCGCCGAGATCGAGGATTCCGGCCCTTGGGAGGGAGCATGACTGCCGGAGCCCTCACTCGACCCAACGACCCCTCCGGGGGGTGGTTACGGCCCCGATCGGCCCAATTCAGCTGACGCCGACGATCGGCAGCCGCAGCGCGCCCGGCGCGGCCTCCGGGACGACGGGGTTCTTCGGCTCGACCGGGGCCAGCTGGCGGTAGGTCGCGCCGAGCTCGGGGCGGGGGTCGGCCTCGCCCTTGTTGGGCCAGAACGCCATCGCCCGCTCGGCCTGCGCGGTGATGGTGAGCGACGGGTTGACCCCGAGGTTGGCCGACACCGTGGAGCCGTCGACGACGTGCAGGCCGTCGTAGCCGTAGACGCGCTGGTAGGGGTCGACCACGCCCGTCGCGGCCGAGTCGCCGATCGCGCAGCCGCCGATGAAGTGCGCGGTCAGCGGCATCCCGAGCGGCTCGCCGACGGCGCCGTAGGCCTGCCGGGCGCCCATGATCCGCGCGAGCCGGCGGACGGCGTCGTAGGCCGAGGCGATGTAGGTCGGGTTGGGGGCGCCGTGGCCCTGCGTCGACGACATGTAGCCGACCGTGCCGCGCGTCTTCCACACGGTGGTGATCGAGTTGTCGAGCGTCTGCATGACGAGCGCGACGACGGTGCGCCGCGACCAGGTGTTCAGCGAGTAGAGGTCGCGCAGGCCGTTGCGCTGGCGCCACAGCTCCTTGCCCCACGTGCGCCACCGCTTCTCGCCCAGCACCTCGTCGACCAGCACCGTCGCCATCAGCGGCATCACGTTGCGGCCGCGGCCGTAGCGGACGGGCTCGACGTGGGTGTGCTCGTCGGGGTGGAAGCTGGAGGTGATCGCCACGCCCTCCGTCCAGTCGACGGAGTCGTCGTTGGCGGTGGCCCAGAGGATCGCCTCGGAGTTGGTGCGGGTCAGCACGCCCAGCCGGTCGGAGATCCGCGGCAGCGACCCCTGGGCCTTGAGCCGGTGGAGCAGCCGCTGCGTGCCGATCGCGGCGGCGGAGAAGACCACCTGGTCGGCGGTGAACGTCCTGACGGCGCTCCGGCGCGACAACTTGGCCTTGGTCCAGCGGGCGGTGACCTCGTAGCCGCCACCGTCGCGCGGGCGCACGTCGGTGACGGTCGTCAGGGGGTGCACGACCGCGCCGCCCCGCTCGGCGAGGTGGAGGTAGTTCTTCACCAAGGTGTTCTTGGCGTTGTGGCGGCAGCCGGTCATGCAGGAGCCGCAGTTGATGCAGGTGGTCCGGTCGGGTCCGGCACCGCCGAAGTACGGGTCCGCCACCGTCTCACCCTCGGGCTGCCCCGGCTCCCCGAAGAAGACGCCGACCGGGGTCGGGTGGAACGTGTCGCCCACGCCCATCTCCTCGGCGACCTTCTTCATCGCCACGTCGGCGGGCGTCGTCCGGGCGTACTCCGTCACGCCGAGCATCCGCCGTGCCTGGTCGTAGTAGGGCGCGAGCTCGGACTTCCAGTCGGTGATGTGGGCCCACTGCGGGTCCTTGTAGAAGGGCTCCGGCGGCTCGTAGAGGGTGTTGGCGTAGTTGAGCGACCCGCCCCCCACCCCGGCTCCGGCGAGGATGAAGCAGTCGTGCACCAGGTCGATGCGCTGGATGCCGTAGAGGCCCACCTCGGGACGGAAGATGAAGTTCTTCACGTCGCCGCCGTCGGCGGGCAGCTCGTCGTCGGCGAAGCGCGCCCCCGCCTCGAGCACGCCGACCGTGTAGCCCTTCTCGGTCAGCCGCAGCGCGCTGACCGAGCCGCCGAATCCGGAGCCGATGACGAGGACGTCGTAGTGCGTCGTCACGGGCGGCCCAGCTTGTTGAGGAGGCGCAGAGAGGCCGTCAGCACCTTGGCGTTGGTCTCCTCCGACATGCCGAACATCGGCGCGATCGGCACCAGCCGCTGCGTGGCGACGGACTGCGCCTCGGTGTAGCGGTGGACGCCCTCGCTCCCCTGGCGCCGGCCCATGCCCGACTCGCGCATGCCGCCCATGGGCGCACCGAGCGAGCCGAACGTCGCGCCGTAGGCCTCGTTGACGTTGACCGTGCCGCACTTCACCCGGCGCGCGAGCGCCCGTCCACGCGCACCGTCGCGCGTGTAGATGGAGGCGTTGAGGCCGTACGCCCCGTCGTTGGCGCGCTCGATCGCCTCGTCCTCGCTGTGGAAGCGGTAGAGCGAGACGACCGGGCCGAAGGTCTCGTGGCCGAAGCACTGCATGTCGGCGGAGACGCCCTCGAGGATCGTCGGCTCGTAGACGTAGGGCCCGAGGTCGGGACGGGCCCGGCCGCCGGTGAGCACGCGGGCTCCCTTCGCGACGGCGTCCTCGACGTGGGCGGTCACGGTGTCGAGCTGCGCCTGGGAGATCAGCGACCCCATGTCGACGCTCCAGTCGTGGCTGGCACCGAGCGTCATGGCCTGCGTCCGCGAGACGAAGGCATCGACGAACCGGTCGTAGACCTGGTCGGCGACGAAGAGCCGCTCCATCGAGACGCACAGCTGTCCGGCGTTGGAGAACACTCCGCGTACGGCGCCCTCCGCCGCGCGGTGCACGTCGGCGTCGCGCAGCACGAGCATGGGGTTCTTGCCGCCGAGCTCCAAGGAGCAGCCGATGAGCCGGTCGGCGCACTGGCGCGCGATCAGCCTCCCGGTCGCGGTCGAGCCGGTGAAGCAGATGTAGTCGGCCGCCGCGATCATCGCGCCGCCGATCTCGGGTCCCGGCCCCGCCACGACCTGCCAGAGCTCCGACGGGAAGCCGGCCTCGTCGAGGAGCTGCGCGGCCAGCAGGGCCGTCAGCATGGTCTGCGCGTCGGGCTTGGCGACCACGGCGTTGCCGGCGAGCAGCGCGGGGATGCCGTCGCACAGCGCCATCGTGAGCGGGTAGTTCCAGGGCGAGATGATCCCGACGACGCCCTTGGGGACGCGGTGGACCTCGGCCCTCGTGAGGACCGGGAACATGCCCCCGACGCGGCGCGGGTCGAGGTGATCGTGCGCGGTGCGCGCGTAGTAGCGCGCGGTCAGTGCGAGGTGGGCGACCTCGAGGTAGGCGTCCTTGCGGGCCTTGCCCGACTCCCACACGACGAGGTCGATGAGGTCGTCCTGGCGGTCGAGGAGCAGGTCGTGCAGGCGCAGCAGGGCGGCGGCGCGCTGGTCGATCGTCGTGGCCGCCCACGACACCTGCGCCCTGCGCGCCCGTGCGAACGCCTCGGCCACGTCGGCCGGGCTCGACTGCGGGATGTGCGCCAGCGGCGTGCGGCCGATCGGCGAGGCCACAGCGTGCGTCTCCCCACTGGTGCTGACCAGTCGCCGCGTCAGGCCGGCGACGTACGAGCGGTCGAGGCCGTAGGCCGCGGTGCTGTCGTGCTCGGGGTCTGCGGGGCCGTCGGTGATCGGGCCTGAGGTGGGGCTCTGCTCACTCATCCGAGCAGCGTAGGTCGGGCCCGTCGACGTTTGCTACTGGTTGGTCACTTCGTCCCAACATTTGACACTTTGGGGGCATTTGTCCAACCCGGTTCGCGCGGGCCGTCCAGCAGCCGACCCGTCTGCTCAGACGATGTCGGGCGCCTTGACCCGCGCCTCGTCGGCCTCCTGGTCGGTCGGCATCAGCTGGCTCTGCCGCTCCGCCTCGACCCGTCGCAGGTAGTGGTCGACCTCGTCCTCGAGCTGCGCGTCGTCCCAGCCCAGCGCCTCCGCCATCAGCTCCGCGGCCGGGCGGGCGGCGGTGATGCCGCGGTCGAAGGTCTCGATCGACACGCGGGTGCGGCGCGCCAGCACGTCGTCGAGGTGCCGCGCCCCCTCGTGCGTGACGGCGTACAGCACCTCGGCACGCAGGTAGTGCTCGGCGCCAGGGAGCGGCTCCCCGAGCTCGGGACGCTCAGCGATGAGGGCCAGGACCTCGTCGACCAGGCCGCCGTAGCGACCCAGCAGGTGGTCGACCACGCCGATGTCGAGGCCCGACGAGCGGCTGATCGAGACCCGCTGGTTGGTGCGCGCCTCGAAGCCCCACGCGCCCATCAGCGGCACCCGGTCGGTGATCGAGGCGGGCGTGGCGGCGAAGTCGCGGATGGCGTGGTCGACGGCGTCCCTGGCCATGACGCGGTACGTCGTCAGCTTGCCGCCGGCGACGAGCACGAGGCCCGGCACCGGGTTGGCGACGGTGTGCTCGCGGGAGAGCTTGGTGGTCTCGCCCATCTCCCCCTCCTTGCGCATCGGCTTGAGCAGCGGCCGCAGCCCCGCCCAGACACCGATCACGTCGCGGTGGTCGAGCGGGTCCTTGAGGAGCCGGTTGACGTGGCCGAGGAGGTAGTCGATGTCGGTCTTGCTGGCCGCGGGGTGGGCGAGGTCGAAGTCCCAGGCGGTGTCGGTCGTGCCGATGATCCAGAACTGGTCCCACGGGATCACGAAGAGCACGGACTTCTCGGTCTTGGTGATGAAGCCGCACTCGGAGCGGATCCGGTCCTTCGGCACCACGAGGTGGATGCCCTTGCTGGCGTCGACGTCGAGCTGCGCCTGACCGCCGATGAGCTGCTGGACCTCGTCGGTCCACACGCCGGCGGCGTTGATGACGACCTTCGCGCGGATCTCGAGGTCGCGCTGCCCCTCGAGGTCGCGGGCCGTCACGCCGACCACACGCCCCTGTTGTCCCGAGCCTGTCGAAGGGTCGCGCAGGAAGCCGGTGACCTTGGTGCGGGTGGCGACGTGCGCGCCGTTGTTGGCCGCGGTGCGCGCGATCGTCATGACCAGCCGCGCGTCGTCGACCCGGCAGTCGTAGTAGCGGATCGCCCCGTGCAGCGTGTCGGTCCTGATGTCCGGGGCCATCCGCGCGAGCTGCTTGCGGAAGATGTGCTTGTGCCTGGGCACGCCCATGTCGTACTTGCCGGTCATCGCCATGCCGTCGTAGAGCGCGACGCCGGCGCCGACGTAGGGGCGCTCCCACGCGTGCTCCAGCGGGTAGAGGAACGGCACCGGACGTACGAGGTGGGGCGCGAGGCGCGTCAGCAGCAGGCCGCGCTCCTCCAGCGCCTCCTTGACCAGCGCGAAGTCGAACATCTCGAGGTAGCGCAGGCCGCCGTGGACGAGCTTGGACGAGCGCGAGGAGGTGCCGGAGGCGAGGTCGCGCTGCTCGACCAGGCCGACCTTGAGGCCGCGGGTCACCGCGTCCAGCGCCGCGCCCACCCCGACGATGCCGCCGCCGACGACGAGGACGTCGAGCTCGCCCTCGGCGAGGTGCTGGAGCGCATCGGCGCGCTGGTCGGCGTCGAGGGCCCTGGCCAGCGTCATGCGGGGCCCCTGCGGCATTGCTCGGAGGAGCGGAACGGAGGAGAAGAACGTCGTGGGGTGCTCATGCCTGGACCACGACCTCGATGCGCTGGAACTCCTTGAGCTCGGTGTAGCCCGTGGTCGCCATCGCGCGGCGCAGGGCGCCGACGAGGTTCATGGTGCCGTCGGCGGTGCGCGAGGGACCGAACATGATCTCCTCCAGCGAGCCGACGGAGGAGAACTCCACGCGCTGGCCGCGTGGCAGGTCGGCGTGCGTGGCCTCGCTCCCCCAGTGGAAGCCCCGACCGGGGGCCTCGGTCGCCCGGGCGAGCGGGGAGCCGATCATGACGGCGTCCGCGCCGCAGGCGATGGCCTTGGCGATGTCACCGGAGCTGCCGATCGAGCCGTCCGCGATCACGTGGACGTAGCGGCCTCCCGACTCGTCGAGGTAGTCGCGGCGGGCCGCGGCCACGTCGGCCACGGCGCTGGCCATCGGCACCGCGACCCCGAGCACGGTCCGGGTGGTGTGGGCGGCACCCCCGCCGAAGCCGACGAGGACGCCGGCCGCCCCGGTGCGCATCAGGTGCAGCGCGGCCTGGTAGGTCGCACAGCCGCCGACGATCACCGGGACGTCGAGCTCGTAGATGAACTCCTTGAGGTTCAGCGGCTCGGAGGTGCTGCTCACGTGCTCCGCGCTGACGGTCGTGCCGCGGATGACGAACATGTCGACGCCCGCGTCGACGACGGCCTTGACGTGCTCCTTGGTGCGCTGCGGCGACAGCGAGCCGGCGACCGTGACGCCGGCGGCACGCACCTCCTTGAGGCGCGCGGTGATCAGCTCGGGCTTGATCGGCTCGGTGTAGATCTCCTGCATCCGCCGGGTGGCGTCGGCGCCCTGGAGCCCGGCGACCTCCTCGAGCAGGCCGGTCGGGTCGTCGTACCGGGTCCAGAGGCCCTCGAGGTTGAGCACCCCCAGCCCGCCCATCTGGCCCAGCGCGATCGCCGTCGAGGGCGACATCACCGAGTCCATGGGGGCGGCCAGGACCGGGATGTCGAAGCGGTAGGCGTCGATCTGCCAGGCCGTGCTGACCTCCTCGGGGTCGCGGGTGCGCCGCGAGGGCACGATCGCGATGTCGTCGAAGGAGTAGGCGCGGCGACCGCGCTTGGCACGGCCGATCTCGATCTCGGTCACGCGGGGCAGCCTATCGGCCGGGTCGTGGGCGCCGGCGCGCGCTCGGATCGGGTGCCTGTGGTCCACGTCTCGGGAACAGGTTTGCCAAAGCCCGGACGCGGGCCGTGCACCGTCCCTACGGTCATGGCGTGGGGAACACGGGGGGTCGCGTCATCGCGCGCGCACTGGCAGCCGTCTGCATCGCAGGCGGCCTGGTCGGCGTGGGCGCGGCGTCCGCGCAGGCCTCGGACGACTACCCGTGGGCCTGGCAGGGGCAGTGCCCGATCGAGCCGCAGGAGCCGATCGAGGAGCCCACCCCCACTCCCACCCCCACTCCGACCCCCTCGGCCCCGACCAAGCCCGGCGAGACCCCCGCTCCCGTCGAGCCGCCGCCCCCGCCGCCGCCGGTCCTCGACCCGGTCTCGGGCCACCTCTACGACCCGCGCGGCCCGAAGCCGGTGTGCACGAGCCGGGTGTGGTCGATCGACGGCTCCATCGGCGACCCGTGGGGCTTCGTCCTGCGCAACTGCACCAGCTTCGTGGCGTGGCGGCTGCAGGAGCGCAACCGGATGCCCGGCTTCGCCAACGACTTCGGCGGCGAGCACTGGGGCAATGCGGGGAACTGGGACGACGTGGCCCGGCGCCTGGGCTACCGCGTCGACTCCGTCCCCGCGATCGGTGCCGTCGCCCAGTCCGACGACGGCCGCGTGGGGCACGTCGCCTGGGTGAGCGCCATCGGGCCGGGCACGGTGACGATCGAGGAGTACAACCACGCCACGCCCGGCGGCTACGGCAGCCGTACGGTGCCGGTCGGCGACTTCCGCTACCTCCACCTCGACGACCTCGCCCCCTCGCCGCTGATCGGCTCGGACCGCCCGGTCGTGTCGGTGCCCGACGGACTCGGTGAGTCGTGGACCGCCCGCGTCGACGACGGCGGCACCCTCCGCGTGGCGCGTCCCGGGCGTCCGAGCCGGGTCGTCGGCCCCCGCGGGGCGTTCTCGTCCCTGGCGGCGCCCGCGCTCGCCCTCGACCGGCGCGCGAACCCGTGGGTGGCGGCCACGACCCGCTCGGGCCGCGTCCTCGCGGGCACGCTCCGGGGCACCCGCTTCGTGCTCCGCGACGTCGCCGCCTCGGCCCCGACCGCCAGCCCGGCGCTGGCCCTGTCGCGCACCTCGCGCCCGGTGCTGGCCGCCGTCTCCCCGACCGGCACGCTGGTCACCCGCCGCTTCACCGAGGAGCGTCGCTGGAGCCGACCCGCGCGCGTCGGGAAGCCGTCGTCGTGGGCCACCCACGCCGCCCCCGTCCTCGGCCGCGACGGCGCCGGCCGCACCCTGCTGGTCGCCGTGGGAGCACGGGGAGCGACCTTTGCGCAGACCCTCGAGCGGGGTCGCCTCGTCCGCCTGCCCGGCGTGGGTGCCTCGATCACGTCGACGCCCGCGGTGACCACCGCCGGTGACGGCACGACGTACGTCCACCAGGTCACCGCCGCCGGGCGCCTGCGGGTGCGCGCCCTCGTCGGCCGTCGCTGGACCACGCTCCCGAGCATCGCCGGCGACTGGTCGCCGTACGCCTCCCCCGCGGTCGGCGAGATCGCGAGCCGCCTGCACGTGGCGGCGGTCGACGCCCGGGGCGCGCTCCTCGTCCGGGCCGCCGTGCCGGGTCAGCGCTCCCAGCTGCCGGCTCGCGTGCAGTCGTCGGGCGACGCCACCCGCTCCCCCGGGCTCGTGACCCGCAGCAACGCCGGCGTCTTCGTCGTCGCGACCGAGCGCGGTCGCTCGGCCCGCTCACGCCTGCTCACCCGTCCGGCCCGGGCGGTCTTCGGCCGCACCGCGCCGACCAGCGCGGGCTTCACCCCCTGACACGGGCCCGCCGCGGACGTACGACGGCGCGGCCATCCCGCGAGGGAGGACCGCGCCGTGCGGTGGTGCGCAGCTTGGCCACGGACGCCACCCCACCGGCCGGTCACCTAGGGGCGGGCAGAACGATTTCCGGGGAACGGGTGGAAGGCGTCAGTTCCCGGCGTAGTTGGGTGCCTCGACCGTCATCTGCACGCCGTGGGGGTGGCTCTCCTTGAGGGAGGCCGAGGTGATCCGGACGAACCGGCCCTTGTCCTGCAGCTCGGAGATGGTGCGGGCGCCGACGTAGAACATCGACTGGTTGAGCCCGCCGACGAGCTGGTGGGCGACCGCGGACAGGGGGCCGCGGTAGGCGACCTGGCCCTCGATCCCCTCCGGCACGATCTTGTCGTCGCTGGTGACCTCGGCCTGGAAGTAGCGGTCCTTGGAGTAGGACTTCT